>JAMPDU010000001.1:48616-76408 GCA_023665505.1 Ruminococcus sp.
TGCAAGCAAGACGTGCACAAAGGCGTTAGCCGTTCTTTGTGCGGTGTTGCCTTAAATATTAAGTAACCGCGAGTACGCCCGACTGCCCGCCTCTATGGGTTTGCCGTGCCCGAAAAATATTCTTTCGGGGGAAAGAGCCGCTATTTTGTACAAAGTTTCCTTAGCCGCTTTGGGACTTTCGCATATAAGCGAGGAGCTTGGAATTACAAAATTCATAAGCGCATCCCCGACGTAAAGGTCTCCCCCTTGCATTACTCCGAAAGAGCCTTTTGTGTGACCGTCAAGCTTTACGGCTTTGCAGTCAATGCCGTATTTTTCGCCCACGGGCATGCCGTCCTCAAGTAAAATATCGACTTTAAAGGGGTCGGAAAAGCTCTCGAAATTCTCTCGGGAGGCTTTCCAAATGACATTACCCCGCAGTCCCATACAGTGCACGCGGTGTAAAAGGTTATGCCTTGACAGAGCCGCGTCGAACTTGCTCATAGCGATTTCCGCCCCGAAACGCTCGGCGAGGTACGCCGCGTTGCCGATATGGTCGTTATGACCGTGTGTAAGGAATATCACCTTTACATTAAAATATCCCAGCCAAGTCTCGATCGTGTCGCGGTCCTCCTCCGTGCCCGTGTCGATAAGCATATCGCCGCTTTCGCCCTGTATCACGTAGCAGTTTTCCGCACCGCAGGTTATCATATTTACGCCCTCAAGGTTCATTGTTTTTCCTCCTTTTCATCGTGCATTTCTACATTATACCATATTATGTCGAATAATTCAACCATTCTTTTATAATTTTCCGTTAGTTTTAAGTAACCGAACAGCGTTTCCAGCGCCGTCGCCCGTCTGTACTCCACGGGGTTGGAGCTTTTCGGCACGGTGTTTCCCGTGGCGTTCCTGCCCCGTTTCAGCACGGCGGTTTCCTCCTCCGTTAAAACGGGGAGAATTTCCTCCACCGCCCTTGACTGATACGCCGCCCGAACCCGTTCCACAGCCTCGGCGTGGAGCTTTTTCACGGGCATATTAGCCGTCAGCACAAGCCGCTCGCGGACTAACTGTTCGTACACCGCGTCCCCCAAAAAAGCAAGGGTTAAGGGGCTGTACTGATTTACGTCGTGTTTTTCTATGGTAAATTCCTCCTTGTCAGATTTTGGGAGATGTCGTATCGTCAGCCGTTCGTGCGCCGTCATGGTCTTTCATAAAGAACAGCAGGTCTATGAAAGCCTCGTGGTATGGTATAAACACGCCCGAGCGTATCATTTCCTTTATTTGGGAAATATCCGCCCACCGAACCTCCGCCACCTCGGTTTCCTGCAAAGTCAGCTTTTGTACGTCCAAATCCCTGCGAACGGTGTAAATATCGTCAAAAACGTGCTCCGTCTGTACCGTCAGCACCCGCCGCAGTTCCTCCGGGGCAAGTTTTAAGCCCAGTTCCTCCCCCACCTCGCGTACAGCGGCGGTAAGGCTTGTGTCCCCCGCAACCGCCGAACCGCCCACGGATAAGTCCCACATACCGCTCCAGCCGTGCTTGAACGGCTGTCTCCGCTGAATGAGCATTCTGCCGTCGCCGTTGAATATACAGATGTGCACCACCATTCGGAAATCGCCGTTTTGAACAGGCTTGCCACGTTCGGCAGTGCGCCCAGTTTTGTTTCTTTCTTTGTCGTAAATGTCAAAAAGTTCCATTTTGTGCCTCCCGTTGTAAAATTATATGTTCTATGTTATTTATAAGACATATAGCCTTCAAAA
The DNA here is from genome assembly GCA_023665505.1 of Ruminococcus sp. GTDB lineage: Bacteria > Bacillota > Clostridia > Oscillospirales > Ruminococcaceae > RGIG8773. Next base: position 50,357 of record JAMPDU010000001.1, read on the forward strand.
TACCAGTCCAAATCGTCACGCTCGGAACAGTCAACTTTATAGCTATTATTGTTACTGTCGTCTATCATTCCCGATTTTGCCAATGTTTGGTAAATATCCTCCGAAACAATAAAATTAGAAGTAACCAACAAAGTAATTGACTTAAGCTTTTCAAAATCGGAATAATCAAGTTCCGCAAGATTTAAATTAACAGTGTTGTTTCCTAATGCCCTAAGATACTTTATTTTCAGACTGTTTAAAAGCTCAATTGCATATTTTTTTGAGACCGCGTTTTCATATATATCCGCGCGGTAAGCACAGGAAATAAAATTACCGCTTACCCCGACGCTTTCCATTTCCGCATTAAACTCACTTCGGGCAGTTTCGTCAATATTGTTTGAATAGCCGTAAAAATCAAATATGTCGCAATAGTTGTAAAACTCAAAAGTATAGTAATTCTTTTGCGCTTCGGTTTTAATATAAATCCTGAATTTTTCGCTTATGTTTTTCTCGGCAATATAAGAATATACATCGTCTATAATCGAGCAAACCGTTTCATTCATTTTTGAATAATACTCATCGTTAGAAATATCCTCATACAAGGGATTAAGCCGCATTTCGCAAAAAGCCATATATTCGTGCGCGGAATTTTCTCTGTTGACGGGAGGATACACGGTTATATCATATTCCTCATTGCTGACATACAGCTCCTCGTTATAGTCGTATACTTGCTTTTTGTAATTGATTCTGTAAATTACCGTCGCCGTTACAAGCAGACATAATATTACAGAAACCGTTATAATTAGCTTTTTTCTCATATTGTACACCTCAATACACAAAGTCAAACTCAAAGCCGAAAATGTTTACCGTGTCGCCCTCGTCAATGCCTTTTCTTTCCAGTTCGTCGATAATGCCGCTGTTTCGCAGCACCCGCTGAAAATACTGGAGTGAGGCGTAATCGTCCATATCGACGGTGCGCATAATGTTCTCCAGCCAAGGCGCCTCAACGTAAAATACGCCGTCGTCGCCCCGCTTTATCTCGAATTTTTCGCCCTGCCCTGCGCGCTCGTCAAGCTCACGCTGGGTCATGGGTTCAGCCTCGTACTCCTTTACCGGCGGGAGTTTGTCAAGCTCCGCGGCAATCGCGCCCACAAGCTGTTTTGTACCCTGCGTGGTGGCGGCGGAAATCTCGTAAAATTTCAAGCCAAGATTTTCCACAAATTGCCTGAAATCGGCAATTTGCTGGGGGGTCGCCATATCGCACTTGTTTGCCGCAACCAGCTGGGGCAGTTCCGCAAGCTCCTCGCTGAAAGTTTTCAGCTCGCGGTTGATTATCTCGAAATCGTTTTTCGGGTCGCGCCCCTCAACCCCGGAAACGTCCACCACATGGACGATAAGCCTGCACCTTTCAACATGGCGGAGGAACTCGTGCCCCAAGCCTATGCCGTCGCTTGCGCCCTCGATAAGTCCCGGAATATCCGCCATTACAAATGATTTGCCCTCCTCAATCTTGACGACACCCAGCACGGGCGTTAACGTGGTAAAGTGGTAATTGGCAATTTTTGGCTTTGCCGCCGAAACCACGGAAATCAGCGTGGATTTTCCGACATTGGGAAATCCCACAAGTCCCACGTCGGCGATAAGTTTTAGCTCGAGGGAAATTTCAAACTCCTCGCCCAAAAATCCCGGTTTGGCAAATTTAGGAATTTGCCGTGTGGGGGTTGCAAAGCGGGCGTTGCCCTTGCCGCCCTTGCCGCCCCGAGCGAGAATTTTCGGCTCGGGCGAGGACATATCCGCCATAATTCTGCCCGTCTCGGCGTCGCGGATTAAAGTACCCATAGGCACTTTGATGACGAGGTCGGGAGCGTTTTTCCCCGTTTTGTTGCCGGAAGAGCCGTTCTCGCCCCGCGCCGCGGCGTACTTTTTTTTGTAGCGGAAGTCCTCGAGGGTGGAGAAATTGTCGTCCACCTGGAAAATAATGTCACCGCCCTTGCCGCCGTCGCCGCCGTCGGGACCGCCGCTTGCGATGTACTTTTCACGGTGGAAGGACACCGCGCCGTCGCCGCCGTCCCCCGCTTTTATCTTAATTTTTGCCTTATCAACAAACATAGCGTACCTCGTTTCCAAACGAAAAAATTTAAACCCATAATATTATACCACAAAAAAACAGAAACTGCAATATCTTATAAAAAAATATGCAAATTTTTAGCAAAATCACAAAAAATATTTTTTTCAAAAAACCCCTTGACAAGGCAAAAAATTTCTGCTATAATAATATAGTTACAAAGTAAGGAAAGAGAAAAAGACCGCAAAGCGGTCAAATTCTAACCTCTATCCTCTAACTTCTAACCTCTAAACGGAGAAGTCGCCTAGCCCGGTTTATGGCGCACGACTGGAACTCGTGTATGGGTTGATAGCTCATCGAGGGTTCGAATCCCTCCTTCTCCGCCAGTGTCACCCCCGCAGTTAAATGTGGGGGTGCTTTTTTTATCAAAGCCCCCTCAAGGGAGCGGGTTAGTATTAAATAGCATAAAATGGAAATTATTGTAATTCTAACCTCTAACTTCTAATAGGTGATTTTATGGATTTACATAATTGCGTACTATGTCCCCGAAAATGCGGCGCTGACAGGTATAAAAGCGCGGGTTTCTGCGGGTGCGAGGCGAACGTCCGCGCGGCGAAAGCCTTTCTCCATATGTGGGAAGAGCCTTGCCTTTCGGGCGAAAACGGCGCGGGGACGGTGTTTTTTTCGGGGTGCTGTTTGAAATGCTGCTACTGTCAAAATTACAAAATTTCCCATGAAAATATCGGAATGGAAATTACTGTAAAAAGACTGGCGGAAATTTTTCTTGAATTGCAGGAAAAGGGCGCGCACAACATCGACCTTGTAAGTCCGACCCCTTATGTACCCCAAATTATCGAGGCTTTGGAGTTGTGCCGAGACAGGCTGAAAATTCCAATAATTTACAACACGGGCGGGTATGAGCGTGTGGAAACGCTTAAGCTGCTGGAGGGGTATGTGGACGTCTACCTGCCGGATTTTAAGTATTTCGACGACGGGCTTGCGGAAAAATATTCCGCCGCCCAAAACTATTTTGAAACGGTTACGGCGGCGTTGAAAGAGATGTACCGTCAAGTGGGCGCGTGCCAAATCGAGAGCGGAATTTTGCGGCGGGGGATGATTATCCGCCACCTTGCGCTGCCGTCTCACAGGCGGGATTCGGTCAAGGTGCTGGAGTGGATTGCGGAAAATTTTCCCAAAGGCGGCGTGCTTGTCAGCCTAATGAGCCAGTACACGCCCTGCTACGGGAGCTGCCAATATAAGGAAATTTCCCGCAGGATTTCCACATTTGAGTACAATTTTGTTCTTGAAAGGGCGCGGGAGCTGGGTCTGGAGGGCTTTATGCAGGAGCGTTCCTCGGCGAAAGAGGAGTATACTCCCGAGTTTGATTTTGAGGGGGTTTTGTGAAAAAAATGGCAGGAAAAAGGCTGAGCCTTTACCCTTATTGGCAAACTTTGTCAATAAAAGTAAAATGCTCCCACGGGTAACAATACTTTGTACTGTTACTTTCCAATATTTTCCTGCCATTAAAAATTTATTTATTAAGTTCTATAAAATAATCCATAATCGACGGACCTTTCTCAATATACAGCCCCGTCTCCTTGGCGGTTTTTTCGGTGAACACCGGCTTGCCCTCCGCCTTGACGCTCTTTTGGTAAATCATAAACGGCACGGCGTCGTTGGTGTGGGTCTTTAACGCCAGCGGCGTGGGGTGGTCGGGAAGTATCATCAGCTTGAAGTCGTCGTACTTTTCAAGCTCGGGGAGTATCGTTCCCAAAATTTCCCTGTCAATTATTTCAAGAGATTTCACTTTATTGTCAATTTCGTGCCTGTGACCGCACTCGTCGGGCGCCTCAACGTGAATGTACACAAAATCCTGACCGTCAGCAAGCTCCTTAACTGCGGCGTTTGCCTTGCCCTTGAAATTTGTATCGATGTACCCCGTCGCGCCCTCAACGTTCACAACCCGCATTCCCGCGAATTTGCCGATGCCTTTCAGCAAGTCCACCGCCGAAATCATAGAGCCTTTCAGCTTGTGCCTGTCGTAGAAATTCTCCAAATTCGCCCGAACGCCCTCGCCCCAGAGCCATACGCAGTTGGCGGGACGCAGCCCCCGCTCCTCCCGCGCCTTGTTGACGGGGTGGTCTTTCAGCAGCTCATAGCTTTTTTTCATCATGGCGTACAGTTTTTCCGCGTTGGGGTGATTGGGAATATATTCCGTAACCTTGCGCCCCGTGATGTCATGAGGCGGGGTAAGGGTGCCCACGTCAAGAGTTCCGCCGTGCCAGATAAGGCAGTGACGGTAGCTCACGCCGCTGTACAGCTTAAACTCCTCGTTGTCGAAGTGGGAGGCGAGGAACTTTACAAGCTCGGCAGCCTCGGCGGTGGAAATGTCGTCCGCGCAGTAGTCCACAAGGGTTCTGTCCTCAAAATTAGGCTCGTTTGAAACCGTCACAAGATTGCAGCGGAACGAAACGTCGTCGGGCTGCATATCAATGCCGATAGAGCCCGCCTCAAGCGGGGAACGCCCCGTGTAGCAAACGGCGGGGTCGTAGCCGAGAACGGACAGGTTAGCCACGTCCGAGCCGGGTTTCAAGCCGTCGGCAACGGTTTTCACAAGTCCGATAACGGATTTCGGCGCGAGAGCGTCCATATTGGGGGTGACTGACTTGCTCATAGGGGTCTCGCCGCCCAGCTCCTCCACGGGGTAGTCAGCCATACCGTCGCAGAGCAAAACAACAAACTTCATAAAAATCTTCCTTTGCAAAAAATATCTATGTTAATTTTACCACAATTTTTTGAGAATTGCAATATTTTCTGAAATCGAATTTATTAAATTTTTCCGACTTTTTTAAGTACAGCGGGTGGTGCGGGTGGTTTACAAGGTTTCCTCTGCAAAACCATTCACGCTTGCCGAGTACTTCCATATTTTGTAAAAGCAAATCTTTCATGTATTTTTGTTTTTCGATATTTGCACCCCAAGCCGCCCATACAGGCGCGTTAGGGTAATATTCCAGCAGACCTCGGACGATTGCCCCGTTTCTGCGCAAAAGCGTTTTGTCGGGGTCTTTAGGCAGCAAATCGGGATTTTTCTGCCTTTCGGGATATAGGTTAAGCATAATCCACCCGTCAAAACCGTTATCTTCAGCGGCGGTTCTGACCGCGCAGACGGTAGGGTCGTCCTCGCTTAAATCGGCGTTGCTGGGGTTTACGCCAATGCAGAATAAATTTTTGCACCCAATTTCTCCCAGCGCGTACCGTACTTCGCCGTCGCCGATATATATTTGCCCCGCGGGACAATTGTCGTCGGTAAGCTGCGCAATATCATTTTTTGCAAGCAGTTCTATGACAAGATTTTCGATATTTTCTGTACCGAACGTCTTAAACGGGTCGTTTATCGGTATTTTGGAGTATTCCGTCCAAGGGTTGAGTATGTATTCACCGTCAAACCAAAAGCCGATATAATCTTCCGGCTCGTCGCCGTCGGAGGCTAAGTGTATATAAGCGTCCTCATTCTGCCAAGCGTACTTTTTCGCCTCGTTAATCATTCGCTGAGTAATATTCATTTTTTCCTCCAAAATATTGTAATGTAATAATTTTACCGCATTTTTCGCGGAATTGCAATAGCTTTACAAAGATTTTTGCTTATCTATAGCAATCCTGCAAAAAGCGTTATTTTATAGGCTTGCTATAAATATTAAAAAAGGACAGGAAAATCTTCCTGCCCTTTTGCTTATTTAAAATTAACTTATCAGCCGTTACCCTTCGCCATACTTGCAACTTCCGCGGCGAAGTCGTCGGCTTTCTTCTCGATACCCTCGCCTCTCTCAAAACGAACGTAGTCAGCCACGGCAATTTTTCCGCCCAAAGTCTTTGCGGCGTTTTCAACGTACTTCTGCACGGAAACCTTGTCGTCCTTGACAAAAGCCTGCTCGAGGAGACAGTTTTCGGAATAGTACTTGCCAACCTTGCCCTCGACAATTTTCGCCCGGACTTGCTCGGGCTTGCTTGCCATTTTGGGGTCTTCCGCCATTTGAGCCATCATAATCTTCTTTTCGTTTTCGATGACTTCCGCGGGAACAGCCGCTCTGTCAAGGTAAGCGGGGTTCATAGCCGCAACCTGCAAAGCGCAATCCTTGCCCACCTCGAAAACCTTGTCCGCAGGGAGGTCGGTATCGAGCTTAACCATTACGCCGATGCTGCCGCCGCCGTGAACGTAAGGAACGAGCACGCCCTCAAACCGCTGAAAACGGCGAATAACCATATTTTCCCTGATTTTGATAAACAAGTCCTGAAGAGACTCTTCAACACTCTTATCGCCGCCGCTGATTGTGGCTGCTTTAAGCGCGTCGAGGTCTGCGGGATTTTTCTCGATAACCGTCTTTGCCACGGCGTTTACAAACGCCTTGAACTCGTCGTTGTTTGCGGCGAAGTCAGTCTCGATGTTTACTTCCACTACCGCGCCGACGCTGCCCTCTACAACGGAAGTAACAATGCCCTCCGCGGCAATTCTGCCGCTTTTCTTTGCCTGTGTGGCAAGTCCCTTTTCACGGAGTATTACGATAGCCTTTTCGGTATCGCCCTCGGCTTCTTCGAGAGCCTTTTTGCAGTCCATCATGCCTACTCCGGTAGTTTTCATAAGGTCTTTAATTTCCTGTGTGGAAACTTTTGCCATTTATATTCCTCCTTGTTAGAAATAAGATGTAAGAGGTAAGACGTAAGAAATTCCCCCTTACACCTTAATGTAAAATTCTTATTCCTCTTCCTCAGCGGCGTCCTTATCCTCTGCGGCAGCCTCTTCAGCCTCGCCCTGTCTGCCCTCGATAACGGCGTCAGCCATTGCGCCCGCGATAAGTTTAACCGCGCGGATAGCGTCGTCGTTTCCGGGGATTACATAGTCAACGTCGTCGGGGTCGCAGTTTGTATCCACGATAGCGACTATTGGAATACCCAGTTTCTTAGCCTCCGCAACGGCGATTTTCTCCTTGCGGGGGTCGACGATAAACAACGCGCCGGGGAGCTTTGTCATAGTCTTGATACCGCCGAGATATTTCTCGAGCTTTTCAATTTCAAGCTGGAGCTTGATAACTTCCTTTTTGGGGAGAAGGTTGAAAGTGCCGTCCTCCTCCATTTGGTGGAGCTGTTCAAGCCTTTTGATACGTCTTTGAATGGTTTTGAAGTTTGTCATCATACCGCCGAGCCAACGCGCGTTTACATAGTGAACGCCCGCGCGGAGAGCCTCTTCCTTAACGGAATCCCCCGCCTGCTTTTTAGTGCCCACGAAAAGCACGGTGTCGCCGTTCTCGGCAACGGACTTGATGAAGTTGTACGCCTCGTCAAGTTTCTTGACGGTTTTCTGCAAGTCGATGATGTAAATGCCGTTTCTCTCCGTAAAGATGTACGGAGCCATTTTCGGGTTCCATCTTCTGGTCTGGTGACCGAAGTGAACGCCTGCCTCAAGCAGCTGTTTCATTGATACTACGCCCATTTGTAGTTCCTCCTAAATATGGTTTTTTCCTCCGCGCGGGTTAGCTCGGCAACAGCTTAACTTCGGGTAAGCACCCGTTGCCAAAACACGCGCGTGCGATTTTCGCGTACGCGAACACTATAGTATTATACCACATTTGGGCAAAAATTGCAAGATAATTTTGTTATGCTATTTCAACAAATTTTTGAAAGAATTTGAGTGCCTTTTTGCCAATTCTGCCTCATCAACCGCTATAAGGACCGTATCGACGCCGATAATTTCAATGTCCCCGCAAGTTATGACAATATCGTCCTCCCTGCCGAAAAGCCCGAAAAAACGCGACCTGCCGTAAACTATAAAAGATTTTACCTCGGAGGTATCGGTGTCAAACTCCAAATCGTCGATATAGCCCAGTCTTGCGCCGTTTTTTATGTTGATTATCTCCTTGTTTCTCAAAGCCGCCAAAGTACATTTCATAAGCAAGCATACTCCTTAACATTTATTGCTATCAGAATATGCGGGAATGTGCTTGTACTATACTATAACTATAATTTTCGCCCGCCCCCTTGAGGGGGCACTACATAGTAAATTCCCATAACAATTTACGGTGGGGGTGACTATGCCCGCGGGGGCTCCCCGCTATTTGTACATTGAAACGTGCTCAAAACCGTCCAGCAGCTTGTCAATATTTTTAAAGGCGTACCGCGTACCCTTTGCCACGCAGGACAGCGGGTCGTCGGGAACTATGCACTTTACCCCAAGCTGTGAAGTCATCAGCTTGTCAAGCCCGAAAAGCAACGCGCCGCCCCCCGTGAGATAAATGCCGTTGCGGTAAACGTCCCCCGCAAGCTCGGGAGGGGTTCTCTCGGCAACGTCCCGCACGCCGTCTATCATCTCCTGAATATTGTCAATTATTGCCTCGTAAATGTCGTAATCCGTCAGCTCTATCTGCTCGGGAAGTCCCCTGACAAGGTGTCTGCCTTTAATGGTTACCTTTCGGCTGCCGTCGGGGGAATACACGTTTGCCGCCGCCATTTTGGCGTTTTCGGCGGTTTTTTCACCTATTAAAATTCTGTACCGGCTGCTGACATACCGCACTATGGCTTTGTCAAGCTTTCCCCCCGCCACTTTCATTGACAGCTTTGCCACAACGCCGTTCATGGAAACCACCGCTATATCGGTAGTTCCGCCGCCGATGTCCACCACCATATTGCCGTCGGGGGAGGAAATGTCAACCCCCGCCCCCATTATCGCCGCCACAGGCTCTTCGATAAGGTACACCTGCCTTGCCCCCGCGATTTTCGCCGCCTCGATAACCGCGCGGCTCTCCACGTCGGTTATGGACGAGGGTATGCACATAATGATATTCGGCATAAGCAGCTGCTTGCCCGTGACCTTTTCGATAAACGCCATTATCATTCTTTCCGTCATTTTGTGGTCGGAGATAACACCGTCGCTGAGTGGGCGCACCACCGTGATGTACTCGGGGGTTCTGCCTATCATTTTGTACGCCTCCGCACCGATTGCGACTATCTCGTTAATCTTTTTGTTGAACGCCACCACCGACGGCTCGTTCAGCACCACGCCTTTGTTCCCCACGGAAATAAGCACGTTCGCCGTGCCCAAATCAATTCCTATGTCCATTTTAAACGTCCTCCTCCGATAGTGTATTTTCAAGTATTGTAACCGCGCAGACCGCCGAAATTACGCGCTCCGCGCCCAGTTCCTTAAGAAGTCCCGCGCACTCGCTTACCGTCGCCCCCGTAGTCATCACGTCGTCGCAGAGCATAACGGTTTTCCCGGACAAGTCCGCCTCGCCCGTATAAAACAGGGTTTTCACCCGTTCGCGCCGTTCCACGGCGTTGTGACCGTGCTGCTCGTCCGCCGTGTCGCGCTTAAAAAGAATATCATTGCGGACGGGTATGTCAAGCTCTTTGCCTATACACCTTGCAAGCAGTTCCGCCTGATTGTGCCCCCGCCTCCGCTGTTTTTTCCTGCCCATGGGTACGGGTACGACCAAATCCGCCTTGGGAATATTTTCCCGCTCCATATGCAAGGCAATGTCCTTTACAGTGTACAAAGCAAGGTTCAGCTCCCCCGTTTCCTTAAAGCGGTGCACCGCGCCGCTGACCGGCTCTTCGTTGTAAATAAAAGACGCGAAAGCCGTATCGTACCGAATATCCTCCCCGCAGACGCACTTGTCCTTGCCGCATTTTCGGCAGATGACGCCGTTCGCTTTGGTTAAATTTTCCCCGCACTCGCCGCAGATATGCCTGTCCCACATTATAAAATCGCCGCAGAACGGGCAGCGGTTGGGGAAAATTATGTCAAGGAGAAAGGCTTTACACTTATCCGCCGCTGTCATACTCTTTCAGCTCCTTTTCAAGCATATCTTTTAAGCAGGTGTACCGCAGGGTGCGGCGGTTGTTTTCCACCATTTTTTCCACCGCCCGCGCCGAGCCTACTATTATAAGAATTTTTTTCGCCCTCGTCACCGCGGTGTACAGCAAATTCCTGTAGTACAGCTTGTCAAACCCCCCCAGCAGTGGGATTATCACCGCGTTGAACTCGCTGCCCTGACTTTTGTGCACCGACACGGCGTAGGCAAGCTCCAGCTGGTCAAGCATTTCGTAGCCGTACTCCGCGATACGTCCGTCAAAATCTATAAAAATCTTGCTTTCGGCTTTAACCACCTTTAAAATTGTTCCAATATCTCCGTTAAAAATACCGGCGCCGCTCTCTTCGCCTTTTTTCCAGGAAATGTCATAATTATTCTTTACCTGCATAACCTTGTCGTCGGCGCGGAACGTGTACAAAACCCCCTTTATCTCGGGCTTGTCCTTTTTGGCGGGGTTAACGGCGTTTTGCAGGGTCTTGTTCATTTCAACCACCCCCAGCGCGCCCTTTCGCGAGGGGCAAAGCACCTGAATGTCCTCCTTCGGGTCGAATTTATACGCTTTCGGCAGGCGTTTTGAAACAAGCTCCACCACCGTTTCCGAGGCGGACTCGAAGTTCAGCCGCTGCATGAAAAAGAAATCGCTGTCCGTGCGGGACAAGTCCGGCTGCTCGCCGCCCACTATCCTATGGGCGTTCATGACGATACTGCTTTGCCGCGCCTGACGGAAAATTTCCGTCAGCTGCACCACAGGCAGCCGCCCGCTGTCTATCATGTCTTTCAGGACGTTCCCCGCCCCCACCGAGGGGAGCTGGTCGCTGTCCCCCACCATTATAAGGCGGCAGGAAAGCCTCAGCGCCCGCAGCAGCGCCTCAAACAGCAGCGTGTCCACCATCGACATCTCGTCCACTATCATCACGTCGCAGGAAATTGGGTTGTTTTCGTCGTGCTTGAAACGGGTCTTGCCGCTGTTGTCAAAGACGACTTCAAGCATGCGGTGTATGGTTTTGGCATCGTACCCCGTCAAGTCGGAGATACGCTTAGCCGCCTTGCCCGTGGGCGCGGCAAGCATAACTTTCAGCCCCCGCTGCTCGTACAGGGAAATTATGGCTTTCAGCGTAGTGGTCTTTCCCGTTCCCGGACCGCCCGTCAGTATCATAAATCCCTGGGACAGGGCAAGGGAAATTGCTTTACGCTGCTGCTCGGCATAGGTGATGTCCTTCGCGCTTTCCTCGATTGCGATAAGTTTGGCGTAATCGTACTTCGTGTCCTTCAGGCAGCTGCTCATAACGTTCAACCGCGCGGTTATGTACTCCTCGGCTTTGTGGTAGTCCGCCAAATAAATAAAGCTGCGGCTGCCCTTTTCGTACCTGACAAGGTTTTCCTCTTTACACTCATTCTCAAGACATTCGTCAAACAGCTTTTCGTCCACGTTCAGAAGTTTCAAAGCGGTTTCTTTCAGCCTGTCATAGGGCAGACAGGTGTGCCCCGAAAAGGTATTATTTACCAGTATATGAATTATCCCCGCGGAAATCCTCCCGCCGCTTTCCATGGGATAGCCTATTTTTTCAGCCATTTCCTCGGCTTTGCCGAATTCCAGCTCAATGCCGTTTCCGCAGAGCACGTATGGGTTTTCCTTAATAACCTCCACCGCGTACTGCCCCCACCTGCGCCATGCTCCCACCGCGGCGGATGGCTGTATACCGTACTGTGAAAGAAAAATCATCAGCGTCCGTATCCCGAAGATACGCTTAAATTCCATGGAAATTTCGTCCACTTTTTTAGGTGTAATGCCTTTCACCTTTACAAGCAGCTCAGGCTCGTTCTCTATAATTTCAAGGGTTTTTTCGCCGAATTCGTCCACCAAGCGTTTCGCAAGTGTCGGACCAACCCCCTTTAAAACCCCCGAGGAAAGGTACTTCAAAATCGCGTTGGAGGTCGCGGGCATTTTCCGCCTGCAAAACCCCGCCCTGAACTGCATGCCGAATTTCGGGTGCTTGACGTAATCCCCCGTTACAACAAGCTCCTCCCCCTCTTCGATGTTGCCCAGCTCCCCCGTCACCGTCACGTAATCGCCGCCCATGTCAAGCTCCAAAACGATATATCCGTTCTCGGGGTTGCTGTACAGTATGGAGTCAACAACGCCCTCAAGCTCTTTTAAATTGTTATTATCTTCCATATTGCACCGTACTTCCCAAAAATTTTACACATAAAATCATATACAAAATTATTATACCATATTTTTTATGATTTTGCAAACATTTTCCGCGGAATTTTCCCTATCCGCCACATAATATTCGCAAACGCCCTCCATAAGTTTTTCAAAAATGCGTACCGTTTCCTCCTCCGCGCCGTAATCGCAAAGCAGCGCCACCGCCTGCGGGTACTGTTCCGCCGCCCTGTAAATGCAGCTCCGCACCAAAAATTCTATGTCCGCTGTATTTTTTCCCGCGGGCAGCACTATAAAAATTCTCGGCTCGCTCCCGTTTTTTTCCGCCTGCTTGACGGCTGTAATTCCAAAAATAACCAAAGCGGCGGTACACAAGGCAAAAATTGCCAAAAGCTGTAATTCAATCATAAAAAACTCCCCTTTCACTTTATTTTATGAAAGGGGAATATTTTTGTGAGTAATCTTTATTTTACACGTTTTTCTTAGCCTCGATGTCGGCGAGAGCGTCTCTCCGCGAAAGGTTTATTCTGCCTTGGCTGTCGATTTCCATAACCTTTACGACGATTTCGTCGCCGATGGAAACCACGTCCTCAACCTTTTCAACCCGCTGCTTGTCCAGCTTGGAAATGTGTACCAGTCCGTCCTTGCCGGGAGCGATTTCAACAAACGCGCCGAAATTCATTATGCGAACAACCTTGCCCTTGTAAATCGAGCCGATTTCCGGGTCGTTGGCAATTGTTTCCACAATTTGGATAGCTTTTCTTGCGTTCTCCATGTCGATGCCCGAAATGAAAACGTTGCCCTCGTCGTTGATGTCGATTTTAACGTTGCAGTCCGCGGAAATCTTCTGAATAACCTTGCCGCCCTGACCGATAACCTCGCGGATTTTGTCCACGGGAACTTTGGTCTGGAGCATTTTGGGAGCGTACTTGCCAACCTCGGGTCTGGGCGCGGGAATGGCTTTCAGCATGATTTCGTCGAGAATATAGTCCCTCGCCTTATGAGTTTTGGCAAAAGCCTCCTTAATTATTTCGGGAGTAAGACCGTCCACCTTGATGTCCACTTGAATGGCGGTGATACCCTTGTGCGTACCGCCCACCTTGAAGTCCATATCGCCGAAAAAGTCCTCCAAACCTTGAATGTCAACCATTGTCATAAAGCTGCCGTCGTCCCTTGTGATAAGACCGCAGGAAATTCCCGCAACGGGGGCTTTGATAGGCACGCCCGCGTCCATAAGAGCGAGGGTCGAGCCGCATATCGAGCCCTGCGAAGTAGAACCGTTAGAGGAAAGCACCTCGGAAACAAGCCGCAGCGCGTAGGGGAACTCCTCAACCGGGGGAATAACGGGTTCAAGCGCTCTTTCCGCAAGCGCGCCGTGACCGATTTCACGGCGTCCCGGACCTCTGCTGGGCTTGGTTTCGCCCACCGAGTAGGACGGGAAATTATAGTGGTGCATATACCGCTTGCTGTCCTCTTCGTCCAGACCGTCGATACGCTGGGAATCGCTTACCGGACCCAGGGTCGCAACGGTGAGAACCTGGGTCTGACCCCTTGTGAAAAGTCCCGAACCGTGAACTCTCGGGAGAACGCCAACATCGGCGGCAAGGGGACGAATTTCGTCGATACCTCTGCCGTCAACACGCTTGCCCTCATAGAGCCAGTTTCTGACAATTTTCTTTTGCAGCTTGTATATGCACTCGTCAATCATAGCAATTTTTTCGGGGTACTCCTCGTCGAATTTTTCGTGTACCTCGTCCTTGATCGGGTTTAAACGCTCCTCGCGGACGTTCTTGTCGTTGGTGTCGAGAGCGACTTTGACTTTCTCGCCCACAAGCTCCTCGATAGCGTCGAACAGGTCGTGGTCGACTTCCATGGACTCAAACTCGAACTTTTTCTTGCCTATCTGCTTTTGAATGTCGGAAATAAACGCCACTATCTTTTTAATCTCTTCGTGACCCGTCATAATCGCTTTCAGCATGGTGTCGTCGTCGACTTCGTTCGCGCCCGCCTCAATCATGACAATTTTTTCCATTGTACCCGCAACCGTAAGGTTCAAATCTGACTTTTCCCTCTGCGCAAGCGTCGGATTGAGCACGATTTCCCCGTCAACAAGTCCCACGCTTATGCCGCCGATAGGACCGTTCCAAGGAATGTCGGAAATTGAGATAGCCACCGAAGTCGCAATCATTCCGCAAATTTCGGGGGAATTGTCCGGGTCGACGGAAAGCACCGTCATCACCACGGAAACGTCGTTCCGCATATCTTTCGGGAAAAGCGGGCGGATAGGTCTGTCCACCACTCTCGAGGTAAGGATAGCCTTTTCGCTGGGCTTGCCCTCTCTCTTCATAAACGATCCGGGGATACGTCCAACGGAATAAAGCCTCTCCTCATAGTCCACCGAAAGCGGGAAAAAGTCGATGCCCTCTCTGGGCTTGACGCTGGCGGTAACGTTCGCCATAACCACGGTTTCGCCGCAGCGAACCCAGCACGAACCGTTGGAAAGCTCGCAGGTCTTGCCTGTCTCCACGGTCAGCTCTCTGCCCGCGTAGGTTGTTTTGAATACCTTGTAATTTTCAAACATAAACTGCCTCCTATTAATTTTTTCACGGACAACAGCTTTAGCAATAAACACTGCGCGTTTAGAGGTAAGATGTAAGAGGTAAGAAGTTGCTCCGTACCTTAAACGCGTACTGTTTAATGCTAAGCTTGCCGTCCGAAAATTCCTTGTTTTAACGTGCAAAAAGGCATAGTAAAGGCGTACACCTTTACTACACCTTCGGCATATTTACTTACGCAGACCAAGCTTTTCAACTATCGCGCGGTATCTGTTGATATCCTTTTTCGCAAGGTAGTTGAGAAGATTACGTCTGTGACCTACCATTTTGAGAAGTCCTCTTCTTGAGTGGTGGTCTTTCTTGTGGACTTTCAAGTGTTCGGTAAGGTCGTTTATTCTCTTTGTGAGAATAGCGATCTGTACCTCGGGCGAACCCGTGTCGTTCTCGCTGGTTTTGTTGGCTTGAATAATAGCCGTCTTTTCGTCTTTCTGCATCATAGCAAAACACCTCTTTAAAAATATTTTCCGCAAACATAGTAGGCGGCAGGCATGTTCCCTGTTTAAGGGCTTAATCCGCGAACCAAGTATACGGGATTTTTTTCCGTGCAAAAAGCACGGTAAATTAATTATAACACATAAAAATCCATTTGTAAAGTATTTTTATGAAATTATTTTTCCTTTTTTCTTTTTTTTGCTTTCCACGGGGTTTTCCTGCCCGCCCATATCGGTAAAAACGCTGTCCTCGGCGGAAAGGGGCTTAAGGTAGTCGTACTCGGGATTTTCCATTCCCCGCTCCTCGTAATAGGGGTTTATAACATATTTTTGTATCATGGGGTAAGAATTATACATTATCACAAACCCCGTGAAAGAAATCGCCCAAACGGGTATGAGCAAAAGCCCCGCCGCGCTGCCGGTAAAAACCAAAATCACAAACATTATCACTATAAGCGCGACAATCAGCAGGGTTAAGACGTTCCTTTTAAGGCACACGCAGGTGAGATAAAAGCTGTTTTTGATAATATTTTTCAGCGACAGGTCAGTGGCGACAATCATGGGCATGATGTAAAAATTCATCATCAGCAAAGTCAGCGCGAAACTTACCGACAGCACGCAAAGCACGGTGTAAACCGTACCGCTGCCCCCCGCCTCAACAGCCGCGTCAGCCATTTGAGGGTACACCTGAAACGCCGTCACCGCCGAAACCGTAAACAGCGCGTCCAGCAAACCCACCGGCACGGACTGTTTCCAGTTTTGGGAAAATCCTTTCCAAAACTCATGGAAAATAAACGCGTTTTTATCAAGGGTGTAATTCTTTATAACCTTGGTCATTCCCGCGATTGCGGGACCTATCGTCACTATCGGAATACAGAACAGAAACGTCAGCAAATTCAGCCTGACAAGCCTCCAAAAGTACCGAAAATAAAGCTCGAAAAACGCGAAAAATCTTTTCTTTTTGGGTTCGTTTTTAGAAACGCCCCGTCCCGCTTTTTCGTAATCATACATACCAAATAATGCCAAAATTTTGCAGCTCCTTTAAATTTTAATTCCCCTATACGTATTATATTCCCAGCAGGCTTGTCCAAACCCCCGCCAGACCGAATGTCAGCAGGCTGTCCGTCAGGGACGAAACTGCCAGAATTCCGCATAAAATAACAAATTTTGTAAAATACAGCTTTATGTCCATAGGCTCTCCGGGCGTGTTCCTGCCGAAAGCCGCCCGGTACAGCCCGAACGAAAACCTTATCGCCTCTCTCGCGGCAATAATCATCACAAACGCCGTCGCCACCGCGTTTGGCACGATAAGCACCGCCGCCGCTCCCGCCCCTGCAAGACCGTAGCTGCCGTACATTCCCGCGATTGACGCCCCCGCGCCCAGCCCGCGGAAAAAGGGGACAAGCAGTTCCAAAGGCTGCGCCGCCGCGCTAAGTCCCAGCAAAAAGCAGACCAGCAGCAGCAAAAACGCCCCGGAGAAAGAATTTACCAAAGTTTGCCAAAAAGTGTGATACAGCCGCCCCGCCACAAAGTTTCCCGCGATGCCGTCAAACAGCGACAGCTGCTCGCCGCCCAAAGTGCGGTAAAGCGCCGCCCCCACCAGTACGCCCGCGAAATAAAGCGCTGAAAGAGCGGTCAGCAGGGTATCTTTTTTTCTGCTCCTTGGGATATGATTGTCCGTCATAGTTATCGTCCTCTACATTTAAACTTTAATTTTAGTAAAGTCTATGCGGACAAGTCCCAAAAAATTACTTACAAATTTTGCCATTATTTGGATAATTCGTAGGCTCTCCTCGTACAGCTTTCGCAGGCTTTTTTTACGGTACTCTCAAGTTTTCCGCCGTAAAGCTCGTCAAGTCCCGCAAGGGTCGTGCCGCCGGGGCTGGAAACCATTTTTATAAGCTCGTCGATAGTATACCCCGAATCGGTAATCATTTTCGCCGAACCCACCAGCGACTGGGCGAAAAGCTCTTTCGCGGCGTCGGGGTCTATCCCCTCTTTTTCGGCGTAGTCGATAAAAGCCTTTGCGAACAGGTAAATAAACGCGGGGCTGCTGCCATTTATGGCAATAATTTCCTTCATTTTGTTTTCGGGGACTACAGCTACCCTTCCGCAGGCGGCAAAAATGTTCTTGACAAATTCAAATTCCTCCGCCGAAACCTTTCCGTTTTTTGCCAGCGCGGACGCGCCCTCACCCAACAGCAGCGGCGTGTTGGGCATAACCAAAACCACCTTGGCGTTCGGCACGGTCTGGGACTGAATATACTCGGCGGTAATTCCCGCACAAATGGAAATTATAACCTTTTTATCGGTAAACGCGCCCTTTGCGTTGTTAAGCACCGTTTCAAGCTGCTGGGGCTTGACCGCGAGAAAAACGTAATCGCACTTCTCCACAAGCTCCGTTTCGCTTTCGCAGGGTGATACGCCAAACTCACTAAGCCTTTTCATCATCTCGCTGTTGGGGTCGTAGGCGTACAGAGCGATACTCCTCGAAAAAGCGTGCATTTCAACCTCGCCGTTTTCGCACATACCGCTGCCGTGAATACCTTTTATAATGGCAAAACCCATATTTCCCGCGCCTATAAAGCCCACGGAAACCATAATTACTCCTCCTTTTAAAAGTCAAACATAAAAACATTATACCGCAAAATGCACAAAAAAGCAATAGATTTTTGCAAATTTTTCCGAAAATTTTTGTACCGAATATTTTGTACCCAAACAACGGTTTTTGCACTTGATATTTTTGCCGATTTACTGTATAATGATAATAAGTATGTTTTCAAAAACATAAAACCGAAAGGAATTGATTAAAATGGCTGAAAAAAAATTCAACGTCGACCTGCAAACCGTTATAGATGAATTTCATCTCGAAATTATCTATCTCCCCGAGGACTCCTACAAGCTGACCGTGGACGAAACCGACCTTAACCGCCCCGGCTTGCAGCTTATGGGTTTTTATGAGTACTTCAACAACGAGCGTATCCAAATTGTGGGAAAAATGGAGTTCGCCTACCTTGCCACCATCGACGAGCAGACCCGTTACGAACGGCTTGATATGCTTATGGCGCAGCATATCCCCGCCCTGATTATTACCCGTGAGCTGCCCTATTTTCCCGAAATGGTGGAGATTGCGCAGAAGTACGAAGTCCCCCTGCTCCGCAGCAAGGACAGCACTTCCAGCTTTATGGCGGCGCTGATAGCGTTCCTCAATCTGCACCTTGCGCCCCGTATCACCCGCCACGGCGTACTTATCGAGGTTTACGGCGAGGGAATGTTAATTCTCGGCGAAAGCGGCGTGGGCAAGAGCGAGACCGCCGTCGAACTTATCAAACGGGGGCACCGTCTTGTGGCGGACGACGCGGTGGAGATACGGCGTGTTTCCAACATCAGCCTTGTGGGGTCGTCCCCCGAAAATATAAGGCATTTTCTGGAAATCCGCGGCATAGGCATTGTCAACGCCCGCCGCCTGTTCGGTATGGGCGCGATTAAGGTCACGGAAAAAATTGACATGATTGTTGAGCTTGAGCCTTGGGACAGCGAAAAGGTTTACGACAGAATGGGGGTTGACAGCGAGTACACCTCGATTTTGGGCGTGAAAGTCCCCTGCACAACCATTCCCGTTAAGCCGGGACGTAATTTGGCGGTAATTCTCGAGGTTGCGGCTATGAATAACCGTCAGAAGAAAATGGGCTACAACGCGGGACAGGAACTGCTTGACAACCTCGGTCTTGATATGGACCGCAAGGAAATTATCAAGAAGTGGGACATCTATTGATGCGATTTAAATTGTATAATTTTGTCAAATATATTAACTTTGTTAATAATTAACTATGTTAAGTGCAGAATATTTTTTTTGATAAAAATTAAGTTTTTTTGAGCAAAATTAACTCGTTTTTCGCAATTTTTTTCAAAAATACTCAAAAATGTGGTTAAAATTTTGTATTTTATATGTGTACATAATATTAACATATCCAATAAATACCATTTAATGAGCAGCAAATTTATTAAAAGTAAAATTTCAAAGGAAGATTTAAATGAAAATTATAGCAGACACCCATTCCCACACAATCGCCTCGACACACGCCTATTCCACGGTTTTGGAAATGGCGCAGTTTGCGGCGCAGGCGGGACTTACCGCCCTTGCCGTAACAGACCACACACCCGCCTCCACCGACGGACCTCACGTTTGGCACTTCCACAACCTGCGGAAAGCTCTTCCCAGGGAGCTTTGCGGGGTTACGCTCATTTTCGGCGCGGAGGCGAGCATTATCGGCTATGACGGCACTATCGACTTCCCGCAAGAGGAGTGCAAAAACCTTGACTGGGTCATAGCCTCCATACACCGAAACCACCTGAAAAAGGCGTCCCGCGAGGAGATAACCCGGCTTTACTTAGGCGTTGCTGAGAACCCCTATGTGGACGTTATCGGGCACTGCGCTACCGTTGGGTATGAGTTCGACTACGAAAAGTGCCTTAAAAAATTCAAGGAATGCGGCAAGCTGGTGGAAATAAATGAGAGTTCCATAAAATGGAAAGGCACGGCGGACAATTTTCGGGAAGTTATCAGAATTTGTAAAAAATTTGAAATTCCAATAGTTGTCAATTCGGACGCACATTTCTGCGGTTTGGTGGGAAAATTTGACAAGTCCCTTGAGCTTTTGGCGGAACAGGATTTCCCCGAAAAGCTGGTGGTTAACGCGGATTGGGACAGGCTGAAAGAGTACATAGTCCAAAAAAGAGGAAATGTTTTCAAGGCTGAGCCTTGACCCGTGTTCTACCCCGCAGTAAAATATTACATACCTTTAATTGGCAAAGCCCCTATCAAGGGGCGGCATACGTATAACAGCACTATACTTATAATAAAATGTATAAGCAGAGTAAAATTACAACTATTCAATTTCAGACAAGAAAGGAATTTGGGGAATGAATTACACGGAAAAAATCGCGGCGGAGGCGTTGTCCCTCGGCTGTAAAATCGAGAGGGACGCGCCGCTGAAAGAACGCACTACCTTTAAAATCGGCGGGAAGTGTCCCCTTTTGGTGCATATGAACGGCGAGGAGAGCTTTCTGCGGCTTATCCCTCTTGCGGAAGAGCTGGGTGCGCCTTATTACATTTTCGGCAAGGGGTCGAACCTTATTGTGGATTCGGAGGGAATTTCGGGGGTGGTTTTCCTTTCGGGGAAAGATTTTTCCGAAATCGACGTTCGGGGGGAAACCCTTGTCTGCAAGGCGGGGGCAGCTCTTTCGCGGGTCTGTACCGCCGCTTTGGAGCAGGGTTTGACGGGTCTTGAATTTGCTTACGGAATACCCGGGACGGTAGGCGGGGCGGTGTTTATGAACGCGGGTGCTTACGGCGGGGAGATGGCGAACGTTGTTTCCTCGGTGCGGGCTATGGACAGGCGGGGAAATGTTAAAGTTTACCAGAATTCGGAGCTTGATTTTTCCTATCGGCACAGTAGGTTTACCGACAGCGGCGAGATTGTTTTGACGGCGGAAATTTCGCTGGAACGGGGGGAAAAGTCCGCCATAAAAGCCAAAATGGAGGAGCTTATGGAGAAACGCCGCGCCAAGCAGCCTTTGGAGTACCCCAGCGCGGGCAGCACTTTCAAACGCCCCGAGGGGAATTACGCAGCCGCACTTATTGAGCAGTGCGGGTTAAAGGGCGTGCACGTCGGGGACGCGGAGGTCAGCGAAAAGCACAGCGGTTTCGTCGTAAACAAGGGCAACGCAAGTTTTGGGGAGCTTATGGAATTAATTGGGCTTGTCAAGGACGCGGTGCGGGAAAAGACGGGGTACGTTCTTGAATGCGAGCCGCTGATAATCAGCGATAAAAAGGAGGACTGAATATGAAATTTCTGATAGTGACGGGGCTTTCGGGGTCGGGAAAATCCGGGGCGGTAAACGTTTTGGAGGACATCGGGTACTACTGCATTGACAATATTCCGCCGCAGCTTATTCCGAAATTCGCGGAAATCTGCAAAAGCAACGGGCAGATGAGCAAGGTTGCCATTGTTACGGATATTCGGGGCGGAGAGCTTTTTTTGGAGCTTGACGAGGGTCTGAATTACCTGAAAAGCAACAGGCTTGACACGTCCATACTGTTTTTGGACGCAAGCGACGAGGTGCTGATAAAGCGGTACAAAGAAACGCGGCGCAAGCACCCTCTCGACGAACAGTGTCACGGCAGTTTGCAGTCCGCAATAGATACGGAGAGGAAAATGCTGGAAAATGTTCGGGGCAGGGCGGATTTTTACATCGACACTTCGGATTTGTCCATAAATCAGCTGAAAGAGACGGTTTATTCGCTGTTTCTCGACAACCCCAACGACAGCATGGTGGTTAAGGTTATGTCTTTCGGGTACAAGTACGGGGTGTCCCGGGAGGCAGACTTGGTTTTCGACGTGAGGTGTCTGCCGAACCCGTTTTATATTCCCGAGCTGAAACATCACACGGGGACGGAAAGCTGCGTAAGCGATTATGTGCTCAGCTTTGAGCAGTCCCGGGAGCTTGTGAAAAAGCTGGAGGATTTGCTGGACTTCCTTATTCCGCTGTACATTCACGAGGGCAAGAGTCAGCTTGTGATTGCTTTCGGGTGCACGGGGGGCAAGCATAGGAGCGTTACTTTTGCGGAAACTCTTTTTAAATATCTTTCGGATAAAAAAATTCGGTGCAGGATTAGTCACAGAGATATAAACAAATAGAGACGGGAGCTGAAAAAATGTCTTTCTCACACTCTGTAAAAAAGGAGCTTTGCTCGGTTATTACCGACAAGGACAGAAAATACTGCTGTTTGTACGGAATGCTGCTGTTTTGCAGGAATTTTTCTCCCGACCGCATTGTTTTTCAGACGGAAAACGAACAGGTCTGCGAGTTTTTCGGAAAATTGACGGACGACGTGCTGGGCGGGAAAAATATTGCCGAAGTCTCCAAAAACGAAAAGAAGTCGGGGGGCGCGCTTTACTCGCTTAGTATTCCCTCGGAGCATTTTCGGGAGGAGATTATTTACCGATACAGAATTTCAAGCCGTACTCTGATACACCGCATTCAAGAGGACATTATCGGCAACAACAGCGTTTACGCCTTTATCGCGGGGGCGTTTCTGTCCTGCGGAAGCGTTACCGAGCCTATCAAGGAGTATCATTTGGAATTTGCAGTTCCCTACCGGGAGCTTGCGGAGGATTTGGCTAAGCTGCTTGTTTCGGTGGGAATTAACGCGAAGTACACCGAAAGGAAAAATATGTATGTTATCTACCTTAAGGGGAGCGAGGCTATAGAGGACTTGCTGACCCTTATGGGGGCGACTATGAGCAGCATTGACCTTATGAACGTGAAAATTTACAAGGACGTCCGCAACAAGGCTAACCGCATTGCCAACTGCGATTCGGCGAACATTGAGAGGACTTTGAAAGCCTCGGGCAAGCAGATTGAGGATATTGAGTATATCGCGGAAACCGTCGGGCTGGAAAATCTTCCCGAGGATTTGATTAACATAGCGGAACTGCGCAGGGAGTACCCCGAAATGTCCCTGCGGGAGCTTGGGGAGGCTTTGGACAAGCCGCTGGGGCGGTCGGGGGCGAACCACAGGCTGAAACGGATTTCGGAAATTGCGGAGAAGTTACGGGAGGAAAAGGGCGGCTGAAATATTCGGGTTCTCAAAAACGGCGGTAAATTCTATACGTTTCTGTAGGGGCGGGGTTTTCCCGCCCGCGATATGGGTCAAGGCTCAGCCTTGCGGGACGGGAAACCCGTCCCCTGCAAATTTGAAACGGATTTTTTACAGTCTGAAAATATTTTTATTTTGAAAGGGAAAATTTTATGGCTTTCGTTCATCTTCACCTGCACAGCGAATACAGCTTGCTTGACGGGGCTTGCCGTATCGGGCGGCTTGTTTCGCGGGCAAAGGAGCTTGGGCAGACCGCTGTCGCCGTCACCGACCACGGCTGTATGTACGCGGCGGTGGATTTTTACCGGGAGGCTGCCGCGCAGGGCATAAAGCCCATAATCGGCTGCGAGGTGTACGTCGCCCCGCGGACGAGGTTCGACAAAATCCACGGGCAGGACGGCAAGCCTTATCATCTTGTGCTTTTGTGCAGGGACAACGGGGGGTATCAAAATCTTATCAAGCTGGTTTCATACGGGTACACCGAGGGGTTCTACAACAAGCCGAGGGTGGACTTGGACTTGCTGAAAGAATATCATGAGGGAATTATCGCGCTGTCGGGGTGTTTGGCAGGAGAAATCCCCCGTAAGCTTGCTAACGGCGAGTTTGACAATGCCAAAGAAATCGCCTTGAAATATTTGGAAATTTTTGGTGAGGGCAACTACTATATCGAGGTGCAGAACCACGGTATTCCCGAGGAAATGCGTATACTTCCCCTTTTGTACAGGCTTTCGGCGGAGACGGGTATTCCCCTCGCCGCAACAAACGACGCCCACTATATTTTAAAGGAGGACGCGGACGTTCAGCGTACGCTTATCGCCATTCAGACAAACACCCTTTTAAGCGAGCCTAATCCACTTTCGTTCCCCACGGACGAGTTCTATATGAAGTCGGAGGAGGAGATGCGGGAGCTTTTCGCCAACGTCCCTCACGCCGTTGACAACACGGCGAAAATCGCGGAGATGTGCAACGTCACCTTTGAGTTCGGCAAGACTAAGCTCCCAAAATTTACCGTACCAAATGTTACGGACAACGGGGCGTACCTGAGAAAGCTTTGCTCGGAGGGTATGGAAAGGCGGTACGGGGAAAATCCTCCCAAAGAGTACGCCGAGAGAATGGAGTACGAGCTTGGCGTTATAACCCGAATGGGGTATGTGGACTACTATTTGATTGTGTGGGATTTTATTAAGTACGCTAAGGACAACGGTATTCCCGTGGGTCCCGGGCGGGGTTCGGGGGCGGGCAGCCTTGCGGCGTACTGTATCGGGATTACCGACATCGACCCTATGAGGTATAACCTGCTTTTTGAGAGGTTTCTCAACCCCGAAAGGGTCTCCATGCCCGACTTTGACATTGATTTCTGCTATGAGGGCAGGCAGAGGGTTATCGACTATGTTGTGCGGAAGTACGGCGAGGACAGGGTGGCGCAGATTATCACTTTCGGCACAATGGCGGCAAAGGCGGCGGTGCGGGACGTGGCGCGGGTTATGGGTCTCCCCTATTCGGTTTCGGACAGGGTTTCAAAGCTGATACCTTTCGGGCTGCACGTTACCCTTGAAAGCGCGTTAAAGGAAAACGCCGACCTTGCGGAGCTGTACAAAAACGATTTCGACGTAAAGCGGCTTATTGACGCGGCGGCGAAAATCGAGGGTATGCCCCGTCACGCCTCAACTCACGCGGCGGGGGTTGTTATCGCGGACCTGCCCGTGCGGGAGTACGTCCCGGTTCAGCTTAACGGCGGGGCGGTGGTTACCCAGTACACGATGACTGTGCTGGAAAGTCTCGGCTTGCTGAAAATCGACTTTTTGGGACTTCGCAACCTTACGGTTATTCGGGACGCGGAACGTTCCGTGCGGGAGTTTGAGCCGAATTTTGACATAAAGAAAATTCCCATTGACGACCCCGGGGTTTACGAAATGATGTCGGCGGGAGACGCGGCGGGGGTTTTCCAGTTTGAAAGTACGGGCATGAGGCAGGTGCTGACCCGCCTTAAGCCCGAGTCCATCGAGGACTTGATTGCGGTGATTTCGCTGTACCGCCCCGGTCCTATGGACAGCATACCCCGCTATATCGAGTGCAGGCACAACCCGCAGAAAGTTACCTACAAGCACCCGCTGCTTAAAGATATTTTGGACGTTACCTACGGCTGCATAGTCTATCAGGAACAGGTTATGGAGATTTGCCGCAAAATGGCGGGGTACTCCTACGGGCGGGCGGACTTGGTGCGCCGCGCCATGGCTAAGAAAAAAGCCGACGTTATGGAAAAGGAGCGGAGCGTTTTCGTCGAGGGTGCTAAGAAAAACGGCGTTGAGGAAAAAATTGCCAACGATATTTTTGACGAGATGTCGGGATTTGCCTCTTACGCGTTTAACAAGTCCCATGCGGCGGCGTACGCTCATGTTGCCTATCAGACGGCGTACTTGAAATGCCATTACTTTAAGGAGTATATGGCTGCGCTTATGACTGCCGCGCTTGACAGTACGGGGAAAATTTTGGAATATATGGAAGAGTGTTCCAAACGGGGCGTTAAAATCCTCACCCCCGACGTGAACGAGAGCGGGGCGGGGTTCGTCCCCACGGACAAGGGTATTCGGTTCGCGCTGGCGGCGGTTAAGAATTTGGGATATAATTCCATTAACGAGATTATCGAGGAGCGGAAAAGAGACGGGAAATTTACGTCACTGGAAAATTTTTGCAGACGTATCAGCGGCAAGGACGTGAACCGACGTGCTGTAGAAAGTCTTATAAAATGCGGGGCGTTCGACGGGTTCGGGCTGAACAGGCGGGAAATGCTGGAAAATTTTGAGAGTATTTTCAGCGGCGTGCAGGCGTACTCAATGCGGAATATGGAGGGGCAAATCAACTTTTTCGATATGTCAGCCCGAGAGGAAAATTTTTCCTCAGTAAAGCGTTTCCCCGAGTACCCGCTTGGGGAGCTGCTTGAAATGGAAAAGGAAGTTATCGGAATGTACCTTTCGGGACACCCGCTGCAAAGCTACGCGCCGCTTTCCGAGCTTTGCTTAATGGACAGGGTTTCACGGCTTTTTGACGAGACTTCGCCGATAAAAAATAACGCCGAGTTTTCCTTTTTCTGCACGGCGCAGAACGTCAAGCAGCACACCCAGAAAAACGGTTCGCGAATGGCTTTTGTGGACTTTGAGGACATGAGCGGCGAGGTTGAGGGACTTGTTTTCGCCGAGGCGTACGCCGCAAGCCGCGAGCTGCTTGTAAAGGGCAAAGCCTTGCATGTTTCCGCAAAGGTTTCCTATAAGG
>JAMPDU010000200.1 GCA_023665505.1 Ruminococcus sp.
CCGTTCAAGAACATATTTAACGAGTTTTACTATCCATTCCCAAAAACACATTCAAAAAATAATCTCGCAGGAATTGATAACAATGTCATAAATGCCTTTCCTCGGCGCTTTCAAAGTGGTGTACCTAATATCAAATCCAAATGGCACGCCGTTTAAAAAAATATTAAGAACACCATAATCGGGAACAACGATCTGTTTTAATAAAGAGCGATAAAGTTCTTTACTCTCCGAATTGCAGTCCGACAGCTTTTGCATATACTCAACAGCCTTTTTTATTTCTGCCATTTGAGTATTTTGCCGAGCCGAAATATCTTGATTTCGAGCTATTTCTTCTGTAATTTTTGCAATTTCTTTGTCGTAAATTTCCGTCTGTTTTTTCAAATCTTCTTTGGAAATTAATTCATCAAGCATAAGGTCAATCGCCTTGTGCTTTTTATTTTCCAGCTTTGAAATTTCCTGTTTCAGCGGAGCAACATCAACATCTTTTTGAACAAGCTGAATATTTTGAATTTCCTCAATCATCTGCTTTTCGAGAACGGGACGAAATTCATTTATTTGTCCCAAAATATTTTTCATTGCCGCCGCAACAATTCTTTCGTCAACGGTATGCGCGTCACAGCCAAGCAGTTCGCCGTTAATTGCGGTGTGCTTTTCTTTGCCGTAAAGTGCGCGGTTTCTGCACCTTAAACCGACACTTGAATTTTTAGACGTGCGGCTCATAATAAAACTGTAACCGCATTTCCCGCAAACCATTTTACCGCTCAGCCAAAAATTATTTGAATGTTTTTTGCCCTCGCGTGTAAGCCAGCCGCATCGTTTTCGCTCTTCCTGAACAGCGTCAAAAACTTCTCTCGAAACAATCGGCTCGTGATGATTTTTAACTGTAATCAAGGGCGCGTTGGGATTTTCACCGTGGTTAATAAAAGTTTTTTCGGCAAGAACGTTAGGTTTATAAACTTTCCATTGCGTCAAATCCCCAACATATTTTTCATTGTTGAGAATTTTCAAGACGTGCTGACCGCTCCAAACCCGATTTTTTAAAGTCGGTATTCCGCGCTCGTCAAGCTCGTGAGCAATTGCAGTCGAACCTTTTCCCTCGTACAGATACATATGAAAAATGTCCTTTACAATTTCCGCTTCCTCGGGAACAATTTCAAGTTTTCCACCGATAACTTTGTAACCGTAAATCCGTCCGCAACCGAGAACAACGCCTTTTTCCATACGGCGTTTCATTCCCCATTTTACTCTTTCGGAAATTTTTCTGCTTTCCTCTTGAGCTATTGAGGACATAATCGTAAGCCTTAACTCCCCGTCCTTATCACGGGTATCAATGCCGTCGTTCATAAATATTACACCGACGTTTAATTCCGAAAGCCGATGTGTGTAATTAAGCGTATCAACCGTATTTCTCGCAAACCGCGAAACTTCTTTTGTGAGAATTAAATCAATTTTTCCGTTTTCACAATCGGAAATCATACGGTTAAAACCGTCACGCTTTTTTACGGAAGTTCCAGTTATACCCTCATCGTAATACACCTCAATCAATTCATAATTTTCGTGATTATTTATGTACTCGGTGAAGTAGCTTATTTGCACAGAAAGCAAATTTAACTGGTCGTCAAAGTCCGTTGAAACACGGCAGTATGCCGCAACTTTTATTTTATTCATTTTACCTCCTCTCCCGAATAATCGGGAATGCAAATCTAATCGTCAGATTAGATTTTAGACATATCCCCTGCATATATTATTTTACACTTTACCACATAAAATTGCAAGTGGTAATATGTACAAATTTTTCCTTAGAAATTAGTCATATATGCAGGGGAAGTCTGAATTTATTTATGCCGCTGAATTAACGGTTTTATACTGCATTGCAATTAGCATTTCCAACTGCTCGGCAGTTATAAGACCTTGCTTGTAAAATTCTTTGTAGTACCCGATTTTCATTGCTTTGATTAAATCATTTTTGCAATTGTCGGGAATATCAATTATGCTATTTTTAACTGTTGAATTTATATTTTTTCTATTCAATAAGTGTCCTCCCTGCATTACGCATTTTCAATTTTTGCATTATCATTTTCAATAATTTTTTCGGCGGAATTTGTATTTTCTTAAATAACAACAGGCGAGTTATCCTGCAAAAATCTTTTTCCCTTTTCATCGGTAACAAAATTCTGAACCTTGTCAATTGAAAAAAGAAAATCCAACATTTTCTTAAACTCGTTTGGAGCGAGGTTTTCACCGAAGTATTTGTACACAAGACCGCCTATTTCGCACAAATTATGTGTGCGTTTTTTACGCTCCTCGGCAGAAATTAAATTCTGCATTTTCCTGCGTTTCTCCTCCAGTTTCTTTAATTCATTTTCAGCCGATTTTGCACGTTCATTTAAACGTGCAAGCCTTGACTGCATTTCGGCTACATTATTTGCCTTTGACATAAACATCAAATCCTTTCTTTTTCTATTTCAAGCTCACAAGAGCAAGCCGGCTTACTGACAGCGGAATATTCGGGCGGCGTAAGCTATTCAAACTTTGCTGCACAACTCACATAATCGTTTCAAGCAACCTTTTATATCGTGCACAAAGCCACCCAAATATCCCGAAGGGCGCACTTATACAAACTTCTGCGAGTTTGTTTGTGCGCAAGGGGAAGTTTCCCCTTGACCTCTCTTAATTGTTGCTGACACAAACATAAAATATGTACAGCTATTTAACGTGTATGATGTTTTTTCACGGATTTATTTTTACTGCTTGCATTAAAAATATTGCTCACTTTTTCTTTGTCACGGTTTGAGAAAAATATAACTTGTTTAGCGTCATTTCTGTTTTTAATCGTATGCAAAATTCTTTCATTATTAAGTGCTAAAATAAACTTTTTCAAATCGGGAATTTTATCTGTTTCAATACCGAAAGTTTCGGAAAAAGAACAGTGTAATTCCGTTTCAATAATTTCTTTTTTGATAAAACGTTTTTCCAAATTTAATTCCAATAATTCATTATTGATTTTTTCAATTTCGGCATTTGTATTTGCGAGAATTATTTTTCGGCTATAGCTACCTTTGTCGGTGCGATAACCTTTTTTCTCAATAGCGCAAGCCGCCGTTCCAATATGTTTTTGCGGGATTTTATCAATTCCTTGCGCTGTATAACTGCGGTGGTCGATACGCTTATCTGAAACAAAATACAGCTTGTGATTACACCAGTCCGCCCACAATTTCCGCCATTCAACAAGCAAGGATTTATCGTTCCAAGAACGATTTTTTGTTGTAAAACCCTGCTCTGAAACATTGCGGGTAGTCAGCAAAATATGGACGTGAGGATTGCCGTCCCCCTTATCGTGAATTGCAAAATCAGCGCACATTCCGCGCTCAATAAAACATTGCTGACAAAATTTTTGTACCAAATCAATCTGTTCGTCACGGGAAATTTCAATAGGCAATGCCGCGTCAATATGCCTTGTGGTTTGGCTGTTTTTGCGAGTTTCGGATTTTTCAACAAAGTTCCACAATACAGAACGATTTTTAAATTTAGGCGGTGCATTATCGGGCAGCATAATTTCTTTATGTACAATTTCCCGCTTTTTTCGGTAATCGTGAATTACACCATCATATTCATTTTTTATTTTTTCGCCCGATATGTACGCCGCCTTTGCAACCGCACTTGCGCCTTTTCCTCGGCTTACAATTTTAACGCTGAAATGATAAATTGCTATAAAAATCTTCCTTTCGCCCTGTTCTGAAATATATGGATTTCTAAAAATAATTTT
>JAMPDU010000201.1 GCA_023665505.1 Ruminococcus sp.
TTTTACTGCTTTAACCCCACCCCGAGGCGGCGCAAGCCGACTACGTAACCCGTTAAAACCTATGAATTTATCTCAATATGTTAATCAAGGGCTTGACAAAAAAACGATAATGTGATAAACTATAATATAGCTACCACATTATCGTTTAATTTTTTTTTTTTTTTTTTTTGAGACAGCACTAACTGTCCCTTACTTGAGATATTTTTGTCTGCTTGACAAAAATTGCCATATATCTTAATATATTTGCTATAAAGGCAAGTCAAATTTGGAATAATTTGTATATTGTGGAAATATGCCACCATGTATTTTGGTCTTTATTTGGTTCTTAAAGGATAGAAAACACTGCGAAAAAATACGATAACGGGCTAAAGCAAAATATCCTCAAATGGCTTAGATGCGTCATTTGCTGGCACTATGCCAAAAGCTAAAATAGTTGCAGTTGACATTTCAAGTCCGGTTAGCGGCACCAGCGGGGTATCACCGCAGCCGGAAAAGCTCTTGTAGAAATATGAGGGCTTTTTTATTTTTCATTTTCCGAATGCTGCAATATTCCCAATTAAATCCATTTTTGGAATGAATTTGTAAGATAAAAATACTGCAAAATACCGCTAAAATTTTACATATCGCAATGTTGCAGCCTTATTTTGTTAGATTTGACAGTTTTTGAAACGCTATTTTGTTGCAAATAAACATATTTTATATATTTGCAATTTTTTGCAGTATAAAGTATTGACAAGAGAATGCATGCATGCTATAATATTGTTGGAGGTGAGGAAAATAAAAAATATTACTTTAAGAGTAAGCGAAGATTTCCATTATTCGGTAAAAACATATGCCACAAAGGAAGGCAAATCGCTGCAGTCATATATGATTGATGTTGTTACTGATGATTTAAAGGCGCATAACGCATATATATCTTCTCCTATTACCGAACTGGTCGATAGCCTTACAGACAAAGAAGTGGCGGAAATGGTTAAGCTGATAAAGGAAAGAAAGCAAAACAAATAAGCAAAGCGCATTGCCCCGCTGACAACGAAAACAATGCGCTTAAACCACGACAGAGAAACTCTATCTGAAATTTATTATACATCGGATAAACTTCTTTGTCAAGTATTTTGAGAGGAGTTTTTTATGAACAATGAGATGAACGAGTTAATCAAAATCAACTGCGACAGCGACCAGCCTACAGTCTTTGGCAGAGATTTGCACAAAGCTTTATCAATAAGAACACCGTACACACAATGGTTTGAACGTATGAAAGAGTACGGGTTTGCCGAAAATTCAGATTTTGTGACGCTCCGCAAAAATGCGGAACATACAGACGGTTCCAAAATGTCTGATGAATTGACCGACCACCAAATCACGATTGAAATGGCAAAGGAAATCTGTATGATACAGCGGAGCAAAAAGGGCAAACAGTGCCGGCAGTATTTCATAGACGCCGAGAAACGGTTCAACAACCCGCAGGCTGTTATAGCAAGAGCGCTGAGGGTTGCGGACGAGGAGCTGAAACGTCTGCATATAACAGTCTCGCAGCTTACCGTTGACAATCAGATAATGCAGCCCAAAGCCGAGTATTTCGACGAACTTGTTGAACGCAGCCTGCTGACGAGCTTTCGGGAAACCGCAAAGCAGTTCGGTATAAAAGAAAGGGCGTTTATACAGTTTCTTATCGACAAAAAATACATTTACAAAGACCAAATGGGCAAGCTTATGCCATATGCCGACAAAAACGACGGACTTTTCGAGGTAAGAGAGTGTTTCAACGAGAAAACTCAATGGAACGGCGCACAGACTTTAGTTACACCGAAAGGGCGGGAGACGTTCAGGCTGCTTTATGTGAGGACAGGCTTGTTAAAAATTTAATAAACCGGTTTCGCTCTAATACCAATCATGTTTCTCCCCGCGGTCAAGAGCATTTATGCGCTCCATTTCCCCGTCGGTAAGCTCAAAGTCGAAAAGCTCGGTATTTTCCTTGATGTGGTCGGGGTTGCTCGAACCGGGAATTACAACAACTCCCTTTTGCAAATCCCACCGCAAAATGACCTGCGCCGCCGATTTGCCGTGCGCCTCGGCAATTTCCCCGATAACCTCGTTGCCCAAAAGCTCCTTTGTGTAACCCCTGCCGCCCAGAGGATACCAGCACTGCACAACAATTCCCAAATCGTGAATGTAGGGAATAACGTCGTTTTCCTGATAATACGGGTGAATTTCGTTCTGCACAAGTGCGGGGGTAATTTCCACCTGCGGCAGGAAATCCTCCAGTTCCTCAACATACCAGTTTGAAAGCCCCAACGAGCGGATTTTCCCCTCGGCGGCAGCCTTTTCCATAGCCTTGTACGCCTTTACATCGTCCGTGCCGGGGTGGTGCAGGAGCATCATATCAATGTATTCAATATCCAGCTTTTCGAGAGCTTGCTCAATGGCTGCCTCGGGGTCGGAAAACTGGTTCGGATAAAGCTTTGTTATAACAAAAATTTCCTCCCTCGGCACGCCCGAATTTCTCACCGCCTCGCCCACGCTTTCCTCGTTGTGGTACATATACGCCGTGTCGATAAGCCGCACGCCGTTCTCCAGCGCGGCTGTTACGGAATTTACGCAGACCTCGCCCTCAAGGCTGTACGTGCCAATGCCGTAAATCGGCATTTCATAGCCGCTGTTCAGGGTGACGGTTTTGGTTTCAAAATCAAATTCGATATTATTTTTCAAGGAATTTTCCTCCTTTTCGGCGGACGTGTTTTCCGATTTTTCCGTAACGGTTTCCGCCGCTTTTGCCGCGGTTATTTCGGAATTTTCCGTACCGCTTTCACGTTGGGAATTTCCGCAGGCGGTTATTCCCAGCATAAAAGAAACCGCTAAAAAAATCTCAAATAATTTTTTCAAACGCATATTTTTCCTCCATATTATTTAATTTTTGTAATTTTATTTCAAATTTTCCGTAAAAAATTCCGCCAGCTTATCAAAGGGAATTGCGTTCTTTCCGCCGCCGTCGTATAAATCGGTATGCACCGCGTCGGGAATGATAAGCAATTCCTTGTTGTCCGCATATTTGCTGTCCCTTGTCATATCGGCGAAAGCGTCCTTTGAAAAATAGCAGGAGTGCGCCTTTTCGCCGTGCATAATCAGCACCGCGCCGCGGATTTCATTGCTGTACTTCAAAATAGGCTGGTTGAGGAACGACATACAGCCGATAACGTTCCAGCCGCCGTTTGAGTTGAGGGAGCGGGCGTGATAGCCGCGGTTTGTTTTGTAGTAATCGTGATAATCTTTTACAAAAAACGGCGCGTCCTCGGGGAGGGGGTCAACCACGCCGCCGCCGAGTGCGTAATTTCCGCTTTTGTAATCGGCGAGACGCCGGGCGTTTAACGCCTTTTTCTTTTCGTAACGCTGTTCCTCGGTGTTTTCGCCGTCGAAATAGCCGTTGGCGTTTACGCGGGTCATATCGTACATCGTGGAGGCAACCGTTGCCTTAATTCGGGTGTCGAGA
>JAMPDU010000202.1 GCA_023665505.1 Ruminococcus sp.
TAGTTGTGTCTTTGAAAAAAATTTGGTATAATAGTATTATACATAATTTTTTTAAAGGCTGACAAAAAATGGTATTGATTTACCCGTCAGCTGAAAAATTGCGGAGGTAATCAATATGACTAAAAAAACGGAAAATAATGTAAACGACGTGAGAGTATCCGAAGACGTTATCGCTAAAATTACAGAAATTGCCATAAGCGGCGTCGAGGGCGTGTGCGGACTGGTTAAGGGAAAAACTTCCTTTTCCAATCTTTTCGCAAGGGAAGAGCCGCCATATGCCGTGGGCGTTAAGGTAAACGGCGATGCTCTGGAGGTTTCCGCCGAAATAAACGTAAGCGGCAATTGCAGGGTGAAAAACACCGCCGAGAAAATTCAGCAGCGTGTCAAAGACGACATTCAGAATATGACGGGCATTGCCGTGGCAAAGGTGAACGTCTTTGTAAAGGGCATAGTTTTCGATAACGAATAACTGTTCGGGCAAGTTCCTGCGGGGGACTTGCCTCGAGCTGTTCCCATAGCGGAAAGGATTGGTAAAATGAAAAGAAGTGAAGTCAGAGAGGCGGTTTTTTTCCTGACCTTTGAAAAGCTCTTCGGTAACGGTACGGCTGAGGACATAATCGAATCCGCCTACGAGGCTGATAATTTTGAAATGAACGGGGACGTGGAAAGCCTGTTCAAAAGCGTTGACGAAAAAAGTGAGGAAACCGACGGCATTATCGCTAAATTCAGCGAGAGCAGACAGTTCAGCCGCATACCGAAAGTTTCGGTGGCGGTGCTGCGAATTGCGCTGTACGAAATGCTTTATGACGACAACGTCCCCGATAACGTCGCCATAAGCGAGGCAGTGGTACTTACAAAAAAATTCGCCTTTGAGCAGGACGTGCAGTTCGTCAACGGCTTGCTGGGCGCGTTTTACAGAAGTCGGGAAAAGGCGGAGCAATGAAGATACTTGGAATAGACACAAGCAACTACACCACATCGGCGGCTTTGTACGATACGGAAAGCGGCGAAATACGGCAGGAAAAGCTTCTGCTGCCCGTAAAAGAGGGGGAGCTTGGCTTGCGGCAGAGCGACGCTGTTTTCCACCACACAAAGCAATTGCCCGTTGTTATGGGCAGGCTTTTTGAGGACGTCGGGGAAGTCCCGGCGGCGGTGGGAGTATCCGTCCGCCCGAGAAATGTTGACGGGTCATATATGCCCTGTTTTCTGTGCGGCGAGGGGCTTGCGGAGACAATTTCGGCGGTGAACCGTATTCCGCTGTTCAAGACCTCTCATCAGGTTGGGCACATTCTTGCCGCGCTTTACTCAGCTAAAAGGCTTGACCTTGTGTGGGAAAGGTTTATAGCTTTCCACGTCAGCGGGGGGACTACCGACTGTCTGCTTGTTGAACCCGACAGGGAAAATATTCTGAAAATAACCGAGATAGGCGCGTCTCTCGACCTTAAGGCGGGACAAGCCGTTGACCGGGTAGGGGTAATGCTGGGGCTGAAATTCCCCTGCGGAAAACAGCTTGAGGAGCTTGCGGAAAAAAGCGGGAAAAATTTCAAGATAAAGTCTGTTTTAAAAGACGGAAACTGCTGTCTTTCGGGTGTGGAAAACAAGTGCGCAAAAATGCTTGCGGATGGAGAGCCTCCCGAGGATATTGCGGCGTACTGTTTGCGGTACATTTACGCGGCGGTTCGGGGTATGACCCTGTCTGCTTTGGAAAAATACGGAAATCTCGCGATAGTTTTCGCGGGGGGAGTAATGTCCGACAAAATTATAAGAAAACAGCTTGAAAGCGAATTTAACGCGTTTTTCGCAGAACCCGAGTTTTCCTGCGACAACGGGGCGGGGACGGCGGTTTTCGCGGCACTTCGTTTACGGAAAGGACAAAAAATATGAGCGGTATTCTGACGGTTTCACAAATTAACAGGTATGTTGCCTCAATGATAAGGGGCGACAGGAAATTGCAGGGCAGACTTGTTTCGGGAGAAATTTCCAATTTTACCCGCCACAACAAGACGGGGCATCTGTACTTCACTTTGAAAGACAGCGAGACTTCCATAAAAGCGGTGATGTTCAGCGGAAACGCGGGCAGGCTTATGTTTGAGCCGTCAAGCGGAATGAAAGTCATTGTTTCGGCGGACGTACGGGTTTACGAGCGTGACGGGGCGTACCAGCTTTATGTGACGGATATGCAGCCCGACGGCTTGGGGGCGTTGTACCTTGCCTTTGAGCAGCTGAAAGAACGTCTTGCGGCGGAGGGAATTTTCAGTCCCGAGCATAAAAAGCCCATACCGCCAATGCCCGCCAAAATCGGTATTGTCACATCTTTGGACGCGGCGGCTTTGCAGGATATGCTGAAAATACTTTCGCGGCGTTATCCCATTGCGGAGGTAACGGTTTTCCCCGCGCTGGTTCAAGGGGAGAACGCTCCCGCGTCAATTTGCAAAGCCGTGGCGCAGGCGGACGGCGCGGGGCTTGACCTGATAATATGCGGCAGGGGCGGCGGTTCTCCCGAGGACTTGGCGGCGTTCAACACAGAAATGGTGGCAAGAAGTATTTACGCCTGCAATACGCCGATAATTTCCGCGGTGGGGCACGAAACCGATACCTCCATTGCCGACTACGCGGCGGATTTGCGGGCGGCGACCCCTTCGGCGGCGGCGGAACTTGCCGCTCCCGACATAAGCGTGCTTTTCGACAGGCTGAACGCCGCGGAAAAACTCCTTAACAAAGCGGCTCTTGCGGCTTTGGAAACGAGAATGTACAGGCTTTCAAGACTTGCCGAACGGCTTGAAACGGTTTCTCCTGCGGGAAAACTTTCAGCGTTGGGGGAAAAAATTTCCAACTCGGAAAAGGCTATGAACGCCGCGTACAGCATAAAGCTGCAAAAATTCGGGGGAGAAATTGCCGAAAGAGCGGCTTTGCTGGAAAGCCTAAGTCCCCTTAAAACGCTAAGCAGGGGGTACTCTCTCGTTTACAGGGGGGAACGGCTTGTCAATTCGGTAAAGGCGTTGTCGGCGGGGGACGAAATAAGCGTAAGAATGTCGGACGGCACGGCATTTGCGAAAATTGTGCGAAAAGAGGAAACGGAAAATGAAATTTGAACAATCTGTTAAAAGGCTTGACGAAATTATTGAAAAGCTCGAAAACAACGAAACCTCCCTGGAGGAGGCAATAGAAATATACCGTGAGGGAGCGGCTCTGTTGGGCAGCTGCCGAAAACAGCTTGAACAGGCGGAGCTGCTTGTGACGGTTGCCGACGGGGACGGGGAAACGGGGGATTGATTATGGAAAGTTTTACCTTTTCCGAAAGCGCAAAGGCTCGCCTTGAGGAGCTTGCGGCAATGACAAACGCCGAGCTTGAACGTCTCAAAGAAAACGCCGCCAATAACGAGTACTGCAAAAAAAGCGTTGTTGAGGCGATGTGGTACTCACTTTCGGTGGGGGGGAAAAGAATACGCCCCGCGCTTATGCTGGAGTTCT
>JAMPDU010000203.1 GCA_023665505.1 Ruminococcus sp.
TACCCCGCCGTAAGACCTTTTGTGCTGCCGTAACCTGTTTTCCATAAAATAATTTCCGCGATAATTCCCGCAATAAAATACAG
Organism: Ruminococcus sp.; assembly: GCA_023665505.1. Lineage (GTDB taxonomy): Bacteria > Bacillota > Clostridia > Oscillospirales > Ruminococcaceae > RGIG8773. The sequence goes on from JAMPDU010000203.1 coordinate 84, forward strand.
AATAATATATGGCAGAAATCCGCCGAAAATACAGCCGCGCACAATGCAGTAAATCAGCACCGCGCCTTTTTTCTTTACGCGAACGCCAATCATAAAAAATATAATTCCCTCGACAAGCGAAAAAATAACGGGCATAAGCGCAATTGTGACTGGCGTCATATACAGCAGCGAGCTTGCGAAAAAAATTACAACATTAATGAGCGACAAAAGAGTTGCCGTAATAATATCTTTGACTTTAAGCTTTTGAGAATTGTTTTTAACTGTGTTCATAAATTAACCTCCAAATTAATTGTTTTAAATAATTATTTTATCAGACCCGCGGCAATTGAAAGCGCGAGAATAAAAAGAAAAATAAAGTCCGCCGCCGTGAAACGCAATGATAAATATGAGCTGCGTTTGCATTTAAGCGCGATACCCCTTGTTTCGGCGGACGCGGACAAGGTTTCCGCAATGCGGATTACCCGCAGAGCCATGGGCACAAGCAGTATTTCTATGTACTCGGGCAGGGCGAGAATTTTTTCGCGGAACGTGGTAAATACCCCTCTTGTTTTCAGCGATTGGGACAGCAATTTAATATCGTTTGAAAGCACGGGAAAAAATCGAAATACCACCGAACATATCATTATAAGCGTTTCGGGGACGTGTATTTTCCGTAACGCAGTCAGCGTTCGGGACGCCTCGTCCTGCCCGATAATTGTTTCTATGCCTAAACACGGCGATATAAGTCTTGGCACAAAACTTGCAAGAAAAGACCACATTGTCCCGGGAAATATTCCGCCCAAAACGGTCAATAAAATCATTGCAAACGCGCCGAAAATTGCCGAAAAATAAAATCCCTCAAAAAAAGCGAGAGCGGTTACGGCAATTGCCGTGGTAAGAATAAGCCGTGCATTTGCGGTCGCGGCAGCCGCCATTACCGCGAGAATTATCAGCAATTTTGTCCTTGGGTCGCAATGTTTTTTTGCGGAAAAATTTTTTATTTTTCTGCAATTATCTGACATTTTAAAATTATTTTCCATATAATCAATTAAAAAATTCAAGTCGCTTTTTTCTTTAAGAATAATTTCCTCCGAAACCCTGCCGTTCGCGATGCAGACACATTTCGTGCAAAGCATTGCAATCAGTTCAACGTCGTGAGTAATAATAAAAATAATTTTATTTTTCCGCATTTGATTTATTAATTCCGCACATTCCCGCAGACTTTCCGCGTCAAGCCCGGCGGTGGGTTCGTCAAGAATTATCACGCTTTTTTCCGAAAGATAAGCAAGCATCAGCGAAAGTTTCTGCATTTGTCCTCCCGAAAGGGAAAAAGGGTGTCTGCCGCGGTATTCAAGCATACCGAATTTTTTTAGGAGCATTTCAATTTCCGCGTTAAGCTCGGGAGTAATTTTTCTGCCGTAACGCAGTTCGTTTTCAACCGAATTTGTAAAAAACTGAAACTCGGTTTCCTGCATTACGAACATCACATTTTTCAGCAATTCCTTTGATTTGAGCGGCAAACCGTTGTACAATATTTCACCTTCCGACGGCTTTAAAAGTCCCGCCGCCGCTTTCCCGAGGGTAGTTTTTCCGCTGCCGTTGGAACCGATAATTCCGACAATTTCTCCCGTATGCGCGGAAAGTGCTGCGCCGGATAAAATTTCCCCGCTTTTTTTGTATGAGCAGCAAAGATTTTTTACGGAAAATTCGTTATTTTTATTTACCTTGAAATTCAAATTATTTTCAATCTCAAGATTTTTTAAATTCACCGAACGGAGCATTAATTTTTTACATTCGTTTTCCGAAATTTCCTGCATATCCTCCGCGGTAATTTTCCGCAGAATTTTTCCTTTGGACATCACCCAATACTCGTCGGCAACACCGTTTAAATAGTGCAGTCTGTGTTCGCTGAGCAATAAAGTTTTTCCCTTGCGTTTTAGGTTTCCCAGCAAATTTTTTAATTGATTTATTGCCGCGTAATCAAGGTTTGCGGTGGGTTCGTCCAGCAGAAAAATTTCCGTATCCATTGCCCACGCCGACAAAATTGCAACAAGCTGACGTTCACCGCTTGACAATTCGTGTACGCTGCGGTCTTTTAATTTTTCAAGCCCGAAAACGCGGAAAGCATCGTCAACTTTACGCACAATTTCAGCGTGGGAAATCCCGTGATTTTCAAGTCCGAAAGCCACTTCAGAGGAGCTGCTTACCGTGAAAAAATGACTTCTCGGGTTTTGAAAAACCGACGCGGCAATCCTGCCGATTTCGCCTATTGACATACCGTCGGCGTTATTGCCGTTTATGTTGCAAAAGCCTTTTAATTCGCCCTCGTAAAACTGCGGAATTAAATGATTTATGCAGCGCAGCAATGTGGATTTCCCGCAGCCGCTGCCACCGCATAGCACGATACATTTGCCCCTCTCAATGCTGCCGCATATGCCGTCAAGCGCAGGCAGAGCCTCATTTCCATAGGTAAAATCAAATTTAAATTCCGCAATAATTTTATTGCCTGACATTTTCTCACCGCCTTTAAAATAATATGTTAGTGTACGCTAACTAATGCGTATAAAAATACTATTTATTTTGTACTCTTTTCCAATAAGGCGCGCCAACCCGCCTCAAAAAAAGTGTTTACCGTGTCCATACAGGAAAAGGCTTGTTCCTTGGTATATCCGTTTTCCAAAATCATTTGATAAAAATTAAGCTGCCCCGTTATTATCATTTCAATGCCGTTCATATTTAGCGGACGCACCGAAATTTCCTTTATATATTCAACCGTTTGGCGGACTTTTGTTTCCGACATTTGCTTGATAATTTTTTCCGCGCTGCTGCCCGTACTGCGGCAGAAAAGCAATTTGCACTCGTCGTAATATTCAAAAAGAACGTCAAGATATTCTCTTTTTTCACAGTCTATAACACGGAAAAGTTCTTTTGTATCTCCGATCTTTTGGACGGAATAATACATTTCCTTCAATGTTTCGGCTTTTTCGATAAGAGAAAAAACGGCGTTTTCCACCAAGCTGCAAAACAGCTCGTCCTTGCTTTTATATCGCGTGTACAGAGCACCTGTTGTAATTCCCGCACTGTTCGCAATTTTGTGCAAAGACGCATTTTGAAAGCCTTTTTCCGTAAATTCATTCCAAGCGGATTTTATTATTTTATCGTCAAGCAAACGGTTTTTTACCGCCATATTTATCATTCCTTTATATATAAACATCAATAATAGTATTATTGATAACGGTATTATTATAAATCATATAGTTTAATTTGTCAAGGGAATGTTTGCCGTTTCTATATTTTACACAAAAAATTTTGATAAAATATTTGCTGCGATTATGTTTTTTACAAAAAGTTATACTTGACAAACAATCGAATTAAATGTTAAAATATACATATAGGTTAGCAA
>JAMPDU010000204.1 GCA_023665505.1 Ruminococcus sp.
ATAAATTAAACCCGCCGACAGAAATTTGTCAGCGGGTTTATTTCATTTAACGGTTACGGAAAAATTATTAATTATTAATTATTAATTATAAATTATCATTCAATCGGTTTCATAGTCGGGAACAGCAACACGTCACGTATGGACGCGCTGTCCGTAAGCAGCATCACAAGCCTGTCAAGCCCGAAACCCAGTCCGCCCGTGGGGGGCATGCCGTACTCCAAAGCCGTGACGAAATCCTCGTCCACCGAGGCGTTCGCACCCTGCGCACGTTTTGCCTCCGCCTGTTTTACGAAACGCTCCCGCTGGTCTATCGGGTCGTTAAGCTCCGAGAACGCGTTGCCCATTTCGCGGCAGTAGATAAAGTACTCAAAACGCTCGGTAAAAGCGGGGTCTGTCGGCTTTCTCTTAGCAAGCGGCGAGTTCTCCACGGGGTAGTCGTAAATAATCGTCGGCTGCACCAGTTTTTCCTCCACAAACGCGTCAAAGAAAGCTATAAGCACGTGCCCCTTAGTGGCGTTCTCGCCCTCGTCGACCTCAACCCCTTTGGACTTCGCGCAAGCCCGTGCCGCCGCGTCGTCCGCCCAGTCGTTGTAGTCCACACCCGCGTACTTCTTAACCGCCTCAATCATCGTCAGCCGCTCCCAAGGGGACTCCATATCAATCTCCGTGCCCTGATAGGAAATAACCCCCTTGCCGCAGATTTTCAGCGTAAGCTCCCGGTACATTTCCTCAATCAAGTCCATCATTCCGAAGTAGTCGGTGTACGCCTGATACATCTCGATTGTGGTAAACTCGGGGTTGTGAGAGGTATCCATACCCTCGTTGCGGAAAATCCGTCCAACCTCGTAAACCCTGTCAAAGCCGCCCACGATAAGGCGTTTGAGGTACAGCTCCGTCTCGATGCGGAGGTACATATCAAGGTCGAGGGCGTTGTGGTGGGTCTTGAACGGGCGCGCCGCCGCGCCTATTTCAAGGGTGTGGAGGACGGGTGTGTCAACCTCCAGATAGCCCCTGCTGTCAAGGAAATTGCGTATTTCGCGGAGAATTCTGCTCCTGTTCACAAAGGTCTGCTTAACCTCGGGGTTGCAGATAAGGTCGACGTAACGCTGACGGTAGCGCATATCCTGGTCTTTTAAGCCGTGCCACTTTTCGGGCAGGGGCAGCAGGGATTTCGACAGCAGCTGGATTTTCCGCGCGTGTACGGAAATTTCCCCCTTGCGGGTGCGGAACGCGAAACCCTCAACGCCCACGATGTCGCCGATGTCCCACTTCTTAAACTCGGCGAATTCCTCCTCGCCGATGTCGTTCATGCGGACGTACACCTGCATGCGGTCGCTGCCGTCCCGCACGTCGATAAAGTTAGCCTTGCCCATATCCCGCCACGACATGATACGCCCCGCGATTTTGACGTTTATCCGGGAATTTTCGAGGGCGGCTTTAAACTTTTCCTCGTCGCCGTCGGATTCCGCCTTAGCCTTAGCCTCGGTTTCCTCGTAAGCCTTCCGCAAATCCGCGTTCAGAACAGAAAAGTCAAACTTTGTTATCTCGTAAGGGTTTTTGTTTTGGGACTTAAGCTCCTCCAGCTTTTCAATCCGTATCTTCTTTAAAATGTGAATATCCTGTTCGGTCTGCTCCTCCTCGGGAGTTTGCCCTGAACGTGCTGCGTTTACCTGATTTTCTTCCGACATATTTTACATTCCTTTCGGTATAATCTGTTGTAAAGTTTACTGCCTGTTATTGCTGATTTACCCCGATACCGAGAATTTCCATTCTGATAGTACCGATAGGCGCCTCAACCTCAACCACGTCCCCGACTTTCTTTTTAAGGACGGCAATGCCGATAGGGGCGTCCTCGGAGATTTTGTTGTTATCGGGGTCAGCCTCGGTAGAGCCTACTATCTGGAGGGTCATTTCCTCGTCAAGCTCCAAATCCTTAAGGGTAACGACGGTACCAACCTCAACCTCGTCGTTGGAAAGCTCGGACTCGTCAACAACGACAGCGTTGGCGATGGTCATTTCCATTTCCTGGATTTTAGCCTCGAGAATACCCTGTTCGTTCTTAGCCTCGTCGTACTCGGCGTTTTCGGAAAGGTCTCCGAACGCCCTTGCCTCTTTAAGCTTTTGAGCGACCTCCGCGCGCCTTACGGTAATGAGGTACTCCAGCTCCTGTTCCATTTTTTTGTAGCCCTCGGCGGACATTCTGACTTTTTTTACAGCCATTGCACACAAATCCTTTCCTATCGGAGCAAAACGCAAAATACCGCCCTTTTTTCCGCATTAAGAAATTAAAAAGCAAGAATTTTACGGTTTACCGCATATAATTTAAAATAATTACTCTAAAGTTTTATTATATAGCATTTTCCCGCCTTTGTCAAGCGAAAAAGCGATTTTTTACATATAAATTTACCCGCCCAGCCTGTCAATTAATTCCAGAACCAGTTTCATATCGCTTTCGTCAAGCCGTTTCATTCCCTCCAAAGCCTTTTGCAGCAGCTCGGGACGGCTTACGGTATCATCGAAAAACTCCGCGGGGGTTATGCCGAAATACTCGCATATGGCGAAAAGCTCGCTAAGCGGCGGCAGGGACTTCCCCGAGGATATGTTGTAGATGTACCCCCTGCTGTGCCCCAAATCGTAGCTCATTTTATATTCCGACACGCCTTTTTGCAGGCGGAGACAGGTTATTCTGTCCCTGACAAAATTTTCATACATTTTCCATACCTCCATAATTTTGCGCTATAGAACTATAATACAGCAAATTTTGTCGGGTATACTCAAATAAAATATGTTTATTCTCTTGAAATAACATACAAAATATGTTATAATCAAATATAAGGCGATTAAATGTTTTAAAATGACGGAAAAAGTCAAGGGAAATTTGTTATCGGGAGATGAGCCGTTTGAACTGCTGCTTTACGGGACACAAGCGGATAAAGTCCACAAGAAATCTGGAAAATACAATAAAAAAAGAGCTTAAAGCTCTTATAGACGCGGGGGTGACGGATTTTTACTCGGGGGGAGCTTACGGGTGGGAGACAATGTGCGGGCTTGCGGTGCTGAAACTGCGTAAAAAGTACCCTCATATCAAGCTGCACCTTATTCTGCCCTGCCCCGCCCGTGAGCAGACCGCCCGGTGGAACGACAGCAGGCGGGAGGTTTATTACAAAATTATGAACTCGGCGGACAGTGTGGAAATAATTTCCGAGGAGTACTTCGACGGCTGCGTGAAGATACGTGATATGCGGCTTGTGGAGGCGGCTGACAGGTGTTTTTGCTATTACAATGAAAAGCTTATCGGCGGCAGCACCGCGCAGGTCGTTCGCCTCGCGGTCAAAAAGGGGATTGAGGTTATTAATATTTATTTAATTAATAATTAATAATTTTTGTACGTTTTTTGTGCTGTTGTAGGGGACGGGTTTCCCGTCCCGCTGTCACGTACCTCGGGCGGGGAAACCCC
>JAMPDU010000205.1 GCA_023665505.1 Ruminococcus sp.
CCGTTCAGAACGAAAGGGGAGTTTCGCGCTCTGCGGAGCGCGACGGGGGCGCAGCCCCTCGACCCCGCAGCCTTGAAAGGCTGGCGAACTTTTTACTTGCCTAAAGGGCTTTTGGTTAGATACTATAAACTATGGGTTGCTAAACCGCCGATGCGTACGCTAAATAATAATTTAGAGCACAAAAAATGCCGCTGTACAAAAAATTTTCCCAAACAGTTGCAAAAAAACAAAAAATGTGGTACAATATTTTTAATGAGATTTTTAAAAAAGGAATGATTTTATGACGGGTCTTGTTTTGGAGGGCGGAACTTTTCGGGGTATCTTTTCGGCGGGGGTTATGGACGCTTTTATCGAGGAGGGCATCGAGTTCCCCTACATCGTTGGGGTCTCGGCGGGTATCTCAAACGGCGCGTCCTACGTGTCAAAGCAGTTCGCCCGCAACATCGACATTCTCGAAAAATACCGCAACGACAAGCGTTACATAGGTTTCGGCAACTACAAAAAATGCCGCAGCATGTTCGGGCTGGACTTCGTTTTCGGCGAAATCCCCCAAAAGCTCGTCCCCTTTGATTTCGAGACTTTCCGAAACTACAGCGGGACTTGCCTCGTTGGCGTAACCAACGCCGAAACAGGCAAAGCCGAATTTAAAAATATTCAGGACGACGGCGAAAATTTTATGTCCCTGCGGGCAACCTGCGCCATTCCGGGGTACTTCCCCGCTATCGAAATCGACGGCAAACCCTACTTCGACGGCGGACTTGCCTCCCCAATCTGCGTTAAACAGGCGTTAAAGGACGGCTGCTCCCGGACTGTCATAATCCTCACCCAACCCGAGGGTTTCGTAAAAAAGTGCGGCAAGGGCAACATTGCCATGAGCCAAGTCATAAAACGCAAATACCCCCAAATGGAAATGCTTTTATTAACGCGGCACAAACTTTACAACAAGCAGCTTGAATTCTGCCGAGAGCTTGAAAAGCGGGGCAAAGCGATAATTTTCCGTCCCCCGCACGCTTTGGACAGCTTTGAAAAGGACGAAAAAGTCCTCCGCGAGACGTGGCAAATCGGCTATGAAATGGGCAAGGCTCGGGCGGAAGAGGTACGCAATTTTATGCAATAAATTCAAGTAAATTTCTTTATAAAATGCAAAAAATATTTCGCAGTCTGTAAAATAAAAATGTATTTAACGGAAATTCAAAAACCGTAACATATTTTTCTCAAACGCAGCAAAAACTATTTTCAAAAATTTGAAAGGAAAACTTTTTTATGAGAAAATATGATAATCTTGACAGCCTGCTTGCGGGCTGCGAAACGGCAAAAATTTACTTCGCCTCTCTTCCCGACTACGTGCAGGGTGCGGTTATAAAGCGGGGCAGCAATATCCTCACCGAGGAGCAGCTCCACCGCTGCGCCGAAAGCGCAATGCACGAATTTCTGTAAAATTAATAATTATAATAAAAACGTCCCTTTAATCGGGGACGTTTTTAACTACATGATTGTAGGGGCGGATCCTGTATCCGCCCGTTTGTACGGTTATTTGTTACAGCGGGCGTATACAGGATACGCCCCTACAGAGGTACAAAATACCGTACAAAAAATTATTAATTAATTCTCAATTTCGCCGTTTATCATTGTGACGACCTTTATTCTCGACCCGTCCCCGCCGTAAAAAACGTGAGTTTCCTCGCCGATGACAAAATTTGTAATCACGCTTTCGGTTATGCCGTTTCGGGCGATATACTCCCTGTCCTCCAGCTCTGGACATTCCCAGTTATAATAGTCCTCAACGGGAATTTTTCTCTCGCCGATTTTTTTCTCACCCGAAAAGGATTCGACTAACACAAAAATATCGTCCATAAATCAACCCAACAGCTTTTCGGCAGAGGCAAGTTTCACGCTCACGCAGAAAATCCGCATTGCCTCCTCAAGCTCCTCCAGCGGGGGGAACGTGGGGGCAATTCTTATATTCTTGTCGTCAGGGTCTTTGCCGTATGGGAACGTCGCTCCCGCCGAGGTGAGGACAACCCCCGCCTCCTTGCAAAGCTGTACCACCCGCTTGGCGCAGCCGTTCAAGGTGTTCACCGAGATAAAGTAACCGCCTTTCGGCTTGTTCCACTGCAAAATTCCCAGCTCGCCCAGCCTGCTCTCCAAATCATTCAGCACGAGCTTGAATTTCGGCTCGATAATGCCCCGGTGCTTTGCCATGTGCGCCATAATGCCGTCCACATTTTTGAAGTACTTAACGTGCCGCAGCTGATTGATTTTATCGTAGCTTATGCACTGAATTCCCATTAGTTGGGTAATTTGTTTCATATTGTTTACCGAACCCGCCATAATGGCAATGCCCGCACCCGAGAAAGAAATCTTCGAGGTGGACGCGAAAATGAACACCATGTCCTCCTTGCCCGTTTTCTTGCACTCGTCGAGAATGTTGAGGATTTTGTCGGGGTCGTCGGTAAGGTGGTGTACGCAGTAGGCGTTGTCCCAGAAAATGCGGAAGTCCTCCGCCTTAGGCGAAAGGTTTGCGAAACGGCGCACCGTCTCGTCCGAGTAGGAAATTCCGTCGGGGTTTGAGTACAGCGGCACGCACCAAATGCCCTTAACGGTTTCGTCCTCGGCGACAAGCTTTTCAATCATATCCATATCGGGACCGTCCGCGCTCATGGGAATAGTTACCATTTCAATGCCGAAATGCTCGCAGATAGCGAAATGCCTGTCATAACCGGGGGCGGGGCAGAGGAACTTGATTTTATCGTACTTCCCCCAAGGCTTTTTGCTGCCGAGAACGCCGTGGGTCATTGCCCTTGAAACGGTGTCGTACATCATGGCGAGGCTTGAGTTTCCGCCGATGATAAGCTCTTCCTCCTTAACGCCGAGGAGGTCGCCGAAAAGCACCTTAGCGTCGTGAATGCCCGTGAGACAGCCATAGTTACGGCAGTCGATACCGTCGGCGGCGAACATGCTGGCGGCGTTTGTAAAAACGTCGAACATGGGCATGGCGAGGTCAAGCTGAGCGGTGCTGGGCTTTCCGCGGGACATATCCAACTTCATTCCCTTAGCCTTATAGCCCTCGTATTCCTTTTGGCACTCCGCCTTGAAAGCGGCGAGCTGCTCCTTATTCATTTCAGTAAGTTTCATAACAATCTTTCCTTTCAAAAAGAAAATTTCCGAAAGCGCACTTATAAAGAGTACGCTTAAAATCAATCCACATTACATAATAGCACATTTCGGCAGAATTTGCAAGTGTTTAAAAAATTTCCTGCAAATTATTTTCTTTTCATACACATTTTAAATAATTTAAAGTACTCATTTCCAATCGGCGGTTTAGCAGCCAACTTTTTACAGTACCTAACCAAAAGCCCTTTAGGCAAGCAAAAAGTTCGCCAGCCTTTCAAGGCTGCAT
>JAMPDU010000206.1 GCA_023665505.1 Ruminococcus sp.
TATTTCTAATTTGCATACTCTTCTTCGCAGATTTTAGCCTATGTGGACAAGTTCTCAGACTTTGACGGATAAAGTACGTCAGCGCGCAGTGCACGTTTGTAAACGGAGAATTAAGCCTAATTCGCTTGTTTTCGCCGTCAGTATCGGTGGACATCATAGCATACCGAGCCAATTTTTTGCCTACTGCCCGCCTTATTTTAGCGGTGTGAATGTCAAACTCGGCAACCATTTCCTCCAGTTTGTACTCCTTTGCCGCACTTCGGACAAATTTCAACAGGTGGTAAATATTGCTAAGCTCTTTCCTGTCGCTGGAATTGCTTTTTTCGGCTAACTCAATCGCCGCCGCGTAAGCGTTTTTAATTCTTTGAATATTGTTCATAAAGAACCTCCTTTACTTTATGATTAAATTCCGATTAAATTATACAAAAAAAGCCTGCAGAACGGCAAGGAATGGAACCGTTCTGCAAGCTAACCAGGATTTTGTGAAGGGGGTATCGGGTCAAAAAGCTTTACTTAAATATTGCTTTGTTACCTATGTATTATTGTATCATTATTTTTTAGCGGTGCAAAATTTAATTAAGGGTTAAAAGCAGCCTCCCAATCTTTTTCACTCACATGCATATAATACGGCGACTTAACTTTTTTTCGATCAATCCCGAAGAATGCACCCTTGCCTATGTTAGTTATATCTGTGCTGGAAAGGTCTAAATTGTTAAGGTTACTACATTCAGCAAAAGCATATTTGCCTATTGTTTCTATGTTATCAATTCCCGAAATTTCTTTTAATTTACTTTACTGTGTGTATCATTTTTTTACTCTCCTTAAATTTTTTTGTAACTATCTGTTACAGACAGTCCCTTAATATGTAAAACAGAATTTTATTCCGAAATCACATCAATTATTTTTAACAGAATATCTTATCCAAACACCTCCGTTTATTTAGTAAGTCCAAGACTTTCCAGCCATTCCTCAACAGCAATTTCGGAGGGACGTGACGAAAATCTTTCGCCTTTTATCCAATTCCCCGTTCCCGCCTCGTCCGCGAGAAGCTCGCCGCTTTCGCCTATTCCAGAGCTTGCGGACGTACAGAACGGAATAACGGTCTTGCCCGAAAAATCGTTTGCTTTTACAAAGCCGTCAACTGGCCAGGCGGCAATATGCCACCAAATGGGATAGCCGATAAAAACCGTGTCGTAGCTTTCCCAGTCGGGAACTTCGGTCGTTTCAAGCTCAATATCCCGTTCATCGGGATTTTCGTATTCGTAAACAACGCGGCTGTTCTGATCCGAATAATTCAAATCCTCAGAGGTGTACGGCTCTTTCGGTATCAGCTCTAAAACGTCCGCCCCTGTTTTTTCGGCAATAAGCGCTGCGGCGCTTTCGGTGTTTCTCGATGCCGAATAATACACCACCAGCACCTTGTCAGCCTCGGCAAGCGCGGTTGAATTTCCGCAGGCGCTGAGGCTTAAAGCGGCGGCTATGCCAATCAATATTGCGGCTATTTTTTTCACTTTTTAACACTCCCTTTTTAAAAATTTTTGTCAAACACACTCCTTCAAAATCTCAAAAATTTCCTCGCTTGAAAGTTTTTTACAGCACCCCGCCGTAACGTTTGTCGACTCCGCAATCGCCTTAAAATCGGTATCCGCGGGTATTCCCATTTCTGTAAATGCCGCGGGAAGTCCAACCTCTTTTATGAAGTCCGCAAGAGCCTTAATTCCCGCGAGAGCCGTTTCCTCGTCAGTTCCGTTCCCCGCGGTTTTCCAAACGTTTTCCGCAAACCTCGCGAAATGTTCAACATTATTTTTATAAATGTGACGGTACAAAACAGGGTGAATTACCGCCAGCCCTTGACCGTGGTTGCAGTCGGTGTACGCGCCCAGCTGATGCTCAATTTGGTGCGCTTGAAAATCGGTTATTTTGCCAATTTTCAGTATGCCGTTTTCCGCCATTGAGGACGCCCACATAAGCTCGCTCCGCGCCCCGTAATCGTCGTGATTTTTCAGCAGGGCACGCATATTTTTTATAACGCTCCTCATCACCGCCTCGCTGATGTCGTCGGAAAGATTATTCCCGTCGGGCTTGCCGAAATATGTTTCCATAGCGTGGCTCAACGTGTCGAACGCCCCCGAAATAACCTGCTTAAACGGCACGCTCATTGTGTACGTAGGGTCGAGAAAAGCGAAGTCCGCCTGCGCGCCGAAAATGCCGCATTTTATTTTTTTCTCCTCGTTGGTGATGACCGCTCCCGCGTTCATTTCCGAGCCTGTCCCCGAGACGGTTACGATTGCTCCCATTGGAATAAATTCGGTGGGCAATTCTTTTTTGACCGTTTCCAATTCCCAAATATCCGCGTCGGTTTTCGCCTGCGCGGAAACGATTTTACAGCAGTCGATTACCGAGCCGCCGCCCACCGCAAGAATGAAATCCACCTTATTTTCGCGGGCAAGCCGTGCGCCCTCTTGAACCTTTGCATATGTGGGGTTCGGCATAATTCCCGAAAATTCCGTGACGGTTTTTCCCGCGCTTTTGAGAATTTCCGTAACCTCGTCGTAAACGCCGTTTTTCTTAACCGAACCGCCGCCGTAAGCAAGCATAACGTTCCCGCCGTAACGCTTTAAAGCGCACCGCAGATATTCCTTAACGCCACCCTTTCCAAAATATACTTTCGTTTTGTTTTCGTAAATAAAATTGTTCATAATATCGCTCCTTTGCAAGTTTTCTATTTTTATTATAAACCGTAAAACGCGTTTTGAGAAGTCTCTTTTAGTTCATCAGTTTATACCTTGGGGTTATAACTGATGAACTAATTGGAACTTCCCAAACCCGCGAATATCTGTCAGAATAAAATTACAAAATATTTTACGGATAGGAGCGTTAAAATGAAAAGAATTTTTTATACACACTCTTTCAAAATCTCCTCGCTCGCAGTTATTTTTATAAAATTGTGTACAAAAACAATATGAAGTGCACTTCATATTTTTGTGGGAAATGTTAATTTACAAAAAGTTTACAAATATAAATACCAAATTGTACGGTGGTATTTTTTTATATACCAAGCCGTACCAAAAATACCGATAATGATAATTGATAATGTGACAATTATAATAAATATATCGTACAAAAACAAGAGACAAAAAACAAGGGGTAGAAATTCAAGCGGTAGAAATTCAAGGCTTTGTTTTTTGCCCCTATATAAAATACTAATATACAAAATAAAGAAAAATAAATATATCGTTCAAAAACTGAAAGTCTGCCTTTCAAATTTTTAAAGGCAGCTTTACAAAAAATGAAAGAAATTAATATAGAAATTAATACAGAAAATAATAAACAATATATCGTCCTTTCGGACGACGATATTTATATATTTATCC
>JAMPDU010000207.1 GCA_023665505.1 Ruminococcus sp.
TCAATGTGGGCGACGGCGTGCTCCACGCAGCCGCAGAATTTGTGCCTGGGGACGGATTTTTCACCCGACCGCGCCGCCTCCACAGCCGCTGTTGACGCCTCGTTAATGCCCGTGCCCTTAAGTGCGGAGATTTCCACAACTTTACAGCCCAGTTCAGCCGCAAGCTGCTCGGTGTTGATGTTGTCGCCGTTTTTGCGTACGACGTCCATCATGTTCACGGCGCAGACAACGGGTATGCCGAGCTCCACCAATTGGGTGGTGAGGTAGAGATTTCTCTCCAAATTCGTGCCGTCGATGATGTTCAGAATAGCGTCGGGACGTTCGCCGATAAGGTAGTTTCTGGCAACGACTTCCTCCAGTGTGTAGGGGGAGAGGGAATAAATTCCCGGCAAGTCGGTGATAATAACGTCCTTGTGACCTTTCAGCCGACCCTCTTTTTTCTCGACGGTAACGCCGGGCCAGTTTCCCACAAACTGGTTAGAGCCTGTCAAGGCGTTAAAAAGCGTGGTTTTGCCTGCGTTGGGGTTACCCGCAAGCGCGATTTTAATATCCATATCAAAATTTCCTTTCGTATTATTTTTGCGGACGGAATTTCCGCCCGAAGAGAAATGTTAGATAAAACTAACTTTATTAGTTATTGCTAACTGCACGCCGAAAAATTAACCGACTTCAATCATTTCGGCGTCGGCTTTTCTAAGGGAAAGCTCATACCCGCGGACGGTTATCTCGATAGGGTCGCCCAGCGGCGCAACCTTGCGTACGTAAATTTCCGTACCCTTTGTGATACCCATATCCATAATTCTGCGCTTTACCGCGCCCTCGCCGCAGAGCTTTTTCACCGTAACGGTCTGCCCGATTGACGCGCTTTTTAATGTTGCCATAAAATCACTCCTTTTAGAAATTAGAAGATAGAGAACAGAGGATAGAAATTACCCTCCGCATATTCCGTCAAACAAAGATTTTCTGCGCCATTTCTTTTGAAACGGCAACCCGCGAGTCCTTGACGTTTACGATAACGTTGCCGCTGATTTCGCTGATGACAGTTACCGTACCGCCCGCGACGAAACCCAGATTTTCGAGGAATTTTCTTGTATCGGGGTTTCCGCCGATTTTTTTTATGATGTTCTCTTCGCCCGCGTTTGCAAGAGTTATCGGCATCATAGATACACTCCTTTAAATGTTAGTACACACTAACTCATATGTAATTTTTATAGATTAGCTTTTGCTAACCCTTTATTATATTACTCCAAATTTCAGCAAATGTCAAGGGGTTTTGTCAACCTTTTTCATTTTCGTTAAATATGTACATATTTACAAGTTAGCTTTGGATAACTTTACGGTAATTATGTACAAAATTGCTCCAGCACGTTCTTTAGCGCGCTTGCGCTTGAACTGTGCACTCTTGCCACGGGAATGTCGTTTTTTTGGGACTTTCTGTTCACACTGTTCACCATTTTATGGGAACAGGTATTGGTAAAAACCACCATAAGGTCGGGGCTGCCCAGCTTGTTTTCAAAGTCCGAGGGCATTTGGGTGAACACCTTGGCTTTGCAGTTGTACGCCTTGCAGATGTCCTTGTAACGGGTTGCCATACAGTCGTTTCCGCCGATTACCACTACGCTCATAATATCACCTCCGAATTTCAGTTACCGTATGCTAACCAAAATTATTATAGCACAGGCGGCATATGTTAGTCAAGCGTAACTTTAAAAAATTACTAAATTAATAAATTTTTTACCCCCGCATGAGCACCCCATAGTTACGGAACAGCCGTCGGTTACAGACCGAAATGCCCCCTTGACAACCGTGCCGAAAATTGCTATAATTTAACTAAACCGTTACAAAGGAGTGTGCGCCGTGAACCCAAAGGCAATAATTTTCGATATGGACGGAACCTTGCTTGACAGCCTTTCCGTGTGGGCGCAGTCCGACCGTGAGTTTATCAACGGGCTGGGCTTGGAGTACGACGGCAGGCACTCTCTGGCAATGAAAAAAATGCACTTTAATTCCGCCTGCGAGTATCTTGTGCGGGAGTTTAACCTGACGATTTCCGCCGAGGAAACGGGCAGGAAAATTCTTGAAATTGTTGAGGAACACTACATAAGCGGCGTACCCCTAAAAGAGGGCGTTTCGGAATTTCTCGCCGAGGCGAAACGTGCGGGCATAAAAATGTGCGTTGCCACGTCCAACAAAAAAGCCCTTGCGGAGGCGGCTCTGAACGCAAAGGGAATTATGAAATATATGGAATTTGTCATAACCTCGGACGAGGTTGGGGGCGGGAAAGAAAGTCCCGAAATTTTTCTGAAAGCCGCCGAAAGACTGGGTGCAGCCCCCGAGCAGACCGTTGTTTTCGAGGACTCCATACACGCGGTTATGTCCGCGAAATCGGCGGGGTTTTACGTCGTCGGGGTACACGACCCCCTCAGCGAGGAGGAATTTGCCGAGATTGAAAAGTGTGCGGATATGTCGGTGCGGTCGTTTCGGGAATTTTTATTCTGAAATCATATCTATATTTAAAATATTTGTAGGGGACGGGTTTCCCGTCCCGCATACGGGGTAATCCCGCCTTGCGATAAAGGAGTACACAAAATGAAAAAAATTTTAGTGGGAATGAGCGGCGGCGTTGACAGCTCCGTTGCCGCCCTGCTTTTAAAGGAACAGGGGTACGAAGTAAGCGGCTGTACCCTAAAGCTTTTCGACGGCAATGACGACGATATTTTAACCCGCACCTGCTGCTCCCTCTCCGACGTGGAGGACGCCCGCAGCGTTTGTTACAAGCTGGGTATCGAACACCACGTTTTCAATTTCAAGGACCTGTTCCGCGCCGAGGTTATAGACAGGTTCGCAAACGGCTACATTAACGGCGAAACGCCCAACCCCTGCATTTTCTGCAATCGGTACATCAAATTCGATAAAATGCTTGAACGCGCGTTGGTGCTTGGCTTTGACGGCATTGCCACGGGGCATTACGCCAAAACCGAGAGGGACGAAAAAACGGGGCGCACCTTGCTGATACGCCCCGCAGACAGGAAAAAAGACCAAACCTATGTGCTGTACAATATGACCCAGTTTCAGCTTGAACACACCCTTTTCCCTCTTTGGGACAGGGACAAGGAGCAGAACCGTACTCTTGCGGAACAGCACGGGCTTGTCAACGCCCGCAAGCCTGACAGCCAGGACATTTGCTTCGTCCCCGACGGGGATTATGCGCGGTTTATCGCCGAGTATACGGGCAGGACGTTCCCCGAGGGTGATTTTATCGACTTGGACGGGAATGTTATCGGCAGGCACGGCGGGATTATCCGCTACACCGTAGGGCAGAGAAAGGGCTTGGGTGTGACTTT
>JAMPDU010000208.1 GCA_023665505.1 Ruminococcus sp.
CTGTTACTGCTTTTCATTGGTATAATATATGATTGAGATTTTTAAATCAGCGAATTTGTGATTAATATCTTTATTAAACGCTATTAATCATTAAAATTATACAATATTTTTTGAACAAATTGTTTGACAAACTTATATATATATATATATTGTGAACAAATACATTTTTTACCATATATCTGCAAGCAAACAGCAAGAAAATTGAAACATTCAGACAAAACGATACCGACAGACTTGTCCTCAGTGTCATTTGTACAGTTTTACCGTGTAAAAAAACGCCGTAATGCTACATTTGCATTACGGCGGCTGGGAGAATAACGCATTATCGGCGTTTGTGGGTTTTCATCTCTTGCCTAAATAGGCAATGCTGTCCTTTGTGCGGAGCGGCGATACTGTTATGGTTGAGGCTATTTCGCGGTTTGCAAGGAATACAAAGGACTTGCTGGAGCTTATCGACACGCTCCAAAAGAAAGGCGTGGAATTTGTCAGCCAAAAGGAAAAGATTGACACGTCCACACCTACTGGACGGTTTATGCTGACAGTGTTCGCGGCGGTTGCGGAACTGGAGCGAGGTTACTTGCTTGACCGTCAGAAAGAGGGCATTGCAATTGCGAAGTCGCAGGGAAAATACAAAGGCAGAAAGCCCATAGCCGTTGACGAACAGCTATGGGCGGAGTTGTTTCCTCTTTGGGAAAACGGTGAGATTTCGGCGGTTGAGTTTATGCGGAAAATGGGATTGAGCAAGAGTACATTTTACAGAAAAATTCAAACCGCCAAACAAAACAGCGCATAAAGCGGAATACTTTTTATATTATTTTCAAAGCCGAAATTTTTCGCCGATACTCTTACGGAATAAATCGGATTATACCGCGAAATATAAATATTCAGGCTTTTCGATTTAACGTTTTCGGCGGACTTGCATTCAAGCGGAATAATGTTTCCGCTGCCGTCCTGAAACAAAAAATCAAGCTCGGCTTTGCCGTCTGAATTCCAATAATACGGCTGCAAACCGTTCGCAATAAGAGCCTGCATAACATAATTTTCGGCAAGCGCACCCTTAAATCCCTCAAAGCTGTGAGGATTGTTAATTACGGCATTTGCGTTAATTCCAAACTTTGAACACAGCAGTCCCGTATCAACCATATACACCTTAAAACTTCCGTTGTCGGCATATGCGGACAGCGGGAGTTTTCCCTCTTTCGCAAGGACGCATTTATTTATTATTCCCGCCGCTTTCAGCCAGTCCAATGACGGCTCATAATTGTAAGCGCGCGCACCGCTTTTAATTATTTTATATTGAAATTTATGATTTTCCTTTGCAAGCTGCGCGGGAATACTCGCAAACGCCGCCATTGTTTTTGTGGTTTCCTGTGGCGCGGCGTACTTAGCCATATCGGCAATGTACGAATTATTCAAATTTTTCTGCGTATCGGTAACAAAATTGAAATCCCTTGTTTCAACGTAGTCCAAAACAACTTTCGGCATACCTCCCACAACAAGATAGGTTTTGTACAAATCCATTGCGGTATCGTGCAGTGACATTGGAGACATTTTTTCATAAGACTGCCGAATTAAATTGCAAATATCTTTTTTGCCAAGCGCCCACAAAAATTCCTCAAAATCCAAAGGGTACATATTCAGCATTTCCACCTTGCCCACGGGAAATGAATATTTTTCGCGCTTTACGGCAACGCCAAGCAGACTTCCCGCCGCGATAATGTGATATTCATTATTTTTTTCGCAAAAATATTTCAGGGACGTCAACGCCCTTTCGCAGGCTTGTATTTCGTCAAAAATTATCAGCGTGTCCTCGGGAAAAATGCTCTGACAGCTTTTTGCGGAAAGCTCACGGATAATGCGTTCCGTGTCAAAATCCCGCTCAAAAATAGCGGTAATTTCGGCGGAATCCTCCATATTGAAATAAACGGTATTTTTGTAATATTTTTTACCGAAAGACAACGCCGTGTAGGTTTTGCCGACCTGCCTTGCGCCGTGCAGCAGCAAGGGCATTCTGCGGGGACTTCCTTTCCACTCGAGAAGTTTATCGACAATTTTACGTTCCATTTTATGTTATCACCTCGCATTTATTATAACATATGTAGTATGTGTTGTCAATAGATTTTTATAAAAAAATATGCGCCGTACAGAATATCTTACAAATCTGTACGGTGCGGAAAAGTGATGAAAGAATTACAATAAAATTACTGTAATTCTTTTATTGTGCCGTTGCTGTTTTCAGTCTCTTTGCAATTCCCTTTGTGTTCGGTAATAATATCCTTGAGTTTTCTGCATCCGACCTTAGTAAATACTTTCACCAAGGCATTATATGTATCCTTTTCCGAATTTGGATTATGAAATATAAAGACCGGTTCCTGCCGCATAAAATCAGTTTCCTTCCTGCAAATTAATTTTAATGTCATTTAATTCTATGATGTCAAAGTTATAATATATGCCTTGAAATCAGACGTATATCAATTTACATTTTTGTTGCAGGTCGGTTAATTTTTAATTTTGGATAGAAAAAATTTCTGAACATATTTTTTCGAGACTGTATTTTAAATTATTCTCGTTAATTCTCGAACCGTCACGAAAACTCACGGTGTTTATCATAAAATGCGTATGAATATTTTCCGTATCGGAGTGAACGCTGAACAAAACCTGAAAATAATTAAAATTCGAGGCTATATATGAAGAAATTTCATACATAGCCTTTGCAGAAATATTTTCCGCTTTTGAAAGTGATACAATGACGTGGATAAGCTGCCTGCCGTCGTCCTTGTTATAAAGCAGTTTAGTTGTTTTCATCATCTGTACCGCGTACCGAGGAATTACATTATATCCGCCCGTTAAGCCGAGTGTTTTAATAGGATTTGTCATATAATTATACAAATTTAGTATGGCGTCTTTATTTTGATACATTTCGTTCACAAACTTAATGTACGGCATAGCTCACTCACCCTTTCCTCCAATGAATTACACAAATCGGGATAATCCGCTTCCAAAATTTCACAAGTGTGGTTTATATCGTTGCTAATATCGGAAATTATGAAAAATAATGCTTTACATTTGGAACAACATGTTGTATAATATTAGTATAATGTATGTGAATGTTCCCTGCAAGTTACGGGCGTACTTTACGCTTTTTCGGTAAAAAACAATAAAATTTATTGACATGGGCAAAATGTTGACATACAAATTTTTACAAATGTGAGATGATTTTATGAATGAAAATATTGTTTCAGAGTATCTTGGAGAGCGGGGAAATCAGGATAATAAACTTTTTACGCTAAAAAAAAAAAAAAATAATTATG
>JAMPDU010000209.1 GCA_023665505.1 Ruminococcus sp.
CAAATTTGCATACTCTTCTTCGCAGATTTTAGCCTATGTGGACAAGTTCTAAAAAAATGCAAATTCCGAAAAATTTAAAAGTCGGCGAACGTATAAATTTCATAAAATCACACTCCTTGAAATTTTGACAAATCGTTAAAATCCTCAAATTCATAATCGCAGAGCCAGTTCCACAAGCAAGATTTTAAATATGCTTTTGGGTACGTGATTTTCTTTTCGGCAACCAGTTCCCGCCAGTGTTCCTCAAAACCGAGGAAACATTCCGACAAATAACCTTTCTGAATAATTTCATTGAT
This sequence comes from Ruminococcus sp., assembly GCA_023665505.1. GTDB lineage: Bacteria > Bacillota > Clostridia > Oscillospirales > Ruminococcaceae > RGIG8773. Next base: position 297 of record JAMPDU010000209.1, read on the forward strand.
ACGGTCAATAATTTCGTGATACATAACCGTCCTGCCGCTGATTTTCACGCTGTCATTTTCAAGCATTTCCGCAAGAGAACAGATTATTGTTTCCCACAAATTACGCCGTTCCTCGTCATTGCCCTCGCCAAAGTAATGGCTGTAAGCGCATAAATACCTCAACGCCGCTTTCATATTCCGCTTGTCATTTTTCAGCAAGTACGGAATTTTACATTTTTGAGTTTTTCTGTCATATTCGTCATAGTACAAAAAATGTTTTTCCGAAATCGGCTCATTTGCCGTTAAAGTGAACCAGTCAATCCCGATGACTTCTAAAATTTCAGAAAATTTCATTTGAGCGCAATTCAATCTATCAATCGTTTCAACATTCTGCCGATTTTCGGATTTTTCCGAATGATTGATAGATTGATTTAACTTAAGATTATTTAACTTAGGTTTAATAGTATAGACTTCCTTTGGGCGTGTGCTTGTTCCCGCCGAGGGGCAAGAACTTTGTGCGCCCTCGTCAGTTACTGCCGCAAAGCGGGTACTGGGTTTTTTCGGTACTTCAAGAGTATTCTCAATGGACTTTTCAACACTTTCAACATTTTCCACATCAAGAGAATTTTCAGATTTTTTACAAGAAATTTCGATTGAATTTTCTTCATTTTCGCAAGAATTTTTATTCGACTTCGCAGAAATTTTTTTGCAAATTTCCGTCCCATTGTCGATGAGCCTCGCAAGAATTTCCATATCGTTTGTAATTCGGAAATACCGTTTTGCGGGCATTCCTTTGCACTTGCTTTCAATCAGACCCGTTAGCTATAAGATTTCCAATAGCCGTTTTCTGCGCTTTTGCGCCGAACGTGGTACTCTCCTGCAAGTCGGCAACGGTAGAGAAAAACCAACCGTCTTGCAGCATATTATTTTCCAAATAGTACGTCTGCTTTGAAATCAGCGCGGAATAAATCAGCGTTTCGTTAATACCGATTGCGTGAGCCAGCATTCGGTGCGCCGAGATTGTGTTGTTGGGGTTTAAAAGCTGAATTATCGGCGACAAATTGTATTGATTTTCGTTGTTATTTGACATAATTCTTTCCTCCCGTAAATAAAAAAAGCGTTCCGACTTTCATCAGAACGCTTATGTTGGTTTTTCGACAAAAAAAATCCCCGACTACTTTTTCAGTAGTCGGGGATTAGTGCTTTCTGTTTGTTTTTACTTATTTTTAATTGGTTTGTATTTTTCGCCATTTTTCAAATGGCTTAAATACGGGGTTTGCTCGGGTTTCCCTAATAAGATTTATCCTCGGATAGTCCGTTTTTCATTTTCAAAGCTTTGTCGCGAATTTTCTTAAATTCAATATCATACTTTTCACGGGCGGTACTGTTTTTGCCAAATTTTCTCCGCAAGTTGGAGCAGTTACTTGTGAACGTACTGTAAAAATCTTGAATAGGGTTAGCCTTGTTCTTTTTCCGTACCTCTCACTGCCGCAAATTTCTGCACATCAATTCCGAGAATCTGATATACTTGGAAACGCTTTGGGAATATTTCACAATCCAATATTTGCCATCAATCGTAATTCCCTCTTTTAAACTCCTGCCGCCGTACATGCCGTTCCGCTCGCTCACGGGGCAGCCGTTTAAATTATATATTTTGGTACATTTCAAACAATCACCTCAATTATCATATCAAATGTGCAAAATATGAATCATTTTTGCATACTTTTTGCGACTTTTTTGATGTCATTTAATACGCATTTTTGCATCACCGCCCTTGCCGCAAGACGCCTGATTCATTTTTGCACATTTTTGCAGCACCGCCCTCACCGCAAGCCGCTGAATCATTTTTGCAGCATTTCTGCAGCATTTTTGTGTACTTTTTTACACATTTTCCGAATTTAGGCTATCACGCGGTTTTTGATGATATTGCAAAATATTTTAAAATATTTTCTGCTGCACCACCCCGGTGCGGCAGTTTTCTATAAGCAATACTCATCTCCAAACCTTGACTTCTCACTTTGAGCAGCATTTTGAGGAGCATTGATATTCTGAACATCAAAACTCCGGTTTTTTGCGTTTTTGGTTCTGAAATGCTCGGCTAAAACTTCTCCTACAGACCTGCCCGTGGTGTCATTTATGTAGTCTACCATAGCATTATGGTTTTTCTTAAATTTCTTTGTTCTACTCTCATATTCCTCCTTTGCAGCATTCGTGTCAGCCTCTTTCATTGCCTCTGCCTCATCTTTTATGTGCCGGTCTTCATTTGCCAGCTTTTCATCAGCCTCTCTTTCTTTCTCCTCAGCCGCCGCCAGCTCCTCTTGGAGTAATCTAAGGCAATTGCTGCTCACAATATAATTTTCGTTAAGCCTGCTTGCAGCCGCACCTATACGCAGCGCATTGTTGTAGTCGTCCTCGCTTACAAGTATCTTTTTGCCCAATTTTATTGGCTTTTTCTTAGGCAGCACACTCGCCAATTCCAAACATACTTCGATTTTTTCCTTCAACTCTGCGGAACGTGCTTTGTCTTCCTCTGCAAGTTTGTTGCTTTCCTCCTTCAAATTCCTATTCTCCGTCTTTAGCTCCTCGTTCTCCGTCTGAGCGTCTTTCTTAATGTTTTTCGCCTCGTCCCGAGCCTCATTTATTATTTTATCAGCCTTAACTTGTGCATCTTCAACAGTACCGTGCGCTTTTTTAAATGCCTCATTATTAAATCTCACTGCATTACTTTCCAACTCCTTGGCGTGCTCAATTATAGCCTTTGCCTCTGCCACAGCATTATTTTTGATTTCTTGTGCTTCAGCCTCAGCCTGTTCTTTAATTTCCAGAGCCTCTTGCTTGGCATTTTCTATAAGCAATTTTGCTTCAGTTTCAGCCAGTTCCTTAATTTTCTGAGCTTCTTCAATAAGCAAATTCGCCTCCTGCGTAGCATTTTTTACAATCTCCTGA
>JAMPDU010000020.1 GCA_023665505.1 Ruminococcus sp.
GTGGTAAACACAACGTATTTATAATGTGTACATTTTATTAATATTACCAATAATTGCTGTTTATTGGTAAAAACTGAAAGAAATAACAGACCTGTTCGTGGCTCTCGGACAGGTCTGTTTTAAAAAGGAAGTGGCATTTTATGGGAAATTTCGCCGTTATCGACACCGAAACCACTTGGCGGGACGAGGTAATGTCAATAGGAATTGTCGTCGCGGACAGCAAAAACTTTAACATTTCGGACAAAAAATATTACATATTGACCCCCTTTAAATATCACGGCGGTATGTACTCGAACGTGCTGTACACGCCCGAAATCAAGCCCGGTTTCGAGGGCGGGAGAAGTGCCGCAATGCTTGATATAATCGGCATTTGCGAGGATTATGCCGTCTCGGATATTTTCGCCTACAACGCCGCTTTTGACTGCGGACACCTGCCCGAACTGGGAAATTTTAACTGGTACGACATAATGCGCATTGCGGCGTACAGGCAGTTTAACGGCAAAATTCCCCCCGAGGCGGAAACCTACTCAACAGGTAGGTTAAAGCGGGGCTACGGCGTTGAAAGCATATACCGCCTGTTAAGCGGAAACCGCGGCTACAGCGAGGTTCACAACGCCCTTGCGGACGCGGTTGACGAGCTTGAAATAATGCGCATGCTGGGGCTGAGTATCGAGCGGTACTCAATCGCCCGAATTATGGGTTGAAATTTTTGGAGAAATGTGGTATAATTGCACTGAAAGAGGGGCGCGAAATGATTAGAAAGTACGAAAAAAACGACCACGAACGGGTCATGGAAATATGGCTGAATGCCAACGTTGAGGCGCACGGGTTTATACGCCGCGAATACTGGCGGGACAGCTTTCCCGCGGCGGCGGAGGCGATACCCCGCGCGGAGGTTTACGTTGCCCAGTCGGAGGACGGAATAGTCGGATTTATCGGGCTGAACGGGGGGCACATCGAGGGCATTTTTGTTGACGGCGAGCACCGCTCCGAGGGGGTGGGGAAGTCCCTGATAGACCACGCCAAAGGGCGGTACAACAGGCTTTCCCTCTGCGTTTACGAGAAAAACACGCGGGCGGCGGACTTCTATCTGCGGGAGGGTTTCCTGCCCGTGAGAAAAACCGAGGACATATCCACGGGGGAGACGGAAATATTTATGCGGTGGGAAGTGCGCAGAACGTACAATTTGTAGGTGAAATTATGGGAAATATTGTTTTGGACGAAAATTTCTTTCACAGGGACGTTCTGGAGGTTGCCCCTGATTTGGTGGGAAAGCTCATTATTAGGGCGTTTGAGGACGGTTCGGAGGTTTCCCTGCGTATCACCGAGGCGGAGGCGTACCGAGGGGAGGAGGACACCGCCTGTCACGCAAGCAAGGGGAAAACCCGGCGCACCAAAATCCTCTACGAAAGGGCGGGGACGGTTTACGTGTACCTTTGCTACGGCATGCACTGGCTGATGAACGCCGTCACGGGGGAGGAGGGGCAGCCGCAAGCCGTGCTGTTCCGGGCGTGCGAGGTTTATAACGGTCCGGCAAAACTTACCAAAAAGCTGGGTATTGACAAAAGTTTCAACGGGGAGAGCTTTTGCGGCAACCCGCGAATACGGATAGAGGACGACGGTTTCCGACCGAAAATCGAGGCTCTGCCGCGGGTTGGGATAGATTATGCTACTCCCGAATATAGGGATATCAAGTGGCGGTACGCCGATAAAAACAGGAAGAAAAAGAAGTAAGGGATGACGTGTCATGTACGATTTGGTAAAGGAAATAGGCGATTTTATTTTTGTTGAGGACGAACCGCAGATGTGTGATGTAATTATTACCGTCGGAGGCAGCTTTCCACAAATCGCGGAAAAGGCTGCCGAGCTTTATAAAAACGGCTTTTCGGACTGTGTGCTTGCGGGCGGCGGTGTAAGCGTCAAGACGGGAGTTTTCGCAGGAGTCAAGGACAAAAAGGACATTTACATCGGCGACTACAAAACCGAATGCGATTTCTATACGGACGTGCTTATAAAGAACGGCGTTCCAGAAACGGCGATAGTCCGAGAGGACAAATCGGGTCACACCCGCGCCAACGCGGAATGTGCAGCGGCAGTCCTGAAAGAGCAGGGAATGTCCTCCGAAAAACTTATTCTTGTGTGCAAAAGATTTCACGCAAGACGGTGTCTGATGTTTTTTCAATCGGCATTTCCCGAAGCGGAAATTTTAATAGTTCCCGCAGACATCGAGGTCGGCGATTTTAACGTTACAAAGTACAACTGGCACACGTCACCGTACGGGATAAAGCGCGTTATGGGCGAGCTTGCCCGCTGCGGAGACCAGTTTACCGAGGCGGACATAAATCAATATAAAAAGAGGAAATAATAATGCTGAATTTAATTCTCGGCGGGGCGGGGTGCGGTAAGTCTTACGAAATGACGAACCGTATCGAAACCGCCGTAAAAAGCGGAAGGGACGTACTTGTGATAATCCCCGACCAGTTTTCCGCGGAGTTCGACAGAAGTCTTTACGAGCGGCTTGGGGCGGTGCTTTTCAACCGGGTGAATATCCTTTCCTTTTCGCGGACGGCGAGGGAAATTTTTATTAAGCACGGCGGGCTGAAAGGGCGGTACGCCGATGATGTGGTAAAAAATGTCATGATGTTCCGCGCCCTTGCGGAGCTGTCCGAAAAGGGGGGGCTTTGCTTTTACGACAGGCAGGCGAAGTCTCCCGCCTTTGCGGACAGCTGTCTGGAAATCGTCAAGGAGCTGACCGTCGGCGGCGTTACCCCCGAGGGGCTTACCGAATGCGCGGAACGGCTTGACGAAAGCGTTCGGGACAAGGCGGCGGACATTGCCCTAATTTACTCAGAGTACAGCCGTTTGATGAGCGAGGGCGGCTACAAGGACGGGGAGGGAGACGTTGCCGAGGCGGCGAAACGGGCGGCGAAGTACGGTTATTTCAAGGGGAAAACCGTTTTCGCGGACGCTTTCAAGAGCTTTACCGCCGACGAAATCGCCCTGCTGGAGGCGGTTATTGCCGACAGCGAGAGCTTTACGGTCTGCCTCACCACGGCGGACAGAGAGCCGAGAAATTACTCGGTGTTCGACACGGTTAACAAAACCGTCAGCACTTTTGCGCGGCTTGCGGCTGAACACGGGGTTGCCGTCAACAAGATTTTTATGGACGTGCAGCACCGCTTTAAAGCGGCAGAATTGGCGTTTTACAGCGAAAATGTGCTGCGAAACCGCAGGAAAAGGTTTGAGGGGGACTGCCGGGCGCTGCGGGTGTACCGTTCGGAGGACGGTTACGGGGAGGGGGACTTCGTTTGCTCCGAGATACGGCGGCTTGCGGCGGAAGAGGGGTACAGGTACGGCGACATTGTGGTAATGGCGAGGCGCAAGGAGCTTTACGGGTCGATTATGGAGAGCGGGTTTGAGAGGTACGGAATACCTTTTTATACGGACGAGAACGGGTCTGCCGCTCACAAGTCGCTGTTTATTTTTGTCAGGACGGCTCTCGCCCTTGCGGCGGACGAGAACGCCTCTTCCGAGGACTGGCTGAGGTACATGAAAACGGGTATGCTTGGGCTGACCGAGGAGGAAATCGCGGCGGTGGAGAGTTACTGCTACAAATGGTCGGTGGAGGGGAAAATGTGGGGGGAGAAGTTCCCCTACGACGACGCGGAGCTGGGGGCGGAAAGCGTTCGGGAGCGGGTTTGCGCGCCTGTGGAGAATTTGCGGAAGTCCTGCAAAAACACGGTCGGAAAGGAAATTTGCGCCGCGCTTTTGAAATTTTTCGACGAGGTGCGGGTTACAAAAAATATTGAGGAAATTTATGAAAACTGCAATACCGAGGACGCCGCCGCGCTGGAATCCGTGCGGGAGATAAAACAGCTCTGGGACGGGCTTTGCGGGCTTTTGGAGACACTTAACAGGGCGTTGGGGGAAACGTCCGTTACCCTTGGGGAATTCGCGGAAATTTTTTCCTCGGCGGTGAGGAACATAAAGCTCTCCGCGCCGCCCCAAACGCTGGACTGCGTGCGGTTTGTGGCGGCGCATACGGCAAGGGTTTCCGAGCCGAAAGCCGTATTTATAATCGGGGCGAACGAGGGGTCGTTCCCCTGCGCGGAAAAGCCGTCGGGGCTGTTCAGCGACAGGGACAGGCTTGCTCTCGAGAACGCGGGAATGCCCCTTTCGGGGGGGGCGCAGGAGAAGATTGCGGAGGAGCGTTTTGTGACGTATTCCGCGCTGTCCGCCGCCTCGGAAAGGCTGTACATAACCTACGCTCTTTCGGACGTGACGGGCAGGGCGCTTTACCCCTCTGTGGCGGTAAATCAGGCGGTGGAAATGTTCGGGGAGGACGCTGCCGAAACCTTTGAAAAGCGGGGGGTGATACCGTTCTGCGCAACGCCGGAGGCGGCTTATTATCAGTACGTGCAGAACTACCGCAGAAACGACGCGGCGTCGGCGAGCCTGTTGGCGGCTTTGAAAGAGATACCCGAGTACGCGGAAAGGATAAAGTATCTGCGGGATATTGAGTTTTCGGCGGGGCACGCTCTTTCCAACGAGGCGGGAAAGCGGCTTTTCGGCAGGTCGGTGCACCTGTCGGCGTCGCGGTTTGAGGATTACAGAAAATGCCCGTTTATGTACTACTGCAAAAAGGGTTTGGACCTTTACCCGCCGCGGAAAATCGAGCTTGACAGACCCTCCCGGGGAAACGCGGTGCACGGCTGTCTTTGCGGGATTTTAAGGGAATTTGACAAGAACGCTCTTGTGAAAATGAGCAGGGCGGAAATCGAGTCGGCGGTAAAGAAACATCTGAAAGCGTACTACGAAAGCGACGCGGTGGGGGGAGACTACGGCAAGACAAGGCGTTTCAAGGCGGCGTTTTCGCGGCTGGCGGGGACGGTTTCCGACATTGTTGAGAGGCTTGCGGCGGAGTTTGCCCAGAGCGAATTTGCCCCCGCGGATTTTGAGTACACCTTAAGGCGGACGGACGGGGACGAAGAGCCGTTGAGACTAATTACCCCAAGCGGGATAAACGTGTACTTCAGCGGGGCGGTTGACAGGGTGGACATTTTTGAGAGGGACGGGAAAAAGTACGTTCGGGTGGTGGACTACAAATCGGGGATAAAGGAGCTGAAATACGGCGATTTGCTGTACGGGGTGAATATGCAGATGCTGCTGTACCTTTTCGCGCTGACGGACAGCGGGCACAAGGGCAGGTACAGCGGGGACGTTCCCGCGGGGGTGCTTTATATGCCCGCACGGGACGCGGCTCCCGCCCTTGACAGGTACGGCGGCGAGGAGGACAGGGTAAAGGCTCTGAAAGATACTTACAAAATGAGCGGGCTGGTGCTGTCGGACGACCTTGTTATTACCGCTATGGAGAGGGACTGCGGCGGGGAGTTTATTCCCGTAAAGAGGACGAAAAACGGGTACTCGGCGTACTCAAAGCTCATAGGCGGCAGGGAGCTTGAAAACCTGCGGAAGTATTCTTACCAACTTTTGGAAGAGACGGCGGAAAGCCTGCACAGGGGAAAAATCGCCGCAGACCCCCTTGCGGACGAAAAAGGGGGGCTGCCCTGCGGGTACTGCGATTACAGCGGGGTTTGCGGGAATTATCCGCCGGAGAGGTACAGGGAGTACGCCGAAAACGCCGAGGGAAAAATACTGGAAATAATTGCCAATAAAACGGCTGACGATAACAAGGAGGGAGGGGACGGCGATGAGCGGCTGGACTAAAGAACAGCTTTCCGCCATAACCGCAAGGAATACGGGAATAATCGTTTCGGCGGCGGCGGGCAGCGGAAAGACTTCGGTTTTGGTTGAGCGTTTGCTGGGAATACTTTCCGACACGGAAAACAAGATACCCGCCGACAGAATTGTGGTGGTAACATTTACCAACGACGCGGCGGCGCAGATGAAACAAAGGCTCTCGGCGGCTCTTTCGGAGGCTATCGAGAAAGACCCGGACAACCTGTGGCTGTGCCGTCAGCAGGCGTTATTGCAGACGGCGAAGATTTCAACGATACATTCGTTCTGCTTTGATTTGATAAGGGAAAATATCCGTTCGCTGGACGTTTCGGCGGGTTTCCGCATTCTGGACGACACCGAGGAAAAGCTGCTTGTGAGAAAGGCGGCGGAAAATACCTTTGAAAAGCTGTACGGGGAAGTGCCCGACAAAATAAACGCGCTGGCGGACTTTTTCAGCGGCAGGGTGCGGGACGACGGCGAGCTTGAGGAGGCTATGCTGAAGATATACGATTTTCTGATGTCGGTGCCGTTTTACGAGGACTGGCTGAAGGGGCGGGCGGATTACTATTCGGCGGGGTTCAATCCCGAGGGAGACCCGCTGGCGGCGGCGTACGCGGATATTACCGAAAAGAGATGCGGAAAAATTCTGAGGGGGGCGGCGTACGCGCAAAGCCTTTTCGAGGAAACATTCGGCAGACCCTCAAAGGCTTTGGCGAGTGATATTGAGGGGATTTCGGAAATTGCGGCGGAGATTGAAAACGGCGGCGTTTGGGGTACGGAAGATATTTTCGGGGAGTTTGAGTTTGCGCGGTTCGACTTCCCCCGAAGAGGGAAAAACGACCCGATAGACGAGCTTGCGGAGGCGCAAAAGGAAAAGATAAAAAAGCTGCGGGAGGATTACAAAAAGGAATTCGCAAAGCTGGGAGAAAATTCCTTTACCGCGGAGGAAATCGGGGAGGACTATGAAAAGCACGCCGAGATTTTAAGGGGGATTTCAGAGGTTATTTCGGTGTTTGCGGAGGAGCTTAAAAAGCTGAAAACCGCGAAAAACGCTCTCGGGTTTTCGGACGCGGAGCAGCTTGCAATAAAGCTGCTTGCGGAAAAAAACGAGGACGGCGAAATAGTGAAAACCCGCCTCGCAAGGGAGCTTTCGGAGTATTACTCGATGATAATGATAGACGAGTTTCAGGACGCAAACAACAATCAGGACTTGATTTTCAAGCTGCTTTCAAAGGGCGGTACGGCGGAAAAGGGGGGCGAAAACCTCTTTGTGGTGGGGGACGTTAAGCAGTCAATATACCGTTTCCGTCTTGCGAACCCGAGGCTTTTCACGGAGGTTCTGGGGCGCGCCGAGAGCTATACGGGAGAGGATTTTTCGGGGGACTTCGCGGCTGTACTTCTTAACAGGAATTTCCGCAGCGGCGGGGACGTTATAGGGTTTGTGAACTTTGTTTTCGGGCTGCTCATGAGCAAAGAAAACGGCGAGATAGATTACACCGCCGAAGAGGCTTTGGTACAGGGTTTGGAGTACCCCGAGGGGGACAGGACGACGGAAATTATTATAGTCCCGGACGAGGGGGAAAGTAACGAAAATACAGAAAATACCGAAAAAGACGACGGCGAGGACGGGGACGGCGACGAAATTTCCCCGAGCTGCGAGGCGCGGGCGGCGGCGCGGAAGATAAAGTCCATGATAGGGGTGAAAACCGTGTTTGACAAGGGGGTACTCCGTCCCTGCGAGCCGAGGGATTTCTGCATACTTCTGCGAAACAACAAAAGCGGGGAGATGTATGTGCGGGAGCTTGAAAGGGCGGGGGTAAAGGCGTACGCGGAAGAGCCGGCGGGGTACCTTAAATCACGGGAGATTTCGGTGCTGACGGCGCTGCTGGCGGCGGTGGACAACCCTATGCAGGATATTCCTCTCGTTACCGCGCTGATGTCGCCGATGTTTATGCTGAACGCGGAGGACATGGCGGTTCTGGCGGGGGAACGGATTGACGGCAGGGAGAAATATTTCGGGGTTATACGGCGGGTAATCGGCGGCGAAACGTCGGTGGAAAGCGGTTCTCCGCTGCGGGGCAAGCTGGAGCGGTTTATGAAAATGTACGAAAAGCTGCGGTACTGCGCCGCGTCTCAGCGCATTGAGCGGTTTATCAGGACGATTTACGACAGCACGGATTTTTTGTCGGCGGTGCAGGTGTACAAGGACGGCGGCAGGAAACGTGCAAATCTGCGGCTTTTGCTGGACGTGGCGGAAAGCTATGAAAAGAACTCCGAGGGGGGCTTGAGCGGGTTTGTGAGGTATGTGGACAGCATTATCAAGCGGGGCGGGGACTTTCGGCGGGCGTCCACGGTTTCGCCGTCGGACAATGTTGTGTCGGTGAAAACCATGCACAAGTCAAAGGGGTTGGAGTACCCGTTTGTGTTTATTTGCGGAACGTCGGTGAAGTTCAACGCCGACGACCTTAAAAGGCGGATACAGATTAATTCGGAATTGGGCATAGGGTTTAAAATTCAGGACAGGGAGAGCCTTAAGCTGTACAGTTCTTTTCCGCAGTACACTATTAAAGAGGTAAACCGCGCAAACGCCAAAAGCGAGGAAATGCGGCTTTTGTACGTGGCTTTGACCCGTGCGCGGGAGCAGATTTTCATTACCGTGCCGGACAACGCGAAAGTACGGAAACGCATAGAAAAAGTCCGCTCGGAGATAATCGGCGCGGGGGGCGTTACCGCGGAGGCGGTCTCTTCGGCGGATTCTATGCTTGACTGGATTGCGGCGGCAATGCTGGTGCACAAAAGCGGGGATTGGTTCAGGGACGGGGAAAATCTGCCGATTGCCGAAAGTACCGCGAACGTGCGGGTTGTAACGGCAGGTGCGGAAAGGTTTTCGGCGGAAGAGGAAACCGCCGCGGAGAAAGTCCCGCCGGACGGGGAGACGGTGAAAAGGCTTGGGGGAATGTTCGCGTACCGATATGAGGATAGTCTTACCCAAAAAGCGGCGAAGATTACCGTTACCGAAATCGCCAAAAGCGGCGGGGAGGGGATTTTCCTGCGGCGCCCGGATTTTGCTTTGGAGCAAGGGGGACTTACCGCGGCGGAAAGGGGTACGGCTATGCACACGTTTATGCAGTACGCCGATTACGCCGCGGCGGAAAAGGACGTACCCGCCGAGGCGGCGCGTTTGGCGGAGAGAGGACTGCTTGCCCCCGAGGAGAGGGACAGCCTTAACTTGGGGCAGCTGCGGGAATTTTTCGGGTCGGAACTGTACAAAAGAATGAAAAAAAGCGGCGAAATTCGACGGGAACAGAAATTTTTAATCAAAAAATGCGACGCCGCTCTTGACGATGAGCGATTAATGGAGTATAATAGTAATAGTATGCTGCAAGGTATTGCCGACTGTATGTTCGCGGAGGACGGAGAAATTGTGCTGATAGACTACAAAACCGACCGCGTGAACAGCGAGAGCGTGCTTACCGCGCGGTATGATTTGCAGATAAAGCTGTACGCGGCGGCTTTGGAAAGGATTTTCGGCATGAGGGTCAAGGAGGCGTATCTTTATTCGTTCTGCTTAAACAGGGCGGTAAGGGCGTTATAGTTTTTACAAATTTTTACATAATACAGGAGGTTTTTCAAATGGCTAATCGAAATAATCAAACTCCCCCGAGGCGTTCGGGCGGTATTAACGCGACTTTTATAGGAGCGGTTTTTCTCGGGATTTGTATTCTTGTCGCGGGTATAAACATCGGCAGCGGCGTAAGAAAGCTCAACAAGACTATCGAGGAGAAAACGTTTTCGTCCAGCAACAGCGTGAACGTGCCCTCGGAAATGAACGTGGGGCAGAAAAAATATCTCAACGAGGAAGAGGCGGCGGAGTACCTTAACGTTACAAAGGAAAAAATTGTTAATTTAATCGGCAGCGGCGAGATAGTTGAGTACGTAAAGACGGATACGGGCGGGTACTCGATTTCTACGGTGGTGCTGGACACTTGGTTCGACCAGGAGGCGTATCAGAATAAGCTGAGGAATAACGCGTCCGACAGCGGCGATGAGGACGGAGAATAATTTTTTGAAAAAAATTTCAAAAAGTACTTGACAAAAGAGAAAAAATGGTTTATAATAATTAGCGTTGGTGTTTTTGCCACGTAAAAGAAAGCAGAACTCCCGTTCTCACCATGCCGCGTAAAAGGACAGCGAGCATAGGTCAATATGAGATTTTTAAGCGGTACGTATCAGTACGTATGCTGTGATTTTTCGTATGGGCGGAACAGTTCTGTTTCCGCTCATACTTTTTTGAGGATAAGGACGGCAGGAAAGAAAAGAAACGTATTGTTTCTATAGCAAACCAATAATTACAAAAATGTTTTGTACAGCAAGGCGGGAGCAAGCCCCCGCCCTACATTATTGGGATTGCTGTAATAATGGGGAGCGCAGCGACCCGAATTTCTAACCTCTTGCCTCTAACCTCTAACTTCTAACAGGGGGTGCTTGTTATAAGCAGCAACAGCAAAGATATTCAAATCAATGAGGAGATAAGAGACAAGGAAGTCCGCGTTATCGGAAACGACGGTACGCAGCTGGGCGTGATGCCCTCGAAAGAGGCGCTGAGGCTCGCGGAGGAAAAGGACTTGGACTTGGTGAAAATCGCGCCGCAGGCTGAACCGCCGGTGTGCAAGATTATGGATTACGGAAAGTATCTCTTTGAGCAGAATAAGCGGGAAAAAGAGGCGCGGAAAAACCAAAAGGTGGTTGAGATTAAGGAGATAAGAATGTTCTCTACGATCGATACGAACGATTTCAACACTAAGGTTAATCAGGCGGTGAAATTCCTTAAGGCGGGAGATAAGCTCAAGGTCTCCGTCCGTTTCAGAAAACGGGCTATCGCGCACCCTCATCTCGGGGAGGAGCTGCTTGAAAAATTCAAGGAGGCTTGCTCCGAGGCAGGTACTGTTGAAAAGCCGTCAAAAATGGAGGGACGTTCATTGGTGATGTTCGTTTCGCCTAAGGCTTCAAAATAAATTTTGAGAACAAGCCGATTAATTATGCTGAAATTATTTAATCTGAGTTTTGTTTAATTTAAAGGAGGATATACATTATGCCAAAGCAAAAGACACATTCGGGCGCGAAAAAGCGTTTCAAGCTCACTAAAAACGGTATGGTTAAGTACCAAAAGACAAACAGACGCCACAGGCTTACTCAAAAAGCCACAAAGCGCAAAAGAATAAACAGAGCGGCGGGTTATACGGGTTCCGCAAACACCGCGACGGTAAAGCAGCTTATTCCTTATAAATAAGCCGCGGACACGTCTTGCATTTAAAAAATCTAAATTTCTAAAACGGAGGTAAATATTATGGCTCGTGTTAAGGGAGCAATGGCTACTCGCAAGAGGAGAAATAAAACGTTAAAGCTTGCTAAGGGTTACTGGGGCGCGAAGAGCAAGCACTTCAAGATGGCTAAAGAGGCTGTTATGAAGTCGGGAAATTACGCGTATATAGGCAGACGTCTCAAAAAGCGTGATTTCAGAAGGCTTTGGATTACGAGAATTTCCGCGGCTTGCAAGCTGAACGGAATGAACTATTCTACATTTATGAACGGTCTGAAAAAGGCGGGCGTTACTTTGAACAGAAAAATGCTTTCCGAGATCGCCATAAACGACGCGGCAGGGTTCACGGCTCTTACCGAAAAGGCAAAGGCGGCTCTGTAATAAAGATTGCTTAAAGGTCAGAAGTGAATTTAACTTCTGACTTTTTGCGCTAATGGAAACAAGAATTTAAGAGGCAAGAGGCAGGAGAATTATGCGGCTGATTACTTCTAAGGACAACCCCAATATTAAGCTTTTTAAGAAACTTACCGAGAGTAAGAAATGCCGCAGGGAGACGGGTTTGTTTACTCTCGAGGGGGCGCGGCTTATCGTGGACGCGGTGAGGGAAAACGCGGAAATTCAGTCCGTTTTCGTTACGGAAAGTTTTCTTGAAAAGCAGGGCGGGGAGATTGATTTCCCGGACGGTGTAAAGGTGTTTGCCATTACCGACGGGCTGGGGAAAAGTATTTCCGACACAAGCGGCGCGCAGGGGATTTTCGCGGTGTGCAGGGCTGCCGAAAAGCCGAGTTTTTCCCAAACCGTGCGGCGGGGGGGAAAGTATCTTCTCTTGTGCGGTTTGCAGGACCCGGGCAATTTGGGCACGATAATTCGTACCGCCGACGCGGTGGGGCTGGACGGGGTTTTTCTTGCGGGGTGCTGCGAGCTGTACAGTCCCAAAACCGTACGCTCAACTATGGGAAGTCTTTTCAGGGTGAACGTTTGGGAGGTTGATTTTGAGGAGATTTTCCCGCTTTTTGAGGAGAGGGGAGTTCCCACCTACGCGGCGGTTGTGGACGCGGACGCGGTTTCGCTGACGGAGTGCGATTTCTCGGGGGGAGGGGCGGTGCTCATCGGCAACGAGGGGAACGGTCTGCCCGAAAGCGCGGCAGAAAGGTGCACGGAAAAAATTACCGTAAAAATGAAAGGGAACGTTAATTCCCTGAACGCGGCAATGGCGGCGGGTATTATCATGTGGGAAATGGAGAAATAATGTGGGAGTGTTGGTATGGACAGAGAAAATGTTTTTCAGTGGCTTTGGATTACAAACTGCTTGGGCTGCGGAAATAAAAGGATTTGGGAGGTCGTAAGCCAATTCCCGACGGTTTCGGAGGCGTACGGCGCGTTGAACGGCGGCGAGGCGAGAAAAAGCCTTTTGACGGACAGGGAGCGGAAGTCCGCGGACGGTATCACCGAGGAGCAGATTGAGGAGCTGATTTCCTACTGCGAAAAGGGAAATATTTACATACTCACCTATGACGACGGGAAATATCCCGAGAGGCTGAAGTCCATATTCAATCCCCCGGCGGTGCTGTTTTGCAGAGGAGATATTTCCTGCCTTGAAAATGATTTCAGCATTTCAATTGTGGGAACGAGACGTCCCTCGGATTACAGCGTAAGGCTGACAAACGCCCTTGGCAAGGAGCTTTCAAAGTTCGGCGTGGTGATAATCAGCGGCTTTGCGGTGGGTATCGACATCGCGGCGAATATGTCGGCGGTGAACAGCGGCGGGAAAACAATCGCCGTGCTGGGCTGCGGCATTGACCGCGACTATCCGAAAGAGAATTCGGCGTACCGAAACGCGATTGAGAAAAACGGTTTGTTTATTTCGGAGTACTACCCGAAAACGGGGGGAAGTCCAGTATCCTTTCCCGCAAGAAACAGGATTTTGTCGGGACTTTCGCTGGGCACGGTGGTGATAGAGGCGGCGGAAAAAAGCGGCGCGCTGATTACGGCAAACCTTGCGTTAAGTCAGGGCAAGGACATTTTCGCGGCGGCGCCTCACGACCTTTTCGACAAGAGGTACGGCGGGAACGTCCGCCTGATAAGGGACGGGGCGGTGTGCCTGTGCGGACTGAGAGATATTTTGTATGAATATTACGAAAATTACGGACATAAAATAGCAAGTGCGGCGGACGAACTTTTTGCGCGTGTTCCGAAGGGGACGGTTTTGGACGCTTTGGAAAAACCTGTAAAAACCGCCGAAAATAACAGGACGGTCAGGACGGAAAAAGTCACGGAAAAGGCGGCGGAAACCGTTTCGGAGTACGACCCTTCGGAGCTTACCGAGGAAGAGCTGACGGTGTACAACGCCCTTAAAAAGGCGGGTACGGCTATGCTGGCGGACGATATTGCGGAAATCTGCGGGATTGATATTTCCGAGACGCTGACAATTCTTACAGACCTTGAAATCGAGGGAGCGGTCACCCAAAGGGCGGGACAGAAATATATTGCAAATTAAAAAAAGTTACATTGTAAAGAAAATACCCCGCGTGTTGCGGATTTATATACAGAAAGGATTTGATTAAATGTCAAAGCTTGTTATTGTTGAGTCGCCCGCAAAGGCGAAAACCATAAAGAAATATTTGGGAAACGGTTATGAGGTCGTCGCCTCAATGGGACACGTCCGCGACCTGCCGAAGTCGAAATTCGGCGTGGACGTTGACAACGGTTTTGAGCCTGTGTACACCGAAATAAAGGGCAAGGAGGAGCTTATCGCAAGCCTTAAGAAAGAGGCGGAGAAGTCCGATTTTGTGTACCTTGCTACCGACCCCGACCGAGAGGGGGAGGCTATTTCATGGCATTTGGCGCAGATGCTGGACTTGCCTCTTGACGACGAGAACAGAGTGACGTTCAATGAAATTACCAAAACAGGCGTGAAAAACGGTATGGAGCACCCCCGTACCATTGATATAGACCTTGTGAACGCCCAGCAGGCAAGGCGGGTACTGGACAGAATTGTGGGCTATAAGCTGTCGCCGTTTTTGTGGAAAAAAGTCCGCAGGGGGCTTTCGGCGGGACGGGTGCAGTCGGTGGCGGTGTCACTGGTGGTTGACCGCGAAAAGCAGATAAACAGCTTTAAGCCGGAGGAGTACTGGTCGATAGACGCGAAAATGACCGCGCCCTCCTCGAAAAAGCAGTTTGACGCGTCATTTGTGGGCATGGACGGCAAAAAGGCGGAGCTGCACTCACAAGCCGAGACGGACGAGGTACTGAAACGCCTCGAGGGGGCGGAGTACAAGGCGGCGGACGTGAAAAAATCCGTGCGGAGGAAGTCTCCCGCGCCCCCGTTTACGACTTCCACAATGCAGCAGGAGGCGTCCAAAAAATTGGGATTTGCGGCGGCTAAGACAATGAAAGCGGCGCAGACGCTCTATGAGGGCGTTGAAATCGAGGGCATGGGCTCGGTGGGTCTTATAACCTATATGAGAACGGACTCGCTGCGTATTTCCGACGAGGCGAGAGCGGCGGCGTACGAGTATATCGGCGCGGCTTACGGCAAGGATTATATTCCAAATACTCCCAAAATTTACAAGTCAAAATCCAACGCTCAGGACGCTCATGAGGCGATACGTCCCTCTACTCCCGAGCTTACTCCCGACCGCGTGAAAAACAGTCTTACCACCGAGCAGTACAGACTTTACAAGCTGATATGGGAACGGTTTATCGCCAGTCAGATGTCAAACGCCGTTCTTGACACGGTTTCGGTTGAAATCGAGGCTAACGGCTGCAACTTCCGCGCAACGGGCTTTTCGGTGAAATTTGACGGATTTACCGTACTTTACGAGGAGTCCAAAAACGACGAGGAGGGGAAAGTCCTGCCGAATATCGAAAAGGGGGACGTTCTCAAGTTGAAAGCAATTGAGGGAAATCAGCATTTTACGCAGCCGCCTGCGCGGTACACCGAGGCGTCTCTTATCAAGGCTTTGGAGGAAAACGGCATAGGCAGACCGTCAACCTATGCGCCTACAATTTCAACGATTGTCAACCGCTTTTACGTTGAGCGGGACGGGAAACAGCTCCGTCCCACGGGGTTGGGAGAAGTTACCACGGAGCTTATGAAACAGCATTTTAAGAATATTGTGGACTCCAAATTTACCGCAACGATGGAAAGCGACCTTGACAAAATCGAGGTGGGCGAGATGAACTGGGTGGACTCCATAAGCGGATTTTACGAGGATTTCGCGGACACCCTTTCCAAAGCAGAGGTGGCTATGGAGGGCAAGCGGGTGCGCGTTCCCGACGAGGAGACGAGCGAGGTCTGCGAGGTATGCGGAAAGCCTATGGTCATCAAGATAGGACGGTTCGGGAAATTTTTGGCATGCAGCGGTTTCCCCGACTGCACCAACACAAAGCGTATCGTCAAGGACACGGGGGGAGTGTGCCCCAAATGTCATAAAAAGGTGTTGCAGAAAAAGTCCAAAAAGGGCAAGAAATATTTCGGCTGCGAGGATAATCCGACTTGCGATTTTATGACTTGGGACACCCCCGTTTCGGACAAATGCCCCAAATGCGGCGACGGCACGACCCTGTTCAAAAAGGGCGGCAAGATGTTCTGCCTGAAAGAGGGGTGCGGGTATGAGGTTGCTATTAAGAAAGAGAAGTAGTTGTGTATAATTATCGGGAGGTTAATGAAATGACAACTGAAGAATTAAATTTATTATCAAGAGAATACATTATACGGCATGGCTGCTGCCAAAATTCCGATAACCAAATTCGGCAACTGGAGGATTTAGGCATAAAAGTGTATAAAACTCCTCCCGAACCGTATAAAAAAGGCTGGGAATATTTGTACCCTATCTATGAATTGTATGACAATGGAAATATTGCGTACTATAAATTTATGGATAAAGGAATTGATAACGGACTTTGGATAACATTTTTCAAATCGGGAAAAGTAAAAAGCTATTGTATAATGATTAGCGGAAAACCGTGCGGAAAATCATATGAATGGTACGAAAGCGGCGCGCTGAAAAATGAAACGGATTATTATAAAAATGACGATGATTGTGTGATTGAAGAATACAATGAATCGGAAAATATAAGGATTGAAAAAATAGGCGTACTTCACTTACTGACGAAAGAATATGTTATGGAACACGGTTCTCGGTGGGACTATAATGATGACGGCATATGCTGGTCCGGTGAATGGGGTGATCAGATATACACTAAGCCTATGGAGGAAGGCGGCGTACCGTTCAGCGGACTTATTTACGGTTTGCATAAAAACGGAAATTTAAGTTATTACAGGTTTGTTGAAAACGGTGCTGGACAGGGATTTTCTGTGAAATTTTATCCGAATGGACAAATACAACATTACATAATACAAAGAAAAGGCACACCCGTCGGCAAATTTTATTATTGGTATGAAAACGGCATTTTAAAAGAAGAAAATGATTATTATGACAACTATGTTATAAGTACATCAGTTTCATATGATGAAAATGGTAATATTATAAAAAGGTATGATAAATCCTATGACCGAAAGTGAAATGGGTGACGGTTCAAAAATGATAAGTTATACTTTTTTCAAAAACTTGAAAACGGAGAGTTAAATTGAACGATAAAAAAATTACCGTAATAGGCGCGGGACTTGCGGGGTGCGAGGCGGCTTGGCAGATTGCCAAAGCGGGTCTTGACGTTGAGCTTTGGGAAATGAAACCCCAAAAATTTACCCCCGCCCACAAATACGGCGGCTTTGCGGAGCTTGTCTGCTCCAACTCGCTGAAAGCGGCGCGGCTGAACTCGGCGGCGGGACTTCTCAAAGAGGAAATGCGGCGGCTGGGTTCGCTGACCGTCCCCTGCGCCGAGGAAACCGCCGTTCCTGCGGGGGGCGCGCTTGCCGTTGACAGGGAGAAGTTTTCCGACCTTATTACCGAAAAAATCACCGCAAACCCCCGTATAACCGTGAAACGGGGGGAAGTCTCCCAAATACCCGAGGGGAACGTTATTATCGCAACCGGTCCTCTGACAGGCGGCGGACTTGCGGAAAATATTGAAAAGCTCTGCGGCGGGTATCTCAGTTTTCACGACGCCGCCGCGCCTATAGTTACATATCAGTCCCTCGACAAGGAGAAAATTTTCTTTGCGGCGCGGTACGGCAGGGGGGAGGACGACTACATAAACTGCCCCTTTACGAAAGAGGAGTATACCAATTTTTGGCAGGAACTTAAAGCCGCCCAATCCGCGCCGCTGCACGATTTTGACGGGCAGGGCAAGGACGGTTTTACCGTTTACGAGGGCTGTATGCCTATAGAAGTCCTGGCAAAGCGGGGCGAGGAAACAATGCGCTACGGGGCGATGAAACCTGTGGGGCTTACAGACCCCGCCACGGGGAAACGTCCCTACGCGGTGGTACAGCTCCGCAAGGAGAACAGCGGCGGGACGCTTTACAACATTGTGGGTTTTCAGACGAACCTTAAATTCGGCGAGCAGAAACGGGTTTTTTCAATGATACCGGGGCTTGCAAACGCCGAGTTTGTGAGGTACGGCGTTATGCACCGCAATTCGTTCATAAATTCGCCTAAAGTTTTGAACGGCGATTTCTCCCTGCGCACCCGCCCGAGCCTGTTTTTCGCGGGACAGATAACGGGGGTGGAGGGTTATATGGAGTCTGCCGCAAGCGGGATTATGGCGGGTCTGAATATGGCGAGACGGCTTAGGGGACTTGAAACCTTAATCCTGCCGAGGAAAACAATGGTGGGCGCGCTGGCGAGGTATATTTCCGATGAAACGGTGACGAATTTCCAGCCAATGGGGGCGAATATGGGGCTGCTCCCCGAGTTGGACGTCCGCATAAGGGACAAGCAGGAACGTTACCAAAAAATGGCGGAACGTTCAGTTGACAGTTTACAGTTGATAGTTGACAGTTTATAGTTGAAAGATAAAAGGAGAATAAATGAAAAATACGGAAATTTCAAACAGATGCAGTTGGGTAAATATGAAAAATCCCTTGTACATAGATTACCACGACAACGAGTGGGGTGCGCCCTGCCACGACGAGCGTATGCTGTACGAACTGCTGATTTTGGAGTGCTTTCAGGCGGGACTTTCCTGGGAGTGCATACTTAACAAGCGGCAGGCTTTCAGGGAGGCGTTCGACAATTTCGACGTTGACAAGGTGGCGCGGTACGGCGAAAAAAAGCGGGAGGAACTGCTGTCAAACACGGCTATTGTCAGAAACAAGCTGAAAATAAATGCGAGCATTGCGAACAGCGTTGCGTTCAAGGAAATACAGCGGGAATACGGCTCGTTTGACAAATACATTTGGGGATTTACGGGCGGCGAAACGGTGTCGGAGGAATATTCGGTGAGGACGACCTCGCCGCTGTCCGATACGGTCTCGAAAGACCTTAAAAAGCGGGGTATGAAATTTGTCGGCTCGACAATAATATATTCATATTTGCAGGCGATAGGCGTTATAAACGGTCACGGAAAGGAATGTGAATTTTATGCTGGAATTCGGAACCGAAAACAAGGAAATAAATCAAAACAGTAAATGTGCTCCGTTTTTGCTTTCAATGGAGGATAACGGTGATAACCGTTTAAAAATTGTAATCGCGCTGCCTAAAAACGGCAAACAAGGCGAGGGAGCGGAAGAACTGCTTACCGGCAATAAAAAATTAAACGACCTGGTAATGAAATCTTATCCTGTTTATGAAGATACGGACAATGTTTATGAAATAATATTTGAAAGATATATTATATATCAATGCCGTAACGAAAGCTACACCGCATATGACAGCAGAGAAATAAGCAAAGGAAAGTATTTAATTATTTTTGAAAAATCAGAATTGCTGAATTACTATAAAGATGTAATTTTTGATTTTGACGGAGAAGAAAATAAAAAGAACAGAAAGCATTACGGAATTTATACGGAAAATCATATTATAGACGTAATTTCAAATGAACCGCCTGTAATTTCAAAAATCAGTCTAAAAACCAAATGAAAGGAAGATTAAAATGAAAATAATAGTAGACGCATTCGGCGGGGACAACGCTCCTCTCGAAGTCATAAAAGGCGCGGCGGAGGCTGTGCAAAAACTGGGTGTGGAGGTAATTCTCGCGGGAAACGAAAAAATTATCCGCGAAACCGCCGAAAAAAACGGAATATCTCTCGATAAAATATCAATAATACATACCGAGTCGGTTATTGACATTCACGAAGAGCCAACCGCCGTCATCAAGGAAAAATCCGACTGCTCGATGGCGGTGGGACTGAAAGCTCTCGCCGAGGGCAAGGGCGACGCGTTTGTCTCGGCGGGCAGCACGGGTGCGCTTGTGGTTGGCGCGACGTTTATCGCGAAACGTATCAAGGGCGTGAAACGGGCGGCTCTTGCGCCGATTATGCCTACCGCGAAAGGCTATATGATTTTGGTGGACGGCGGTGCGAACGTGGATTGCCGCCCGGAAATGCTCGTACAATTCGGCATTATGGGCAGCTGCTATATGAGCAAGGTTATGGGTGTTTCCTCCCCGAAAGTGGGGCTTGTGAACGTGGGCGCGGAGGACACCAAGGGCAGGGAGCTTGAGCTTGAGGCGTACAAGCAGTTCAAAACCGCTCCCGTGAGCTTTTACGGCAACCTCGAGGCGAGGGAAGTGCCTTTCGGGGCATGCGACGTGGTGGTTTCCGACGGCTTTACGGGGAACGTTCTGCTGAAACTTTACGAGGGTATGGGTTCGTATTTCAGCCACACCCTCAAAGATATGCTTATGGGGAGTTTCGGCGGGAAAATCGCAGCCCTTATGATTATGAAAAAAATCAAGGCTTTCAAGAAAAAAATGGACTACACCGAGGTTGGCGGCGCGGTGCTTTTGGGTATTTCAAAGCCCGTTATCAAGGCGCACGGCTCGTCAAACGGCACGGCTTTTTACAATGCAATTCGGCAGGCGAAAAACTGCGTGGAGGGCAAGGTTATCGAGGAGATAACGGCGTCGTTAACGTCCCTTGAAAAAAGTACGGCGGAAAAAAAATAAATTAACCTCGTTATTTGGAGGATTTTAAAATGGATTTTACGGAATTTGAAAAAAAGATAGGTTACAAATTTAAAAACAAAGAATTGCTGCATGAGGCGTTGTCGCATTCGTCCTACGCGAACGAGATAAAAAACGGCAGGCACTCAAACGAGCGGCTGGAATTTTTGGGGGACAGCGTGCTCTCCATAGTGGTGTCAAAGCACCTTTTTACCCACTTCAAGCACCTGCCCGAGGGGGAGCTTACCAAAATACGGGCGTCGCTGGTGTGCGAAAAGGCGTTGTTTGAATTTTCCAAAAAGATTGATTTGGGCAAGCACATCATTCTCGGCAAGGGCGAGGAAAACAGCGGCGGACGAACCCGTCCCTCAATAGTTTCGGACGCGTTTGAGGCGGTTATCGCGGCGATTTACCTTGACGGAGGAATGGAGGCGGCGGAAAAATACGTGCTGTCATTTATTCCCAAGGACTTGAACGCAAACAGTTCAAAGGCTCTCCACGACTACAAAACGGCTTTGCAGGAAATCATTCAGCGCAACCCCGAGGAGCGGGTGGAGTATGTCCTCGCAGACCAAAAGGGTCCCGACCACGACAGGATTTTCGTGGTGCAGGTGAAGTTAAACAGCAACGTCATCGGCGAGGGCGAGGGGCGCAGCAAAAAGCAAGCCGAGCAAGCCGCCGCCCGCGAGGCTCTGCGGCTTATGGGTTACAAAGAATGAGCGCGAAAAGGCACAGCAACATTTCGGTTTTTATACCCCATATGGGGTGTCCCCACGCTTGCTCGTTCTGCAACCAAAGGGCGATTAGCGGTACGGTTTCCGCGCCGTCCCCGGGCGAGGTTGGGGAAATTCTTGAAAAGGCTTGCGAAAATCTTCCCCCAAAATTTTCTAATTCGGATACCGAGATAGCTTTTTTCGGGGGAAGTTTCACCGCTGTTGACAGGGACTATATGACCGCCCTTTTGGAGCGGGCGTACCCATATGTGCAAAGCGGGAAAGTGGGGGGAATACGCTGTTCAACCCGCCCCGACTGCGTTGACCGCGACGTGCTGAACGTCCTTAAAAAATACGGCGTGACGGCGGTTGAACTGGGTGCGCAGTCAATGGACAACAGCGTTCTTGCGGCGAACGGGCGGGGGCATACGGCGGAGGACGTGTACAGAGCCTCCGAGCTTGTCCGCGAATACGGGTTTGAGCCGGGTTTGCAGATGATGACGGGGCTGTATGGCTCGTCCCCCGAAAAAGATTTGGAAACGGCGGAAAAAATCGCGGAAATCCGCCCCGACACCGTGAGGATTTACCCAACGGTGATACTTAAAAAAACCCGTTTGGGGGAGCTTTTCGAGAGCGGAGAGTATACGCCGTACCCCTTTGAGACGGCGGCGGAAATCTGCGCGGATATGCTGGAAATGTTTGAGAGGAAAAATATCCGCGTGATAAAACTGGGACTTCACGCCTCGGAAACGGTGGAGGGGGACATGCTGGGGGGATTTTACCACCCGGCGTTCCGTGAAATCTGCGAGGGGATTTTGTTCCGCCGCGAAATCGAAAAGCGGACGGAGACGGGGAATTCCTACAGAATTTACGTCCCGCAAAACGCCGTCAGCAAGGCGGCGGGGCAGAAAAAATGCAACATGGATTACTTTGAAAAAAAGGGGATAAAGATAAAAATTTGCCCCGACGGTACGCTTAAAAACCGCGAAATTAAAGCAGAAAAGGATTGAAAAAATGTATCTGGAATCACTTGAAATGCAGGGGTTCAAATCGTTCCCCGACAAAATAAAGCTGGACTTTCACAAGGGTCTTACCGCGGTGGTGGGACCCAACGGCAGCGGGAAGTCGAACATAGGCGACGCGGTGCGGTGGGTGCTGGGAGAGCAGTCCACGAAAAACCTCCGCGGCTCGAAAATGGAGGACGTTATATTCTCGGGCACGACCCAGCGCAAGGCGGTGGGTTTTGCGCAGGTGACGCTTAATATCGTCAACAACAGGGGCGTTTTGCAGCTGCCCTCGGACAGGGTTTCGGTGACGAGAAAGCTGTACCGCAGCGGCGAAAGCGAGTACATGATAAACGGCTCAAACGTCCGCCTGAAGGACATTTACGAGCTTTTTATGGACACGGGTCTGGGGCGTGACGGCTACTCCATAATCGGGCAGGGTCGTATTGCCGAAATCGTTTCCGCAAAGTCGGGAGAGCGGCGGGATATTTTCGAGGAGGCGGCGGGAATTTCAAAATTCCGCTACAAGAAAGCCGAGGCGGAAAGACGTTTGGCGGCGGCGCAGGAGAATATTTTAAGGCTGCGGGACATTCTCGGGGAGCTGGAAAGCCGCGTCGAACCGCTGCGGATACAGTCCGAAAAGGCGGCGAAATTTATAGAGCTTTCGGAAAAGAAAAAGGAACTTGACATAACGGTTTGGGTGAAACAGCTTGACGATTTGAAAGCGCGGCTGTCCGACCTGTCGGATAAAATACTTATCAACACCAACGAGTATGACGCGGTGGACGCGGATATTTCCCGCCTCGAGACGGAGGAAGAGCAGCTCCGCGACAGCATGCAGGCGGCTGAAATCCGCATTGAGGAAATGCGGGAGAAAATTCTCGAAAGCGAGCGTTCCAATACCCAGCTGCATTCGGACATTGCGGTTTTTGAGAACGATATTTCTCACTGCAACGAGGCAATCGCCGACATTGAGGAGCAGCAGAAAAACGCCGCAAATTCGGGGGACGAGAACCGCCGTATTATCGAGGAAAAGCTGTCACTTGTGAAAAAGGCGGAGGAGGATATTTCCGCGACGGAGGAAAAATATCTGGCGGCGGAAAACGAGTTGAGCACGCTTATTTCCGAGCAGAACAGCTTTGACAGCAAGACGGGGGACATCAACGGCAAGCTGAACGCGCTGTATGTGAACCGTTCAAAATTTGAGATAACCATTTCCTCGGCAAGCTCCGTAAAAGCGGATTTGGAGGAACAGCTCCGAGCGGGGGGCGAGCAGGAGGAACAGCTCCGGGAGTACGCCGAAGAGCTTACCGCGGAAAAGAAAAACGCCGAGGACGGCTTGTTGCTGCTGGAGGAAAAAACGGGGGAGGCAAACAACCGTATTTCGGGGCTTTCAAAGCTGTTTGAGGGACGTTCCGAAAAGCTTTCTCTTGCGAAAAAAGAGTATGAGGACGTGGGTTTCTCAATCCGCGACAAGGAGCAGAGAATTCGCATGCTCACCGATTTGGAGAACAGCATGGAGGGGTTCGCACACTCGGTAAAGCAGGTGCTGAAAGCCGCCAAAACGGGGCAGTTAAGGGGCGTGCACGGCTCGGTGGCGCAGCTTGTGAATGTGGACCGGAAGTACAGCCTTGCAATTGAAACCGCGCTGGGCGGGGCTTTGCAGAATATTATCGTGGACAACGAGGAAACCGCAAAGCGTGGCATACGGCTTTTGCAGGAGACAAAGGCGGGACGGGCGACGTTCCTGCCTGTGACTTCGGTAAAGGGAAACCGACTTGCGGAGCGGGGTCTTGAGGACTGTATGGGATTTGTGGCTCTTGCGGTGGATATAGTGGGGTTCGACGGCAGTTTTACGGGGATTTTCAACTCGCTTTTGGGGCGTATCGCCGTTGCCGAGGACATTGACGCAGCCACGGTTATTGCGAAAAAGTACGGTTACAAATTCAAAATAGTGACGTTGGACGGACAGGTCATCAACGCGGGCGGTTCGTTTACGGGCGGTTCGGCGGCGAAAAGCGGCGGAGTACTCACCCGTAAGAACGACATCGAAAAGCTGACGGGCGAGAAAAACAAGCTGTCGGAACGTCTTGCCGAGGTTAAGAAAAACGTTGACAAATTGCAGGCGGAAACCGACAAGCTGGGCTTTGACATCGAGGGCGCAAAGGACGAGCTGCGGATAATCGGCGAGGACAAGATACGTTTCGAGTCGGAGATAAAGCGTATAACTTCACTTTTGGAGCAGACCTCCCAACAGCTTGACGCGGCGCGGAAAAACGGGGAGCAGTTCAAGGAAAAAATTGCGGAAAACGATAAAAACGTTAACGCCGCGAGGGACAGTCTGAAAGAGTGCGAGGCGGAAATCGCCGGTCTTGAAAAGCTCGCCTCGGAGAACGAGGAGCAAAGCGCGTCGGTAAGAGAAAAACGGGAAAAACTTTCGGCGGAAATGTCGGAAATGAAACTCTACCAGCTGGAGCGCAGCAAGGACAAGGACGCGCTGAATTCCGAAATAAAGCAGCTTGAAGAGCAGTTCTCGGCGTTGGGGGACAACAGCTTAAAGCTCGCCGCCGACCTTGAGGAGCAGCGGAAAATAATTGCCGAAAAGCAGCGCCTTATCGAGGAGCGGAAAGCCGCGCTGGTTAATTCCGCAAACGCCGCCGCCGAGATAAACGCGAAGATTTTGGAGGAGCAAAACGCTCACCGCGGTATGGAGCAGAAGTCCAACGAGGGACGGGTGAAAATCCGCGAGCTTAGCGACGAAAAAGAAAAATACTCCCGCGAAATGACCCGTTTGGAGGGTCAGCGGGAGGCGGTGCAGAATAATTACGACGGAATAATTTCCGATATGCAGGAGCAGTACGGCATGTACCTTTCGGAGGCGCAGGCGATTGCGAAACCCGTGGAGGACTTGCTTTCGGTGCAGAGGCAGCTGAACGAGGTCAAGCAGAAAATACGCGGCTTGGGCAACGTAAACGTCGCCGCAATTGAGGAGTACAAAGAAGTCTCGGAGCGGTACAATTTTATGAAAGAGCAGCTTGACGACGTGGAGACCTCAAAGCGGGAATTGGAAGAGCTTATCGAGGAGCTTACCGAAAATATGCGGCGGCAGTTTACGGAAAGTTTCAACCAAATCAACGATAATTTCAAGGAAATTTTCGTGGAGCTTTTCGGCGGCGGCAAGGCGGAACTTACACTTACCGACCCGGAGGACGTCCTCGAATCGGGAATTGAAATAAACGTTGCGCCTCCGGGCAAGGTGATAAAAAACCTGTCCCTGCTGTCGGGCGGCGAGCAGGCGTTTGTTGCCATAGCGATTTATTTCGCGATACTTAAAATCAAGCCCGCGCCGTTCTGCATTCTGGACGAAATCGAGGCGGCTTTGGACGATGTGAATGTGAGCAAGTACGCACAGTACCTGCGGCATTTCACAGACACCACCCAGTTTATTTTGGTGACCCACCGTCGGGGCACAATGGACGAGGCGGACGTTATGTACGGCGTGACAATGCAGGAAAAGGGGATTTCACGGGTTCTGCGGCTTGACCAGCCGCCTGCGGATATTGAGGCGGCGAATTGAAAATATATGTAAATAAAATTCCTCCAATTTTCATTACATCTCACTTCCTTATATTTCCGCTTTTGCGGCGATGTTGTATATTTGCGCAATATCCTCCTCGGACAACGCCGCAAAACCGCCTGTTTTCCCGCCGTTTAAGCCTTGATTTTTCACAAGGACGGGAATATCCTCTTTCTTTGCGCCGAGCTGCGCAAGATTTATCGGCAGACCGATTTCCTTAAGAAATCTGCGGAAAGACTTTATTCCCGCCAACGCGGTATATTCGGGATTTTCAAAATTCATTTCGCAGCCCCATACACGTACTGCCGCTTGCGCGAAACGCATTGCATTACGGCGCATAACAAATTCCATCCACGCGGGCATTATTACCGCAAGTCCCGCGCCGTGGGCGCAGTCGTAAAGACCCGAAAGCTCGTGCTCTATCGCGTGGCTGTTCCAGTCCTGACTTCTGCCGACGCCGATAATATCATTGTGAGCAACTGTTCCCGCCCACATTATGTTGGCTCTCGCATCATAATTATTCGGGTCGGCAATTGCTCTCGGCGTTTCCTTTATCATCGTCAGCAGCACCGCCTCGCAAAGCCTGTCGGTAATTTCAACTTCTTTGGTATTGGTAAAATATCTTTCAAAGACGTGCGCCATAATATCGGCAGCGCCGCAGGCAGTTTGATACGGCGGGAGCGAACAGGTAAGCTCGGGGTTCAAAACCGAGAATTTCGGGCGCAGCAAATCTGAACCCGAACCTCTTTTAAGTCCGGTGCTTTCTTGTGTAACGACGGAACTTCCCGAACCCTCGCTGCCAGCCGCGGCAATTGTAAGAACAGTTCCCACGGGCAGCGCGGAGGCTATTTCCGCCTTTCCGCAGTAGAAATCCCAAAAGTCGCCGTCATAAAGAGTACCCGCCGCAATTCCCTTTGAGGAGTCTATGCAAGAGCCTCCTCCCACCGAAAGAATAAAATCAATTTTTTCCTCGCGGCAAAGCTTTATTCCCTCGTAAATAAGAGTATCCCTGGGGTTGGGCTTTACGCCGCCAAGCTCCCTGTAAAACAGTCCCTCGCTTTCAAGAGAACGCTTTACCCTGTCCAAAAGTCCCGAACGCACCGCAGAGCCTGAGCCGTAATGAATAAGCACCCTCTTTCCGCCGTATTTTTTCACGTATTTGCCTGTTTCGCTCTCCCTCCCTCTGCCGAAAACAAATTCCGTGGGACTGTGGAAATTAAAATTATCCATAATTTTCCTCCTTTTATAATCAGGCGCGTAAACACACCCTAAAATTGCAAAGACCTAAGCTTGTAAAATTCTCCCCGCTTTTCCATAAGCTCGTCGTATGTGCCGTATTCAAGCATGCCGCCGTCGCCGATAACCGCGATTTTATCCGCGTTTCTTATGGTTGAAAGGCGGTGCGCGACGATAAGCGTCGTTCTGTCTTTGACAAGCCTTTCTATGCTGTCTTGGATTTTCTTTTCGGACACCGTGTCGAGAGCCGACGTCGCCTCGTCGAGAATGAGAATTTTCGGGTCTCTCACAAACGCCCTCGCTATGGAAACTCTCTGCCGCTGACCGCCCGAAAGATTTGAACCGTGTTCGGTAATTTTTGTGTCAAGTCCGTCGGGCAGCGAGTCGATAAGTTCCCGCAGATTGGCGGCGTTTATGACCTCGTTTAACAGCTCGTCGCTGATATTTTCCGAACCGTAGGTTATGTTTTCTCTGATTGTCCCCGTAAACAATATCGGCGTTTGGGGTACTACCGAAATATGCCTGCGGTAGCTTTGCAGATTAATGTCGTTCAGATTTTTCCCGTCGATAAGCACCTGTCCCGAATTGGGGCGGAGAAAGCCTATCACAAGATTTATCAGCGTGGTTTTTCCCGCTCCCGAAGCTCCCACAAATGCGACCGTCTCGCCCTTTTTTACCGAAAAACTCAAATCGTTTATTACGGGAAATTCAGCGTCCCTGAAACGGAAATTCACATTTTTAAACTCGATTTTTCCCTCTACTTTTTTGATTTTCTTTTTGTTTCCCGTGTCCTCAACATCTGCGCTTAAAAGAATGTCTCCAACGGAATTTACCGACTCAAGTCCCTTTGAAATTATCGGTATGAGCGTGACTATGCCGCTGACCTGATTTACGATAGTGCCGAAATATGTCTGGTACATTACAACGTCGCCGGGAAGTATTTTGCCCTGCACCGCGAGCCAGCCCGTAAAGCCGAGGCAAATTACCTGAAAAATCTGAAACGATGCCCAGCTTACCGAGCCGAAAAAGGATTGTATCATATCCAGCTTAAAGCCGTGTTCCGCAACATTTTTAAGCTGAGAACCCAGCTTTTTCGTTTCGGTTTCCTCAAGGGCGTGAGCGCGGGTAACGGGAATAAGCTCCACCATTTCCATTACCTTGACGGAGGTTTCCTCCATTTCGCGGCGGAAATTTCTGTTGCGGGTATTTATTTTTTCCTTGAAAGCGTTTCTTATGACGACCGCCACCGGTATCGACGCGGCAAAGAAAAGAAACACCGTAAAAGACGAATTAAGCACCACCGTAAGGGACACCGCTACGTTAAGTATAATGCTAAGCACCGAAATAAATATCTGCGCCGAGAGATTTTCTATCTGCTCCACGTCGCGCATTATTTTCGACTGCAATCTTCCCGACTGCATTTCGTTGTGGTAGGTTATCGAAAGCTGCTGCAGCTTGCGTATCATCGAGCTGCGCAGACCGCATTCAACGTTCCGCACCACCTTTGCGTAAAAATATGTATGCAGGTAATTTGTCAGCAAATTCTGCAGCACAAGGAGGATTATTACCGAAACGTTTATTATAATAGTCCGCAGGGCGCTTTCACCTGCGGAAACCGCCGCGTTTATAATATTCGCGGTAACTATCGGCAGCGCCCACACGGGTGTGTGTTTCACCGCAAACATCAGCACCGACAGAAACAGCTTGAAATACTGCCCCTTATAAAGCCCGATAAGTATTTTAAGGCTGTGGTTTTCGTTCCTGCGGAAACTTTCGAGGAGGACGTCCTCGTCAATATCGGCGTTTTTGGTAAGTTTTTCCGCAAAAATATGCTCTTTTTGTTCTTTTTGCTTTTTCATATTTTTCTCCGAAATTGTAAAATTTACAATTAAGTATAGCATTTTATTCCGAAATGTGCTATAATATTTATACAGAAAAAATTGTAAAAATCTATTTTCGAGGTGATATTATGAGCGGACTTTTTGAAAAAAGCGACGCGCTGAACACTCCCATAGAGTGCTTTGTTTTTGACGCAAAAAATGAAAATTTTCCCGTAAAGCCCCACTGGCATTATTTTGCGGAATTTATCTATATGCTGGACGGCTGCGCGGAAATGCGCTGCGGCGACGTTTCCTACACTCTTAACAAGGGGGAAACGATAATTTTTCACCCCTCTGCGGTACATTCCATATATTCCGCGGACGGGAATTTTCCCAAATACGCCGTGCTGAAATTCGATATAAACAGGTTAAATCTTACCCCCGCGTACGCCCCGAAATTAAGCGGTATTTTTCAGTACGCCGAAAAAATCGGAATGAAAATTCTCTTTGACAAAAAAGAATCCGAAAGGCTTGAATGTGAAAGAATATGGACGGCGTGCCTGTCGGAATTTACCGATTATAAATATGGCAGGGACCTTGTTTTGCAGTCAAATATATATGAGCTGCTGATGAATATCGTGCGCCTGTGGCTTGACTGCGGAATGACGATTGACAGCCGAAATATACCCCAAACGGAGGACTATGCCATTGAAAATATAACCGAATATATCGACGATTTTTTGCCGGAAAATCTGCGGGTTGCGGATATTGCGGAACAGTGCGGATTGAGTTATTCCTGTTTCGCGAAAAAATTCCGCGAGCAGTACGGCATGAGCTGTAAGCAGTACATAGAGCGAATGAGGCTTTACAAAGCGGAGGAATTTCTGCTTTTCACCGATTTCGACCTTAATTATATCAGTCAGGAGACAGGTTTTTCCGATTGCAGTCATTTTATAAAAAGTTTTAAAAAATATAAGGGGGTTACTCCTAAGCGTTTTAGGGCGGAAAGGCGGCAGATTTGACAAAGTTTGTTTTCTGTTACAATAAATTTAGTCGGCAAAGCCATAGCAAGCCGATTATGTTTTTATACGCACTCATAAACAAATTCTCTGCATTCAGAATTGCCGCTTTAATCCCCCAGTGTGCGCCGATGCACACCACTTTTCGCCGATATTATGTTATAATTATGTAATTTATCGGTGAAAGGAACTTTGCGTATGATAAATATATCGAATAAATCGTTGTGCAGCCGGTGCTTTGAGAAAATAACCTCCGAACCGTGCCCGAAATGCGGGTTCTCCGAGGAGACCTACACCCCCGACCCCGCCGCGCTCCCCTGCAGCAGCGTTTTGCAGGGACGTTACGCTATCGGCGGACTTATCGGCAAGGGCGGTTTCGGAATTACATATCTCGCCTATGATACAAAGCTTGACAGGAAAATTGCCGTTAAGGAATTTTTCC
>JAMPDU010000210.1:0-1142 GCA_023665505.1 Ruminococcus sp.
CTCTTCCGCCGACACCACAAAGCAGTGGTGCGAATAGTAGTATTGGGACACAATAAGTATGTATTTTACGTTTTCCATAAAAATCCTCCTATTTATTTTTCCGGGAGCGCAGCTCCCACCCAAGCCAAACAAGCCCAGCCATAAGCGGCAGAACCAAAACCTCACCGCCGAAATTTCCGTCCGCCCTGCTTGCGGAAACCTTGACCGCCTCAACTGTAAAGCCGTACAGACAAGCTCCCAAAGCAAGCAAAATCACATCTCGCACCGCCCTACGCAGTTTCACGGGACTTCACCTCCTCAACCGCTGCCGCCGAAATCTCCACAATGTTTTCCTGTCCGTGCCTGCGGATAGCCTCCACCGCCGCAATAGCTTGCGCGGATTTTACGTTTCCCGCCGTCACGGTGTACGGCTCGACCGATACGCCCGAAAATGTCGTAACTCTCAAATTTACCAAATATTTCATATCTTACGCTCCTTTTTGTACCGTGTAATTGTTTTGCCCGTGGCTTTGTTGTACAGAGTAATCGCCGCGGCGGTCTCCGAGACCACAAGATAATTTTCCACCGTCAGCCGCAGACCGTCTATGACCTGCTTTTGCCGCCGCGTTGGTCGGGTTGCTCTCATCACGCCGCCCCCTTTGCCGTAATGGACTTGATGTCAAGTCCCGTAAGGTCAAGCTCCATAAATTTCGCCATCGCCACAAGTCCCTTGATGTCGTACTGGCTGTTGTCATAGGCGTTGGAAAAAAGATTGACCGCCCCTCGTATAGCCTGCTGGGTTTGAGATATACGCCACAAAAACTCTATTTCCGCCTCCATATGGCTGTCGGTGAGAATAGGGAACAGCAGGCAGATGTCTTCCCGCTTTATCTGCTTTACGGAGCAGACCCGCGTTTGCTTTGTCCTGTTGCGTATCTGCGCGAAATCCGCCTTTTTATTGCTGCCGAGCCGCCGCACCGTTTCATGGTTGCCGATAAAAATAATGCCGAGGGTCTGACCGCCGTCCCGAAAATAATCGGAGAACGAGCGGAGCGTTTCAATGGTCTTTATCGGCAGGTGCTGCGCCTCGTCGAATATAAGCACCATTCCGTCCGAAAGTTTAGCCGCGATATTGCCCCAAAGTTCGTCGAGGGTAGAGGCGG
>JAMPDU010000210.1:1242-3069 GCA_023665505.1 Ruminococcus sp.
AGGTATTTTTCAACCGTGCCCGTGTACGTGCCTTTTCTGAGCGGCGTAAGTATCTGCGAGGATATTCCCAGTATTTCCGCCGCCTCGTTCTGACTTTTATGCTCGCCGATAAATTCGTTCAGCCTGTCGATAATTTTCTGCTGTTCGGGTGTGTACATAAAATCACTCCTCATCAAAATCAAATATAATATTTCTGTTCTGCACGGCTCTCCGCGCCATTGCCTCAAGGTCTATCTCCACAATGTCACTGCCCGAGGCTTTGAGCAGCGCCGCAGGCTCTTCGTTTACGACAACCGGTTCGATGTTTGTGGGTATCGCAAATTTCACCTTGCCGATATTGCGCTGTGCTTCGGCAACCGCAAGTGCAAGCGCGTCTATCTTAAGACCGCCCGTAAGCTCCGCGCCGCATTCTTTAATCGCTCGAAGTTGTCGTGCGATAAGTTTCTGCCGCGCCGCGATGTCCTCGTTGTCCGAGGCAATATAGTCCGCCAAAACGCCTATATCCATCTGCCAAGAGCCGACATACGCGTCGTTTTCGTCATAGACCCGCACAAATTCAAGCTCCGCGGGGTCGTAACGCACATAAACCTTTTTGCCTACCCACTTCCAGTTTTCCTCATTGCCGCAGGCGTACCAAAGTTTCTCGCCCGAAATGGTGATGTATACGCCGTTTTCCCGTACAGTTTGGTAACTCGTATGCCGCATAAGGAGCAGATTAAGCGTGCTTTCGTCGCACATCCTCAAAGTCCGCCGCTGTATGGACTTGCTCCAAGCCTCTGCGCGGGTCATTCCCTTAAACTGCCGTTCATACCCGCCGTACTGCGAGGCGTTGTACTGCCCGTCGAAAAGTATGTCAAGCTGTTCCCGTATCTGCCAATCGTAAGGAACGTACCCGTGTTTAAGTTGGTACTTAAGACTTTCGGGACGTTCAACAACATTTCCGCCCGTAAACGTCGCCACAAGGCGGGAAATGGTGTTTTTCAGCGTGAGAAACATTCTCTCAATGGGTTTCGCCCGACCGTTCTCGGGGATAGCGTTCCGCATTTTAATGCCCAACAGGTCAAGTATCGTCGGGGGACGTTCAACATCCGCCTGTTTCTTGTGGGTGCGGTGTCCCTTGCCGCCGATGTCCCAGGTCAAAAATTCCCGACCGTTGTCGACGTAAAGGATTTTCGGTATTCCGCACCGCTGTATGCCGTGCCGCAAAGCCATAACCGTTGAATGGGAGTTGGGCGTTTCGGTAATATTCCAACCCACGAGAAGTCCCGTTTTGGCGTCCAAAATCCCCGTGACGTAAAGCCTGTGGGTTTTTAAGCCGTCGTCGGTGCGGGTAATAAAGTCAAGGGTATGGTTGTCCGCCACCCAAACGTCGTTAGCCTCAATGCTGTCGTAAAG
Organism: Ruminococcus sp.; assembly: GCA_023665505.1. Lineage (GTDB taxonomy): Bacteria > Bacillota > Clostridia > Oscillospirales > Ruminococcaceae > RGIG8773. Next base: position 2,638 of record JAMPDU010000210.1, read on the forward strand.
CCGTTCTATGTAGGGCAGGCAGTCGTCAATGCAAGCCTTTTCCCCGTATCGGAAATATTTTACAACAGCGGGGTAAATCTTATCGGTGAGCCTGCGGAATGTCCTCTCGCTTGCCATAAAGGGCAGGTACTCGGGGACTTCGTCGTACACATAATCTCGGGTAAGCCTATAGCAATCCGCAACAGGCAGCTGCGCGTCGTTCAGATACAGCGCGTTAAAGCATTCGACCACCGCCTGCGGAATACTTGTCTGCCCTTTGTTCCAGCCGCCTCGGTTCTCGGTCAAGCCCTGCAAATTGTTATCTTTGTAGGCTTTGTACTTGCGGTACAAAATATCCCTGCTCAGCGTAATGTTATGCTCCGCAAGGTACGCCCGCCTCAGCCGCTTTGTTTCGGCGATAAATACCGTATCGCCCTCGTTGAGGTTGTCGTA
>JAMPDU010000211.1 GCA_023665505.1 Ruminococcus sp.
TTAAACAGTAGAATAAAGCGGTAATTTTTATGTATCCGCTCCATCAAAAGTCCGCTTAGCTTACGCAGACGGACAAGTTCCGTCAAATCCGCGCCGCGGAGGGTTATGTCGGCGGTTTCTTTTGCGATGTCGGAGGCGTCGCTCATTGCCGCGGAAACGTTCGCCGCCGCCAGCGCGGGAGCGTCGTTTATGCCGTCGCCCACCATTACCACCCGCTTTCCTTCGGCTTTTAATTTTTCCACCATGCCGTGTTTTTCCTCGGGCAGGACTTGCGCGTAAAACTCGGTTATTCCAAGCTTTTCCGCGGTAATTTCAGCGGCTTTCGCGCTGTCCCCCGTCAGCATTATGACGTTTTCAAAGCCCGCGTTTTTCAGCATTTGCACGGCTTTCCCCGCTTCGGCGCGGGGCGGGTCCGCAATGCACAAAGCGGCGGAAAGTTCGTCCCCCACCGCAAGATAAATCACCGAGCAAGCGCCTGATTTTTCGTCGATTTCAGCCTGCTGTTCCGCTGTAATTTCCACGCCCTCGTCGTCGCAGACAAAATGCCTGCTGCCGATTATAGCACGTTTTCCGTTAAGGGTTGTGGCAATTCCGTGAGCGACAATGTAGTTCACCTCGGCGTGCTCTTCCTCGTGGTCGAGACCGTTTTCGGCGGCGGCTTTCACTATCGCGCGGGCAATGCTGTGGGGAAAATGCTCCTCCAGACAGGCGGCAATTTTCAACGCCTCCTCATCGGAATATTTCCCGAAAGGAATTACCTTTTCGAGGACAGGTTCGGCGTTCGTCAGCGTACCCGTCTTGTCGAAAACTATAGTATCCGCCGCCGCAAATTCTTCAAGATATTTTCCGCCCTTTACGGTGATGTTCATATCCGCCGCCTCTTTTATGGCGGAAATTACCGAAATCGGCGTGGACAGCTTTATTGCGCAGGAATAATCCACCATAAGCACCGAAACCGACTTGGTGATATTTCGGGTCAGCAGCAGCACAAGTCCGAAACCCACAAAGCTGAACGGCACAATGCTGTCCGCAAGCCTTTCGGCGCGGCTCTGCACTCCCGCTTTCAGATTTTCGGAATTGTCGATAAGTTCGATAATTTTGCTGATTTTCGTGTTTGAAGAAAGTTCCCTAACCGTCACCGCAAGACTGCCTTCCTCAACAGCAGTGCCCGCGAAAACCGTCGCCCCCGCGGATTTCATAACCGCCAGCGGCTCGCCCGTCATTGAGGCTTCGTTGACGTATGCCTCACCCTCGGAAACTTCGCCGTCCACGGGAATTACGCTGCCCGTGCGCACTCTTACCACGTCACCCTTTTTAAGCTCCGACATTGGTATGAGCACGTCGGTATCGCCCTTTACCAGCCAAACCTTGTCGGCTTTTACCGCCAGACTGTCCGCCAAAACGGCTTTGGTACGTGCGCGGGTGTAGTCCTCCAAATGCGCGGAGATATTAAGCAGGAACATAACCGTGCCTGCGGTTTTGTAATTTCTTTGCAGCAGACACGCACCGATTGAAACGCCGTCAAGAACGTCAACGGCGAGACGTCCGTCCAGTAAAGTTTTTATGCCGCGCAGCACGAATTTAAGTCCGCGGAAAATAATTATGTACTTGCGTATCGACATCGGAATAAACAGCCTCGAAAAAATTTTTCTCCCCGCCTCCGAGGCAAGCCTGTTCCTGAAATCACGGTCTATTTCGGATATTCCGTACTCCGAATTTGGGGCGGAAATTTCAAGTGTACGGGGATTTAATTCCGCAATAATTTTAATAACATCTTCACGGAAACCGTTTTTGTAACAGACTAAAATCCCGCCGTTTTCGCTGCGGATTTCGGCTTTCGTCACAAAGGGCGCGGCGGTAATTTCCCTGTAAATACTGTACTCCAAAGCCTTGTCAAATGCGTACCCGCCGCAGCGAAACCGTATGCGGCAGGGTTTATCGTAAACAATTTTGAATTTCATTACGCGTCCGCTTCTTCCACGGCGGTTTCTTCGCTGTCAAGTCCCGCCTCGACCTTCGCATCATAGCAAATATCGGCAGCCTCGTCCTTCATATTCTGGAAAGCCTCTTTCGCATCGTGAGTGAGTTTCATACCTTTGGCAAGTCCCGAAACCGCAAACTGACGGGTCTTTTCCGATGTAAGAATTTTCTTTCCGACGATAACCGCCGCCGCGCCGCCCAGCGCGCACAAAAGCTTTGCGTTTTTAAATAAATGCAACATAACAACCGCTCCTTATTTTTTCAAAATTCGACAGCGTTCGCCGCCTATGAATAGTATAGCACCGAATTAATATGTTAGTCAAGACTTACTTTTCACCGTTAAAAATCGCCGAGAGTTTCACAATTTTATTTTTGTAATTGTGCAAACAATACCGTCAGTCCGCCCACGACAGCGCATAGCGGAATTTCCAAAATCAAGCCCAGAAAAAACCATTTCCAATGAAACCAGTAATCGTGATACGCCTCGGTCATATCCTCAGTTCCCGGAATTACCCAAGACTTTCCGTTGCAGAACCACAAGGAGTCAAACACAGCCGCGTCAAAAAACGACCACGCATTCAAAAAAAGATACGCCTGAAAAAATCCCGCCCAAAATTCGGTTTCTTTATTGACTATGCAAATAATAACCAGGCAGAGCGTCAGCATTACCGCAAAACCTAACGGCTTATACTTTTTGGAGTCAGCCGCCATTTGCTCTTTTGTTGTTATACCAAGCTCTATAGCCCTCTCCTGAATTTTCGGCGGATAATTGTGCAGTTGCCGCACCGCTCCCTGCTTAGTCACAAACACAATCATAAACACCGCATATATACAGGAATATATTAACGCCTCAATTACATATCTCATACTGTATTCCGCCTTTCAATCAATTTTGTTTTTAGCGTACCGCTGCACGCTCCTCCAATCAGCGGTTTAAGCCTTTCCGTGACTGCGTTTTGAAATCAAAATGCCGCTTATCATAAGGACTGCCGCCAAGCCCGCCGCCATAAGCATTTCGGGGTAAGCAGACATAATGCTGCCTGTTTGCTGCATTCGCTCT
>JAMPDU010000021.1 GCA_023665505.1 Ruminococcus sp.
ATGTCAAAAAAAAGCCTGCAGAACGGCAAGGAATGAAACCGTTCTGCAAGCTAACCGGGATTTTGTGAAGGGGGTATCGGGTTAAAATACCTTTACTTAAATATATCTTAGCCTTATTTTTATTATACTGAGGATTTTTAAAAATACCAAATTTACCATTCTTCAAAAGCCCAATCCAAATCTTCGTCTGTAATGTAATACGGCGGGATTATTTTATTAACTTTTTCCGCATTCATCAGTTTTTTAATGTGCATTTATGAAAACAGTATTCGGGAATTGTTTTACAGTTAGCAGACCAAATAACCTCATCAACTGTCGCGGACTTAAATGCTCTGCCAGCAACTTCGGTTATTTCATCGGGAATTACTACAAATATCATTTTGAACGAGAAATTGAGGCAATTGGAAAAGTCCTGCAAAGAAAATCGGCAAACTGAGGGTTGTGCTTTTGCCATATCGTCAGTATCTATACTTCGAGTAGAATTAAAACGTCTGCGCTGAATTCTTTGCAGTATAGGAGCTGTTTGCAATATCGGCTGTCAGCATATGAAACCCATTGTCGGGAAAATATAAAAACCGTCCTTAACCTTTGGCTTAGGACGGTTTTATATGTTATATACTTGATTACACAGCGGCAGCTTTACCTTGCCCAGAGAGTTTTTGTATTTCCTCAATGGAAAGTCCAGTTGCTTTGGCAATATCTTCTTTTGAAACAGTACCTAATGCAAGAAAATTTAGAGCAATTTGTATGCTCTTTTTTTCAGTGGCAGCGGTTGTCGCCTCATTGACAATATCTTCCACAATTTTACACATTTGGCTCACTCCATAAAATTACACAGCGGCAGCTTTACCTTGCCCAGAGAGCTTTTGTATTTCCTCAATGGAAAGTCCAGTCGCTTTTGCAATATCCTCTTTTGAAACAGTACCTAATGCAAGAAAATTTAGAGCAATTTGATTTTTTTCTCGCGTTCTTGTTTTTTCTGCCGCCTCATTAACCATATCTTCCACAATTTTACACATTTGGCTCACTCCTTCCGATGTTTCCTTGTAATAGCGCGTACTTTCCGCCATAGGGTTTAAGTACATATCTTCAGCCTTGCTGCAACCGAAGTCGTGTATCAGTTTGGCAATATCCGAATTGTCGTCGGGGTTCTGATACGCCCCGTTGATGTAAATGATGTACTCATCATCACCGAACGGCTCGTTTGTAGCTTGATCACGCCGTTCAAATGTATAAATCGGTCTGTTCTGCTTGCGGACGTCGTTTTCCGTCACAAATATAACATATGTAATCGGCAGCTGCTCGAAGTCCTGCTTTTCTTCGAGAAACTCAACGTCAATCGCACTTGAATGATACCGCGCCCGTTTAGGCGACGCGCCCTTGTCCGAACGCTGAATTTCGATGTTGAATATCCGCCCCTCGCTGTCGGTAGCCAGTACGTCAAGGCATATCGACCTCGCGCCCAACAGGTGCTGTAGGTCATATTGGGTCTCGTTTGAGGTGACGGTCAAGTCCTTTTGCCCCGTTATTATCCTCAGCACAAACTCCACAAGGGCGGTATTATTGCGGAAAAGCTCACGCATAAAATCGTCATCTATTGGGCGCAGCTCTGCCAAACGGTCTAAGTCCAGCTTGTGCTGCTCATCTGAAATAGCTGTGCTGTTCATTGGCATACACCTCCCGACTATACTTTGTTCTGTAAATATTATACCACAGCGGCGGAGAAAAATCAATAGTTAAATTAAAAAATCTTGAACCATATGCGAGGCAGCATTTCGTTCAAAACCGAGACGAAATAGAATTGCTTATGAACATATTTAGGAAATTATTGGAAATTGCACGAACCATAAACACAGCAAAAAACAAAGAAAAACAACAGCCTAAAATACAGCCTCAAACCTTACCGCCAATAACCCGCAACCTGCAAATTTTTTCAACTCCCTTACCCGAACCCCAAACCCGTCCGTACTTATCATCAGCGGCAACAACGGTAAAAATCGTCATTTTCTCTTGACAATCCCCGTATCATATATTATAATAAACATATAACACCCCCCAAAAACAGAAAAGGATGATACGCGTATGGCAGCGGTAATTTTGGATATTTTGGAAACGGCGGCGATAGTGGCAAGCGGTTTTCTTATAAAAAAATACATATTTTTAGAGCCTGACTTAGAGCCTAAAAAACAACGCTTTTTTTACCTCGCCTGTTCCGCTTTGGCAGGAATAGCTCTGCTGACCCTTGGCAAAGACGCCGCCTCAATTGCGGCTTTGGCGGTGATAGGTCTGAACACATGCCTCGCGCGGGAAAACCACAAGCTGAGCGGCATTCTGATGATGATACCCCTCCCCGGTATTATCAACGGGCTTTTTCTCCCGCTTATGCTCGTCCCGTACCTGTTCGGAATGTCCGACGGCGGGTCGCAGATTTTTTGTTTCGCGGTTTACGCAGCCTTTGCGGGAATGCTTGTACTGTTCCACTTTAAAGGGAAAAACTGGCGCAAGTGGTTTCACGAAAATATGCGCAGCCGCCGCCTGAGAAAATCGGAACTTCGCCTGCTGTGGGCGGTGGGCATACTTATGCTGATATTCTCAAACAAAACGGCGGAGCAGATTGAGGCGGCAAACGGTGCAGCCGGCGGACTTAGATTTTTTGTGGGCATATCAGCAATCGCGGCGTTTGTAATGACAATAACCATAATCGTGCTGATAATGCAGGGCAATAAGCGTTCTTTTTATTATGAACGCATGTCCCATATGCAGTCGGGTATGATAGCCTTTATGGCGGAAGTGGTTGAAAGCCGCGACGACAACACCGGCGGGCACATAAGGCGTACCGCCGAGTACGTCAAAAGCATTGCCGAAGAGATGAAACGGCGCGGCACGTACGCCGGCGTTCTGACCGAGCAGTACCTTAAAGACATGACGGTAGCCGCCCCGCTGCACGATATAGGCAAAATACACATACCCGACGCGGTGCTTAACAAGGCGGGAAAGCTGACGGACGAGGAATTCGCCGTAATGAAAACCCACACCACAGCGGGCGAAAAACTTTTGGTGCACGCAAAGGAAGAGCTTGGCGAGTCCGACTATCTTAACACGGCGATAGAAATGGCGGCGTATCACCACGAGTGGTGGAACGGCAAAGGCTACCCCTACGGGATAAGCGGCGAGGAAATACCGTTGTGCGCGAGAATAATGGCGGTGGCGGACGTTTACGACGCCCTGATTTCCAAACGCTGCTACAAAAACGCCATGCCCATTGAAAAAGCCTGCGCCATAATCCGCGAGGAATCGGGCACCCACTTCGACCCGGAGGTAGTTGCCGCGTTTTTCGCCTCCGACATCACGAAAGTTTCGGAACGGCAGTAACCCGCGTAAATGTCAAAAAATTACAAAGTCGTGAAACACGCGTTTCACGACTTTATTTTATGGCGTTGAGCATTGCCCGCAAAAGCTCGGCGACGTCCTTTTTGCCGGACAGCCTGTCGGCGGTTTCGAGCAGGTCAAGCTGGCGGCGGGTCAGGTCGCTGCGGGTCAGCCCCCGCTTGTCGTTGGTAAGCCCCGCGATGTAGTCGAGGCTGACGTTGTAATATTTTGCCAACGCTATGGCGCGCTCGAAAGAGATTTCGTTCGCGCCTTTTTCGTATAGGCTGTAATATTGCTTTGTAGTACCGAGGTACTCGGCTAACTCCGCCTGTTTTTTGTCGCTGTCTTCTCTAAGGTCGCGTATTCTTTGATAATATGCCAATTTTATCACTTTCCTAAAAAATATTTTAAAATATTTTACCATATTTGGTGATTTTAGTATTGACAAGTCATTGTAATTTATGATATAATATGTGTAAATAATTATATATGGTTACTTTTGATAACAAAAATAATTATATATAATTTGTGTTAAATAAAAAGGAGAAATGAGTATGGCTGGAAAAAAATGCCCTATTTGTGGCAATCTTACTTTTTTTGAAACCCCTACAGGCGGTGCTTGTACCAAATGCGACTTTAAGATGACTGTTCCCGCAAACGAGGGAAAGGGCGGCAAAGGGGCAAGATGTTTAAAATGCAATAAGTTCACCGTATTTAACGGTGTTTGCAGAAACCCCAAATGCGGTGCTAAATACAATTAAATTTAAGGAGGTGATAAGTATGGGCGATGTTGTTACTACGGCTGTAGATCTTGCAGCCAAAGCTGCCGAAAAGGTTGCTAAAGTAAATGCAGCTGCTGCAGTGCTTACAGGAGTTGGCACACTTGTTACCGCAATTGCTGCGTTGGGTGTAAAAGAAATTGTCTTAAAGGCTATGGACAACCGAAAAAATTGAGCAAATTGCCGTACCCCCAAAAGGTACGGCAAATTTTTTCCCCCAAAAATTTGACATAACAAAAAAAATATGCTATAATATTTCCAAAAAGAAAGGAAAATTAATATGGACGAAAAAACGCTGAAAGAATTGGGCATTGAAAAAATGAAAATCACTTACACCACGGAAGATAATTTCCTGAAAATCCGCAACGACAAAGACATCGCGGACGCGGTTATCACGGAAAAATTTATTTATGTAAAAAAATTCGGAATACCCCTTATCGGCGTGAACGTCTGGCAAAAATCGGAGAAAATTTCCGATAATTTAAAGTTGGAGGAAGATTAAAATGAGCGCAAAATTCGGTCCCGCGGGAACGGCGGAAAGCTTTAAAACCATGGGCTACAAAAAGTCCGTGCAGCTGGGGGAATACTTGGAAAAATTCGGTCTCGACCATTTTGAATATCAGTGCGGACAGGGGGTGCGGGTTGGCGAAAGCGCAGCCGCGGAAATAGGCGCGGCTCTCGCGGCAAAGGGCATTACCGTGTCGGTGCACGCGCCCTATTTCATCTCCCTTTCAAGCACCGAGGAGGACAAGCGGGACAATTCAATAAACTACATTTTGCAGTCCGCCCGGGCGGTCAAGGCAATGGGCGGCGACAGAATTGTAATTCACAGCGGCTCATGCTCCAAAATGACCCGTGAAGAGGCGCTGGAGCTTGCTAAGTCCACAATGAAAAAAGCCCGCGCCGCCCTTGTTGCCGAGGGACTGGAAAATATCCGCTGCTGCCCCGAAACCATGGGCAAAATCAACCAGCTGGGCGACCTGCGGGAGGTTATGGAGATTTGCAGGGTTGACGAAAGTTTTATTCCCTGCATTGATTTCGGACACCTCAACGCCCGCACATTCGGCGCAATAAAGGGCAAAGCCGAGTTTGCGGAAATTCTCGATACTGTCCAAAACGAGCTTGGCAGCGAGCGTGCGAAAAATTTCCACTCCCACTTTTCTAAGATTGAGTACACCGAAAAAGGCGGCGAAAAAAAGCATTTGACTTTTGCGGACTGCGGCGTTTACGGTCCTGATTTCGAGCCGCTTATGGAACTTGTGGCGGAGCGTGACTTGTCCCCCATATTCATCTGCGAAAGCGCGGGTACGCAGACCGAGGACGCGCGGACTATGAAAGAATATTATGAAAAAGTGAAAGGATAATTGCTATGGGAAAAATTGGTTTGGTTTTTGGCGGCGGCGGTTCGCGGGGAGCATACCAAATCGGTATGTGGAAAGCAATGAAAGATTTGGGAATTGACGAAGATATAAATATGGTTTCGGGCACTTCCGTCGGTGCGCTTAACGCTGTACTTTTTGCGTTGGGGGACTATCAATCGGCTTTTAATATTTGGGAAAAGGTCAACGCGTTTGACGTACTTGTTCCCAATTTAAATCAAACCGAGGGGTGGTTTAAAAGGTCTGGATTAGAGGAATATATTAACAACTTAGATTTGAGTAAATTAAAAAAATCAAAGGTTGACGTTTACATAACGGTTAAAAGAATTGAAGATAAAGACAAACTTGATGAACTTCTTGAAACAATGGCAAATAAAGCAAAATTCCCTGGCTTTGAGCCGTTCATTAGAAACTTAATGCTTTTGGGTGGAATGGGTGCCGTTACTGGAGGCTTACTTATGCCTTTTGGGGAGATAACCAGTTTTATTTTGGCTCAAGTTATTGTAAAATCTTTTTCAAATTCAGTTGTTACGTCTAAAGAGGCAATAAGGCATTTTTTGTCAGATGATATTGAATATTATCATATAAATTCAATGAGTGCTGACGATATTAAAATTTTAATGCTTGCATCATCAGCAATATCTTTTATTTTTGAAAGCGTGCATTTTAAGGGCAAACGTCTCATTGACGCAGGCGGAACGGATTTTGGAAATATTCCCATTACTCCGCTTTACGACAACGGCTGTAAAGAAATGTATGTTGCGCCGTTAGATAACAGATTTAATATTAATAAGATTAAGAATTTCAAGGACAATGTAAATGCGGAAACTGCTTTCCCGAATTGCAAATTTACTGTAATAAAGCCGTCTAAAGATTTGGGATTTATGCTCGATTTCAGCAAACATCGCTTTAACAAAAATTTCAACCTCGGAGAAAGCGATTCAACAAAAATTTTGAAAGACAAAATACACTATGACCGTATAAGGGCAAGAAGTCAATACATTAATGAAGTTGTTAAAATATATAAAAAATATAATTAATAGTTTGGCAATGAATAATTATTACATAATTGGCTAAAACTGTAAAAACGGTTACAAAAAAGGTTACAAAACGGTTACAAATCGGCGGCTTTGTTACCGAATTGTAACCGTTTTGTAATTGCATTTTGGAAAATTCTCCTGTATAATTATTACAGACGGCATGTCCGAAATAATTATACGGGAGGAATTTTTTTATGTGCAAAAAAATTTTATTGGGTACGGTTTTGGCGGCGGCGGTGTGCCTGTCCGCATGCGAAAAGGAAACGGAAATTGTCGACGATTTCACAACCACGACCGCCCCGCAGACAGGCGGGGTACAGACGGTTACGGCGGCGGAAACGGGGGACGGCTTTGAGCTTGTCCCCAACCCCGACCCGGGGGAGGAAACAAAGTCCGCCGAGGAGGCAGCTTACGAAAAACAGCTTGCCGAATGGGAAACCGCCGCGGAATATTTCGCGGAACACGGCTTGACCTTTGAGGGCGGAAATCCGCACCTTTATATTGATATGGATAATTTCCCCGATACCGCCGACCCGCTGGCGGGGGTTGAGGAAAAGTACGCAAAATATTTCGATACGCTTTATATTTCAAACGGCGCGGGCAGGGACTTTAGCTTTATCGCAAACCACAAGGAGACGAAAACTCTCGTTTTCGAGGACGACATCGGGGAAACCGATTTGAGCTTTCTTGCGGACTGCGAAAATCTCGAATTTCTTTGGTTTCGTAACAAAACCGTAAACGCCGAAAGCCTTGCGGAGGCGGTGAAAAATTCTCATCTGAAAGAGCTTTTGATTGAAACGGAGGAGTACTCCCCGGGCGCGGCGGACGTTATTATGCGCGCCGCCCCCGCCTGCGAGGTGACCTACCGCGAAAAATATGTGTACGCCGAACCCACCGCCGCCGAGCTGAAACTGTACACCAACCTGCTGGTAGTCTCGTCAGCCGAAAACCCGCAGAAATGGGACGGCGGCGCAGGCGGCGAGCTGCCCTCATGGGGCTATCGGGGCAGCCTTGTGTGCACGTTCACAAACCTCACCGAGGAGACCTATAATTTAACTTCCGTGCGGATTTTTAAAGAGGAAAGCGGCACGGTCACAAATATGACTTTTGCTGACGGCAGCACCGCCCTTGATATTGACTTGACGGTGAACCCGAGTGAAAAGACAGATTTTGACATTCCCGAGGATATGTTCCCGTTCAGCAAGTGCGAAACGGGTGTGTACAACATAGAATTTGACGGCGGCAGCGAAAAGTTTTCGCAAAGGTTTGCAATCGACAACGGCGGCGCGTACAATGAAGAGGTGACGTTTGACGCAGATATTTGGGAGCAGTACCTTTACGGCGCAAGAACGGAGGACGGAATAACATTTTACACTAACGTCCCCGCGTTTCTGGACGGGGAACAGCGGGAGGCGTACAAATCGGCGTTTGTGATAACGAGCCTCTGTTTCGGCTCGTCGGGAAGTATCCCCGAGAAATTTTTTGACAGCCAATTTGGCAGCCATACCGAGGAGGAATTTTATTCCGACTTCTGCAAAGGCTACACCCGCGATTACGCCTACTCAAAGCTGGAGCGGTACGGTTTTATTGACGAAAACGGCAAACTCCGCGTGGGCAGCTGGGACGGCGGCAGCGACCCCTCTCATTTTGGGGACGTTTTCGTGCCGCTTTATTCGGACGAAAACGAGGTCATTTTCAAATGCGTTACCGTTCACTGCCACGATTCCGCCCCCGAGCAGGCTTGGTTTGAGGAAGTGAACTTCCGTACCGTGAAAACCGACGAGGGCTGGAAGTTTGATAATTTCAGGTATCTTGGCTGATTTTAAAGGAGGAATTTTTTATGTGCAAAAAATTTTTATTGGGTACAATTTTTTCTTTGGCAATTCTTTTAACGGCTTGCTCAAAAGGCGGCGGCGAGGTTACGGAAAATATTTCGGAAACGTCGGCGGAGACCGTTACGGTTACGGAAACCCCGCAAACTTCCAAAACAACAGAGGCGGAAACAACAGCCCCGCAGCCGGAGGAAACCGTTCCCTCGGAAACACTTTTAAAAGTAGATTACGATATGGTGCCGATTTTGGAAAGACCGTTGTACAGCGAAGAACCGTCGCCTATGGAAATGCCCGAGGGTATGGAGTTCACCCTCAATTTAAAAGATATAACCCCCGAAACGGACTTGTCCGCGCTCACAAATATGGAAAAACACAATGTTGGAGAAACCTTTAAAATTGATCTGGATCTTGACGGTACGGAGGAGGAAATTTCCGTCGAGGAGGATTTTTACGACTGCGAGGGAGTGCTGCGGGTATTGAGGGTAGTTATAAACGGAACGTCTTATAATCTTGACCGTTCTCACGAGGGATTTATAAATGTCCCCACGGGGATATTCACCTGCGATATTGATTCAAGCGACAGTTATATTGATATTGCCTGCACGGGGTCGATAGCCGCAAATGATTTTCTGACTAAGTTTTACAGATATGAAAACGGAGAACTGCGCCGTATTTTTGAAATAAGCTACGATACCCCCGACGGAAACGGCGAGGCGGGAAACTTTTTTGACGAAATGAACGCCTCCGTAACGGGCAAGCCTATAATAACCGACGGCAGCGGTGTAATCACGGCGGCAAGACGGCTTGATACGCAGACCTGGCTTGCCTACAGTCATTATGCTTACGACAGCGAAAGCGGCGAAATTTCTCTCGTATGCGAGCCTGTTTATCCATATTATTATGAAAATATCGGCAATTTTGCCGCCGCAAAGGAATTTTCCTCCGAGTATTATAATCCCGAAAACAGAAATATTGCAAACCAGATACTCAAAGAGGAAACGGCTTTGTACAAAGAACCCGATTTAAGCTCCGAGGCGGTAACGGCTGAACCGCAGGAATGTTACATTACCGCGGAATATTTTTCCTTTGACGGCGCTTGGGTATATTTGTCGGCTAAAGACGGCAAAAGCGGTTGGTGCTGTATAAATGAAAGTATTTACGACATTATCGGCGGACTTGTGCTTTACGATTAAAATTACTGCAAAGGAGAAGATATTATGAGAGCTTTTACGTACAGAAAAATTTTATTGGGTACTGTTCTTGCGGCGGCGGTGTGCCTGTCCGCATGCGAAAAGGAAACGGAAATAATCGACGATTTTACAACAACGACCGCCCCGCGGACAGGCGGGGTACAGACGGTTACGGCGGCGGAAACGGCGGAAAAACCCACCGAAATTATCTTCAACCCCGAGGGCATGAAGGAATACGAAACGGAAACTGACGTTGAAGATAAAAACGCGGCAGCCGCGCGGCAGTATTTCACGGAACGTGGCTTTACGGATTTTTACGCGCCCTACAGCGGTTCCGAATGGTACTGTATAACAGCCGATATGAACGGTTTTGACGGCGACCCCTTTGAGGACGTGGACAATGAACACCTTAAGGCGGTGTACCGCCTGACCCTAAAAAATGTTGACGGACATAACCTTGATTTCCTTTCGCGGTTTGAGCACTACGATGAAATTGTTATAAAAGACTACAGCGGCAGCGCGGATTTCGGTGCGGAGAAAAGCAAGCTTATTTTTGACAATTATATGGGCGGCGATTTAAGCACCGTCGATTTCGCCGAACGGTTCTATTCCGTCAAATTTGAAAATTACAGCGGCGAATATCCTCTGAACAATATACCGAAAGAGGACGTTGCGCGTTTTGATTTTACGGATTTCGCTGACGGCGTTGACTTCGGATTTATCGCCGAATACCCCAATGTAAGCAGCGTGTGGCTTTCGGACAACGACATAGACGGCGTTGATATGAATTTTATCAAAGACTGCAAAAATCTTAAATACCTGTCGCTGACGGGCAAAAGCGCCGACTGCGCGGCTTTGGCGGAAATATTACCGAATTCCTCGGTTAAGACTGTTTATATCACCGTGGAGAAATATTCCTCCGAGGAGGCGGAGCTTATTATGAAAGCCATTCCGTCGGGCACGGTAACCTATAATCTGGACAGCACCCCTTGGGATTACACAAAAGAACCCACGGAGGGAGTTGCGGTTTTCGCAAATATGCGCGTAAACGCAAACGCGGCGGGAACTTGGGACTGCAAGGTTTCAGAAGCTGACGGTCACCCGGGAACTTGGGGTTACGGCGGCAGCCTTGTGTGCACGTTTTCAAATTTCACCGAGAAAATTCAAACGGTAAATTCCGTTCGGATTTTCAGGGACGAAAAGGGCAAAACCGACGCCATGACTTTCGCGGACGGAAACACGTCCTACGAGCTTGATTTCGCCATTGACCCCGACACAAATTCCGACCTTGATATTACGGGGGAGATTTTCCCGTTTGCCGACTGCGAAACGGGCGTATACAAGGTTGTTTTCGACGTTGGCGGCGAGCAGCTTGAACAGCGGTTTTTCATTTTCAACGGCGACGATGATTTTCTTACCGAGGAGCAACGGGAAGTTTTTGACAAGGCTTACGAAATCACAAACAAATATTTCGGCTGTTCGACGTATCTGCCGCAGGAGTACGCCGACGCGCATACCGCTGAGGAATTTCTCAAGAATTTGTACGGTGGCTACACCCGCGAATACGCCTACGAAAAATCGCTGGGCACGTATATAGACGGCGATGGAAACCTTACAGCGATTTCGGGCGACAAGGGCGGCGATATTTCGGTGCAGGATCATTACTTTATGCCGGTTTACGCGGACGAAAACGAGGTGCTTTTCAAGAATTTCATAGTCCACGGTCACGAGGATTACCCCTACTACATATGGTTTGCCGAGCAAAATTACCATATGGTAAAAACCGCCGACGGCTGGCGGTTTGACGAGTTTGATTTGTGGTTTTAAGTTTGGAGGAATTATTTATGTACAAAAAATTTTTATCAGCTGCAATTTTTTCTTTGGCAATCCTTTTAACGTCCTGCTCAAAGGGCGGCGGCGAGGTTACGGAAAACATTTCGGAAACGTCTGCGGAGACCGCTGCCGTTACGGAAACGGCGGCGGAAATTACCGAAACGGCAGCCGAAACCGAAACGGAAACCTTTTCAATATGCGGAAAAGAATACGGCGCGGAGGATATTTACATCGAAATCGACGGGAACAGCCTTACCGAAAAGGATATTGAAAATATCCGCGGAATGAAAAATCTTTCCGCGGCGAGCATCGAAAACCCCTCGCCGCAGCTTGTTGAAACCCTTGCGGAAAACCCGAATATCACAAAAATAAAGTTTGTGAAGTTTGACGGGGATATTGCCGAATATATCGAAGTACTTAAAAATTTCGACATTGTTTTTGTGGACGCGCTCGCCTACAGCGGCAAAAATTCCGCGCTGCTGTACGGCGAACTTTCCGACGCGTCCGTATTTTATCAAAAAAATTCCGACAGCCTCTCCGACCCGCCCGAGGACGGGCTTGCGCTGTCGGCGACAGACTGCGTTATGCCGAACGGAAACGACGGTTTCGACACATGGACAGACTGTCCCGAAACGCTTACCGTGTTTATTTCAAATTTTACCGATACGGCTGAAACGGCGCAAAAGCTCGAGCTTTTTTACGAAAGCGAAAACGGCGGCGAGGCGGTACGTTTCACAAACGGCGAGAACTTCCTGCCCCTTGACATTACCGCCGAGCCGCATGCGGAAACGCCGTTTACCGTAGACGGCGAAACGTTCGATTACAAAAACGCCCCCACGGGAGTGTACAAAGTCAGAGTGACCTTTGAAAACGGCGCGGCGGAAAATGATTTTGTCATCGCCAATTCAAACGGTCTGGAATTTCTGACGGAGGAACAGCGGGAGCTGTTCGAGAAAACACGGGAGCTTGCCGTGAACCACACCTCCGAGAACTGGATATACAGCTACAGCCGGGAAACCGAAAAAGAACCCGCAAATATTTCCGATGAGGCTATGGAAACGCTCTGCGAGTGCTATACATACGATTATGTTTCCGCGCACCCCGACAGATTTTGCATAAACAGCGACGGCAGCCTCGGCGACGGCGCGGACGGCAGGAGCGGCTCTCCCGTGTACGTAACAACGTTTTTCACGCCGATTTCCGTCGGCGAAAACCGCGTGGACTTCAAAGCGACGGTAATCAATTCCCACGGCGACAACCCCTACCTTGTGTGGTTCTTTGAACTTAATTACAGCACGGTAAAAACCGAGGACGGCTGGCGTTTCGATAAATTTCAGTTTTGGAGATAAATGCGGTACATTGACAAAACGCCCCAACCGTGCTAAAATATACATATACCAAAAGGAGCGGTGCTATGAAAGAAGTAACCCTTGAAACCGAACGTCTGATATTAAGACCCCTCACCCCCGCCGACGCCGAGGACGTTTTCCTCTGGGCGGGCGACGAAGAGGTCGCAAGGTATATGTCCTACCCAACGCACGAAAATGTTGAGGTAACGAAAGAGTGGCTTTCCTCGCTGAAAAATTTGCCCGACGACGACTTTGAGTTCGGCTTTGTTTTAAAGGAAAACGGCACTCTCATCGGCTCTGGCGGAATACTTTACGACGAGGCTGAAAAGGCTTGGAAACTGGGTTACAACTTCCGCCGCGACTGCTGGGGCAAGGGTTACGCCACCGAAACCGCAAAGCGCATGATAGAATTCGCCCGCAGCGAACAGAACGCAAGGACTTTTGCGGCTTATCACGCCGTCGGCAACCCCGCAAGCGGCAGAGTACTGGAAAAATGCGGATTTGAATTTTCCCACTTTGGGGAATACTCAAAGCTTGACGGCAGTCAACCATTCAAGGCAAAATTTTACAAAATGAAATTAAATTAAGAGGTGTTTTAAAATGAAAAATCTGCTTATTATCAACGGTCCGAATTTAAATCTTTTGGGCGAGCGCGAACCCGGCACATATGGCTCGGACACGTACGAAAGCATATGCGCCGAGATAAAGTCCAAAGCGGCGGAACTTGGTTTCGACAGCTGCGAGTGCTTTCAGTCCAACAGCGAGGGTGAAATCATCGACAAGCTCCACGCCGCGCGGCTGGACAAGTGCGGCGTTATCCTCAACGCGGGGGCGTACACTCACTACAGCTACGCCATTCGGGACGCTATCGCCGCCATAAAAATCCCCGTTATCGAGGTTCATATTTCCAATATTTGTCAGCGTGAGGAATTCCGCCACAATTCCGTCATCGCCCCCGTCTGCTCGGGCAGCCTTTTCGGTTTCGGCAAGGACGGGTATTTGCTGGCGGTGCAGGCGTTGGCGTACAAATTAAAATAGGGGGTACAAATTATGTTTAGGAAAAAATTTTTATTGGGTACAATTTTTTCTTTGGCGGTACTTTTCGCCGCCTGTTCAAAAAGCGAACCCGAAATTTCGGAAACCCTTTCGGAAACGGCTGCTGAAACGTCTGCGGAAACAACAGCGTCGGAAACCACAACAACCGCCCACGAAACAACTGCTGCCGAAACCGAACCAATCGACACAAGCGGGGTTGAGTACATAAAAGATGCATTGCAAGCCGAGTGGCACAGCGTATCGGCGGTTAATATTTACGCTGACGACCTAAACGGCGACGGCGTGGCGGAGCTTTTCGTGCAGTACCTTTTCGGTGCGATGAAAGACGGAAATATCTATGTTTACGACGTTTCGGACGGCTTGAAAAAGCTTTATGAAATATCCGCGAGAAACTCCGTCGGCGGACTTTACACGGACGAAAATAACGTTGTACACCGCATTTTTTGGTCTGACTATGCAGGCTCGGTTTGGGAGGAGAATTACGCGTATTTTGACATTACCTACGACAGTATAGAAATGCCGTTTTATGTTTACGTTCACGATTGGTTTGACGGCGGCGCACACGTGTTTGACTGCAATATTTACAAAAACTGCGAAGTCGTGCCAACCAACGAAATGAAAAGAAATTTCGACCCCGAAAAGGCAGAGCTTGTGGGTACATTTGAGCATGAGGATATTTACGCCGCTTTTAACGACGGCGAAGAAAACGAAGTCAGCGAGATAATTCAAAAAGAAGTTTTTGAGGGAATGACCTTTGTTTCACAGGCAACTGATGTTTATTTCGGTTCTCTTTATGAAAAAGAAAATCACGGGTTAACGTGGGATTTTGACTACTTTTGGCAAACCGCCGCCCCCGCCCTTGCGGAAATATACGGCAATTAAGACGGTTTTTAATATTTGAAAAAGGAGCAAAATTATGCTTAACAAAAAATTTTTATTATCGGTACTTCTCTGTACGGCTCTTTCCCTGTCATCTTGCTATAACGATGATATTGAAATCACGGAAACAACAACCGCGGCAACCACCACGGCGGCAACAACCGTCCCCACCGAGACGACAACAACGGAAACCACCACAACCTACGACACGGGCAACCCCGAGGAGGGACTTGTCTTTTTCGTCCAGCCCATTATCAAGCAGTACGACGAGTACACCGATTGGCAGTTAGCCGACTGGGAGTGCCGCGACAGCGAGGTAAAGCGCGGTTGGCACTATGACAACGAGTGGTATTACAGCAAAGAGCTTATTTTCGCCTTTTCCAACTACACCGACGAGCCCGTCACCGTTGACAGCATACAAATTTTCGAGCAGTACAGCTATAAACCGATAAAGTTTACCGACGGCTCGGACAGCCTTAACATTGACTTCACCGTCCAGCCTAAGCACAAAACCGATTATCTTCTGCAAATTGAGGATTTCGACTATACCGCCTGTGAGTCGGGGATTTATACGGCGGTTGCAAACTTCGGCTTTGAGCAGTACAGTATGCAGTTTTTTATCGACAACAGCGAGCTTTACACGGAGCAATATTTTACCAAAAATTGGTTTGACCCCAATAAAGACTTTTCCGAACCAATTCAATACGCGGTTCACGCCCCGACGTTCCTTACCGAAGAACAGCAGAAAATTTTCGCGCAAGCTTACGGACTTATGGTGGAATTTTTCTGGTGTAGCGCTTATCTTTCCGAGGAGTACGCCGAAAGTCACACCGCCGAGGATTTTATAGGACTTTTCACCGACGTCTTTACGGAGGAGTACGCCAAATGGCTTGCGCAAGGAAGATACATTGACGAAAACGGCGAACTTATGCCGTGCGGCGGCGACAGGGGCAGCGATATAAGCTATCAGGGGCATTGTTTTATGCCCGTTCTTGCGGACGAGTACCAAATCACATTTAAAGCCGTGGTAATTCACGCCCACGAGGACAACCCCTATGATGTAACGTTTGAGGAAACCGAGTACCAAATGGTAAACACCAAGGACGGCTGGCGTGTGTTTAGGTTTGAATTGTGGAATTAAAGGAGCAAAAATTATGACATTCAAAAACGAAATAACAGCCGCCGCCGCGGCGCAGCTTGCACGGGATTACTGCTGTTCCCCCGAGGACTTTCTCGCGGCGGGAAACAAAGTCACCCTCGCCCGCAACGCCGAGGGACAGCGGCGTTTCAAGTCCGAGCCGTCGTTTTTCAAGGCGGCGGCAATGGGCGGCGGAGCGGTTATTTCCGCGGCAAGCGAAATGCTGGAATTTTCCGCCCAATTGGCGGCGAAGTACGACGGCATAAGGCTTTTCGACGAAAAGCAAAAATGGCTCATAAACCGCAAACTTGCGGAATTCAACAAGGCAATCGCCCTTAACAGCATTTTCTACCTCCCCGCCACGCCCTATCGGTACGCCCCGCGGGACGGCTACCACTTCAAATATTACGAGGAGGAGGAAATCGTCCGGGAGCTGTACCCCCTGAAAGGTTTCGACAACGCCCTTATGTACAGCGCGGCAAACCCTCGGCACGACGTCCTTGCGGTGTGCGCGGCAAACGGCGGGCGCATCGTGGGTATGGCTGGCGCAAGCAATGACAGTCCCCGCTTTTGGCAAATCGGCATAGACGTTATTCCCGAGTACCGAAATATGGGTCTCGGCTCGGAGCTTGTGGCGGCTCTCACGCAAGCGGTTTTTATGCGTGGCGCGATACCCTACTACAGCACCTGGAGCGGCAATATCGCCTCCCAAAACACGGCGCGGCGGGCGGGCTACTACCCCGTCTGGACGGAGATTGACGCGTGGGATATTGAATAGAAAACGCCGTACCTTTTCGGGGTACGGCAATTTTATGTGCGTTTTTTTATAACCGTAGGGCGGGGGCTTGCTCCCGCCTTTATTGTTATTGTTTATTTTCAAGCGGCACAATAGCAAGGGTTTTCCCAAGGGGAGCAAGCACTTTCATAACCGTGTCAAGCTGCGGACTTGTCGTCCCCTTTTCCATACGTGCGATTATCGGCTGTTTCACACCGCTAAGCTCCCCGAGTTTTTTCTGACTTATGCCTTTCTCTTGACGAGCCTTAATAAGCTCCCCGATAAGCGCAACCCGCAAATCGCTGGCGGCGATTTCCTCGGGGGTGAAAAGCTCTTTCCGAACGTCGTCCCAGCTGCTGCCGATAGCGGGGTTATTTTTTATGTTCTCCATAATCAACCTTCCTTTCTTTAAGGTCGGCAAGCTCGCGCTTTGCCTTTTCGATTTCTCTCGCGGGGGTTTTCTGCGTTTTCTTTATAAATTGGTGCAGCAGCACAAACCCGCCGTCATACCAAGCCGCAAATAAAACGCGGTCTCTTAACGGTCTTAATTCCCAGATTTCGCCGTCAAGGTGCTTTATGTACGGCTCGCCAAGCTGTTTGCCGTACACCTGCAACGCTTGAATATAGTCGTTCAGCTTGTCGGCTTTTATGCGGCTGTCCTTGTCTGTTTTTTTCGCAAGTTTTTTCAAGTACTCCCTCACAGGCTCGTTCCCGTTTTTGTCTTTGTAAAAATGTATCGGGTGCAATTATTTTCCCCTCCCTAATTATATTATACTTAAAAGTTATTACCTTGTCAATAACTTTCCGAAAAAAATCTCACCCAATCTCCTCAATCAGCTCCCTGCAAACCTCGGGACTTACCTCCTCAATAAAAGTACTCCCGCCCGAGGTCATAGAAACATACCCGTCGGGATACACGCTGACGGACGTGCCAAGCCCCGTTTCCGTATAAAAAATCAGCTCGCACTTGTCCCGCCTGCGGAAATCCTCCCGCGCGTCATAGTCAGCCTCGATAAATTTGCCGTCAAACACAGCCTGCACAAAACCCGAAAAATCCCCCGAAAACTTTTCCTCATAAGTACCGCCCTTTTCGTCGGTACGCACCGCCCGCACATCGGTACACTCGTCAAGGTGCAGACGGTCTTTAAAAAGCTCGCCGCCCTTATTCAGAGTAATGCCGTTCAGCCTGTCGAACACTATAAAGCCGTAATAAACCTCGTCCATAGGCTCAACGTACCGCTCATACCGCACGCACACGCGGAAATCCCCGTCAAAACCCGTCATACCGTAAATCCCGCCGCTTATGCCGTCGTCAATATGACTGAGCTTGTCCCCGTCCTCAGACCAAAAAACGCCGCGGTTGCTGTATACCTCGGCAAGTTTGCTCCCCTCGGGGTTTTCAATTTCGGCTTTATCGGCGGACATAACGCTGTAAGAGGACGTATACACCGCGCCGTTATAATACAGCTTAAAAGTAATAAAATCGGGCTCTGTACCGTCTCTGAATACATACCCCAAATCCCGTTCCGAAACAGGCGGATAATATACCCCCTCGGACTTCTCGGCGGCGGCTGTAACCGACGTTACGGCAGCCGTGCCTGTAACCGTTTCGTCAGTTTCCGCCGAATTGCAGGAACTGAACGTCAAACACAAAACAAGCATTGCAATAATTTTTTTCATAATTACCCGCCCTTTCATAAATTACAATTATATCAATCCTGCAAAATAATAAACACGTATGTAGGGGCGGGGTTTCCCCGCCCGCAGATATGTAACGGCGGGACGGGAAACCCGTCCCCTACAAAATGCGTTATTTTACAGGTTTGCAATAAAAGTTACAAAGTATACATAAATTATACATCAATAAGCAAACCCTGTCAACAAAATTTTGAAAAATAAATGAAAATTGAAATTTCCCCTTGCAAATCGAAAAAAATATGTTATAATGGTAATATGTGAAAAATTTACAGCAAAATCTTAGGAGGATTTTCAATGAACACAGCTCTTTTAACATTTATGCTCAAAGCCGCGGAAAACGCCGCTCCCGCCGACGCCGCCCAAGGCGCAACAACAGTCTCAATGGTCTCTTACCTCATTATGATGGCGATAATTTTCGGCTTGATGTACCTGCTTATGATACGCCCCCAAAAGAAAAAGGAAAAAGAGGCAAAAGAAATGCGGGACAACCTGCAAATCGGCGACGAAGTAACCACAATCGGCGGAATAACCGGCATTGTGGTCCGCAAAACCGAGGACACCGTCGTTATCGAAACAGGCGGCGACCGCTCCAAAATACGGGTGAAAACCTGGGCTATTTCGGAAAACGCCACCGTCCACGACGCGCAGGAGGAAATCGGCAAAAAGAAGTAATTTTTCCCCACGCCCGTGAATATTATTAAGAAAGGATTTTATCGAAAATGAAATTGAAAAAAGCGGCTGCGGCTCTTGCCGTGGCTTTTGCGGTAAACGCCGCGGCGGTCACCGCTTTCGCCGATAACGCCGTTCAGTACAAAACCAAAGACCAAGCGAAAGTGTACGCCGTGGGACAGTACTCCAACTGGGACGGCGTTTCCACAACGGCGCAGTTTATCGGTACAAACGGCGAGCTTTGCTACGCCTACGACGGCAGCAAGTACGTTACCGTTGTGCGTACCAAAAACGGCAAAACCCTTAAAAACCGTATACAACTGGAGAAAAAACACCCCCTTTTCGGTACGGTTACCTGCGACGAAAAGGGAAATTATTACCTCGTCACCGGCGAAACAAACAACGGCAGCAACAGAAGTACCTCAACGGTTTTTATTTCCAAATACGATAAAAACGGAAAGCACATCAAAACAACAGGCGACGACGGCAGCAGCAGCCTCGCCTACTATTACGACGACAGCTTTAACACCAAAATACCTTTCGACGGCGGCTGCTGCGACGCGGCGGTCAACGGAAATATTTTAACCGTAAACTACGGCAGGGAAATGTACAGCGGTCACCAAAGCAATTCGGTTTTTACCGTCAATACCGACACAATGACCACAATAAAAATCAACGGAATGTACAATTCCCACTCTTTCGCGCAGCGGGTTATACCGTTTAAAAACGGCTTTGTGTACCTTTCCGAGGGCGACTGCTACCCGAGGGCGTTTACGGTGGACTATGCCGACTTCTCCGCAAACCTTGCAAGCGAATACGATATTTTCCATTTTTGGGTAAAGAAAAACGCTCTCTCCAATTGGGATATGTTCGCGTTAAACAATAACTTCGCCCACGCAGGCGGTCTTGTGAACATAAACGACAAAACCGTCGCCATGGTGGGTACGTCGGTCAAATCCCTCAGTTCCGACGCCAACAACGAGAAAGAGCAGCTGTTTATACAGATTTTCGACCCCACAAAAGACCTGACAAAATCATCGTCCTACGTAACCTCGGGAACCCGTTCCGGCACAGGCGGACCCGACGGCAACGAAAGCGTTACCGATTACGGCGTCATGTGGCTTACAAGCTACGGCAAAACCACAACCGTGTCCGAGCCGCAGGCGGCGGTTACCGACGACGGAAAGATAGTCGTGCTGTACGAGGCAAGCGTTTCAAACAAATACAGAGGCGTGTATTATATTGTGCTTGATTCCGAGGGAAACGTTTTGCAGGACTCAAAGCTCTATTCAAAAACGGCAAAGCTCAATTCCTGCGAAATGCCCGTTTTCGCAAACGGCAAGGTGTACTGGGCTGCAAACAGCTCCACGGACAGCAAAAATATTTACATCTACTCTCTTGAAATCGAATAACGGAGGTATTCTATGCGGAGAAAAACTACCGAGGAACGTATAAAAAATGAACGTTTTATGTTGATTTCTTTCGCGGTACTCGCCTGCGTGGGGGCGGTTTTTCTTGCGGTAACACTTTTCTCGGCTCTCGCCTCTCTTATAGACTTCAGCGACGGCGCGTTCACCGCCCTTTCAAGCGTGGCATTGTGCGCGGGGTGTTTCGCTGCGAGCTTTACCGCCGCGAAACGCAGACGGCGTAACGGTTTGCTGACGGGACTTATCTGCGGCGGCATAATATTCGCGGTACTTCTTTTGGGCGGACTTATTTTTGTACGCAGCTTTACCGCGGGCGGATTTTTTTCCAAAATGCTTATAATTGTGATATGTTCCGCCATCGGCGGAATTATGGGTGTAAACCGCCAAACGTAACCGCGGGGCGGTAAACCCGTACCCTACAAAACGCACAAATTTCCGTAGGGCGGGGGCTCTGCTCCCGCCTTGTTGTACCGTACATTTTCGTAAAGGCGGGAGCAAGCCCCCGCCCTACCATACGGAAAACGTTACACAAAAGAAAATTTGTCGAAATTGCCGTAAATAACCTATTTTTTACTCGTTCCATAGTGAATTTTGACTATTGCAAAACGGAGCGAAATATGTTATAATAAATCTATTATATTTCTATTCGGAGGTCATTCCCATGAAACACATCGTAACCATCAATAAAGCTAACCTTAAAAAAACCGCCGCAAAAGGCGGCTGCGGCAAATGTCAGGCGTCATGTCAGTCCGCCTGCAAAACTTCATGCACCGTTGCCAACCAAAAGTGCGAAAAGTAACCGCATTTCCCCAAACGCAGAGGGTAGAGAGCAGAGGTTAGATAAATCTATCTTCTGTTTTCTATCCTCTTATACTAATTCACGACCTAATTGTTCACAATGGGAGTGAATTAGTATTACCCTCGCAAAGGAGTTTTTCTATGATACACAAGTACAAGCTTAACGGTTTTAATATTGTTTTGGACGTCCACAGCGGCGGCGTTCATCTGGTTGACGAGCTAACCTACGATATGCTCGACAACGTAAGCCCGCCGTTCGATAAGGAATGTCCCGAGCGGGTGCTGGAAAAACTTTCCCGCTTTTACAAACCCGAGGATATTGCCTCCTGCTATGACGAAGTGGTTGAGCTGTATGGCGACGGCGTGCTCTTTTCCGAGGACGATTACGAAAAATTCGCGGCGTACTCCGTTGCCGCCCCCGTCAAAGCAATGTGCCTCCTTGTTGAGCAGGACTGCAACCTGCGCTGCGAGTACTGTTTCGCCGAAACGGGCGAGTACGGCTTGGGCAAGCGTATGCACATGGACTTTGAAACAGGCAAGCGGGCTATGGACTTCCTCCTTGAAAATTCGGGGGACAGGGAAAATCTGGAACTTGACTTTTTCGGCGGCGAACCCCTTATGAACTGGGACGTGGTAAAACGTCTCGTTGAGTACGGCAGAGCACGGGAAAAGGAGTACGGCAAGCGTTTCCGCTTTACCATAACCACCAACGGCATGCTGCTGACGGAAGATAAAATGGACTTTATCAACAAGGAAATGTCCAACGTCGTCCTGTCAATCGACGGCAGAAAAGAAGTCAACGACCGCGTGAGAAAGCGGGTCGACGGTACGGGCTGCTACGACAGAATTATCGACAGCTTTAAAGAAATCGCCCAAAAGAGAAATTACGAAAACTACTACGTCCGTGGGACGTTTACCAAATATAATCTCGACTTCGCCGAGGACGTGCTCCACCTTAACGGGTTGGGTTTCGACCAAATTTCGGTTGAACCCGTGGTCAGCGACCCGTCGATGAGCTACGCCATTACCGAAAAGGACTTGCCCGCCATTTTCTCCGAGTACGAACGGCTCGCGAATACTATTTTGGAACACAACAAAAGCGGCAAGCATTTCAATTTTTTCCATTTTATGCTGGACTTAGACCAAGGTCCCTGCGCAATAAAGCGGCTTAGGGGCTGCGGCAGCGGCAACGAATACGTGGCAATCACCCCCGAGGGGGACATTTACCCCTGTCACCAATTTGTAGGTATTGACCGCTACAAAATGGGCAACATAAACGAGGGGACGTTCAATACCGACATCAAAAAGGAATTCGCCGCCGCCCACATCTACAGCAAAGAGGACTGCAAAAAGTGCTGGGCGAAATTCTACTGCAGCGGCGGCTGCAACGCCAACAACTACATATATACGGGGAACATTCTCACCGCCCACAAGCTTTCCTGCGAATTGGAGAAAAAGCGTCTCCAGTGCGCCATTATGATAAAGGCGGCGGAGGCTGCGGAAAAAGTTACCGAATAAAGGACGTGAAATTATGCCCACCCAAAAATTCACCCCAAGCGAAGAGGACAGGAAAAAAATCAAGCAGCTTGAAAAAGAAATCAAGCTGATGAAAAAGGACATGAACAAAACCTTTGCCGAGCCAAAGCAAAAAAAACTCATGACCCCGATTTACATTTCAATCGGGCTGCTGGCAGTGCTTGCGCTGTTTTTGGGCGGAATTTATCTGTACCTAAACTTTGTAATTAATTAATAATTTTTCCGTAACCGCAAGGTAAAATAAACCCGCTGACAAACCATTGTCGGCGGGTTATTTAATTATTTACCCGCCCCTTGATAGGGGCTATGCAAAGTAAAAATTTATTGTATCCTACATTGGGGTAGAACACGGGTGCAGGCTCAGCCTGCTTAATTATTAACTATTAATTCTTTAGCTTTCACCGCGTCAATATCCTCATTCTCCACCATGTTGTCAAGAACCTGCGTAAGCCTTTGCTCCGCCAAATCGGGGGCGGTATCGAGAGAATACGCCGTGGGCGCGTTGGGAATTCCCGCAAGCATTGCGCACTCATACTCCGTAAGCTCCGAGACCTCCGCGCCGTAGTAACCTTGCGCCGCCTCGGCAATGCCGTAATAATTGCTGCCGAAATAAATGCTGTTGACGTACAGCTCAAAAATTTCCTCCTTGGTGAACTTCCGCTCAAACTCAAAGGCGGTGAACGCCTCGGCGAATTTCCGCTCCAGCTTTTTCTCCTGCGAGTAGTAGAGATTTTTTGCCAATTGCTGGGTAATGGTACTTCCCCCCTCAACGGGCGCGCCCGCTTGAATATCGTGTATCAGCGCCCTGCCCAGCGCGATTGGGTCGACGCCGCCGTGGGTCTCAAAACGCCTGTCCTCGGCGGCTATGACGGCTTTTATGTAAAACTCGGGCAGCTCGTCATATGTCACGAAATCCTCCGCGCTTTGAATTTCCTCCGCCTTTTTCTCAACGGAGCACTTCCCGGTTTCCTCGATATACATTCTGTAGCCCCTGCTTGCGTACACCGTGAGAAAAACCGTCCCGGACAAAAACGCCAAAATAATTACCGTCAGCAAAAATTTTAAAAACTTTTTCATTGCGCACCTCTTTCAATGCGGTCGACTAACTTCCAAAGAAGTTGAATTACAAAAATAAACAGCGACGTTGGCAGAATAAATACGCCGATTAAAAAAATGCTTGCCGCCCTTAAAATTTTGCGGAAAAAATTACGCATAAAATCATTCCTTTCAATTTTTCTGCACAATGTTGTAGTAAACCTTTGATGTGATTAGGTACACCAAAACATAAACCGCCGAAAACGCCCCGAAACAAAGCAGGGTCACAACCGTGAACAGCGCCGTGTCCGTCAGACCGAAAAGCATCAGCAGCCGCGAAATCATCGGGAACGCGAAAGCCATATGCACCCCCGCCGAAATCAGCGGCAGGAAAAACACCGTCAGCACCTGGGAGTTTATGCTCCGCTTTATTTCACGCTTTGTCATTCCCACTTTCTGTAAAATCCCGAAACGCGCCTTGTCCTCGAAACCCTCGGAAATCTGCTTGTAGTACATTATCAGCGCGGCGGCGACGATAAACACCGTCCCGAAAATTATTCCCAAAAAGAATAACCCGCCGTACAGCCCGAAAAATTCCGCCTTGTCGTTTTCCTTGCTTTCCACCCGGCAGCCGCACCATTCGTCCTCTTTGCCCTCGTCAGCCAAGTCCTTTTGGTACTGGGCGATATTGAAGTAAATTTCCTCATAAATTTTAATTTTTGTTTCCTCGTCACAGTTTAGGTCAAAGCCGTAATAATTGTGCAGATACGAGGCGTACCAATCCTCGTAAACCTCAAACTGCTTTTCGTAAACGTACCGCAGAACGTCAATATCGGAGACAAAAAGATATATTTCGGGTATCATAAACGCGGCTGTTTCGCCCTTGAAAACAAAGCCGTCCGCAGTACCCTTTACCTTAAAACTGCCGAGCGCCTGTATGCCCAGCTCGTCAAAAGCATATTCCGACTTTGCGCTTGAAATCATAATTTCGTCCCTTGCGAGGGAAATATTTTTCCCCGTTATTTTGTTGTA
Source organism: Ruminococcus sp. (assembly GCA_023665505.1). Classification (GTDB taxonomy): domain Bacteria; phylum Bacillota; class Clostridia; order Oscillospirales; family Ruminococcaceae; genus RGIG8773. The sequence continues at coordinate 24,815 of JAMPDU010000021.1, forward strand.
ATCCTCCGCAGGAACGAGGGTGAACGTCACCGCGTCCTCGGCGTTCACGTCCGTGTTGGTGGGGTCGAGAACAACGCTGTTTTCGCTTAACACCCCCGAAATTGAAATATATCTGTACTCAAATTCATTTTGCGGACTTTCCCCGTATTTTTCAAGCGCACCGTTTACAATACCCCGTATGACGGAAACGTCCTCATCTTCAATGGAGTAGGCGTTTATGAGAATATCCCTCGGATAACGCTCCTCCAGCATTTTTTCCTCCCCAACGTAAAGGCATATGGTCGAGGAAAGGGTTACCAAAACCATTGTTGACAAAATGCAGATAGATGCAAGTCCAGCGCCGTTTCGTTTCATTCTGTACGCCATTGATGAAATCGACACAAAATGGTTTGTTTTGTAATAGTATTTTTTGTTTTTCTGCAAGCCGCGGCAGACGGTTACAGACCCCGCTATAAAAAGCAGGTAAGTGGCAATAATTACCATTACAACCGCAAGGAAAAACGCAAAAATCGCCTTTATGGGGTTCTCGATAGTCACCGCCATATAGTAAGCCGTACCCAGCAAAAGCACGGCGGGGATTGTCAGCAGGAAGTTGGATTTCGGCGGCTTTTCGCCAACGCTTTCGCTTTTCATAAGCTCAATGGGGTTTGTAAGGCTTATCTGCCGCAGCGAGTTCAGCATTATCAGAAAAAATATCGCCGCGTACCAAAACGCCGCCAAGCCTATTGCGAAAAGGTCGACTTGAAATTCATAGTCCACGTCGGCTTTCATTATGTGTATGAGGAAAAGTTCCGACAGCTTTGAAAAAAGTATTCCGCACCCGTTGCCCACAATAAGGGAGGAAAGGTACACAATAACCGTTTCCCAAACCATTATGCGGGCGATGTTCCGCTTGCCCATGCCCAAAATGTTGTACAGACCGAACTCTTTTTTCCGCCCCCGAATTAGGAACGAGTTTGTGTAAAACATAAAAATTGCGGAAAAAATTACCATAACCACCACGCCGAAAGACAGCATTAACTGCATACTGTCGCCGCCCCGCATTTTCGCCACAAAGCTGTTCCCCCGCAGGAACGTGACGATGTAGAACATCATAATCATTCCCGCGCAGGTGAGAATGTAGGGGATATAGGTGCGGCTGTTGTTTTTTATACCGCTTGCCGCAAGCTTTGGGTACAGCAGATTTTTACGCATTTTCAGTACCCCCCGATGCAAGAAGTGTCAGCGTGTCCGAAATTTTTTGGTACAGCTTTTCGTTGGTACATTCCCCCCGATAAATTTGGTGGAACACCTCGCCGTCCTTAATGAAAAGAACGCGGTTGGCGTGGCTCGCCGCCTTGACGGAGTGTGTCACCATTAAAATGGTCTGACCGCCGCCGTTGATGTCCGAAAAAACACGGAGCATTTCGTCCGAGGCTTTGGAGTCAAGCGCGCCCGTAGGCTCGTCCGCAAGGAGCATTTTCGGGTCGGTAATAATGGCGCGGGCGGCGGCGGTGCGCTGTTTCTGTCCCCCCGAAATTTCATAGGGGTACTTGTTAAGCAAGTCCCCAATGCCGAGACGTTTTGCAATGGGGTCGAGACGTTTCTGCATATCGCCGTAATTCATTCCCATAAGCACCAGCGGCAGGAAAATATTGTCACGGACGGTAAACGTGTCAAGCAGATTGAATTCCTGAAAAACAAAGCCTAAATTATCGCGGCGGAACTCGGCAATTTTCGCCTCTTTCACCGCGGACAGGTCTTTCCCGTCAAGAACGACGCTGCCCCCGGTGGGCTTGTCAAGAGCCGCCAAAATGTTAAGCAGGGTGGTTTTCCCCGAGCCGCTCTCGCCCATTATGGCGATGTACTCCCCCTTTTCGGCGGTGAACGTCACGTTTTTGAGAGCCTCCACGCGGTTTCCCCCAAAGCGGGGCATATATGTTTTTTTGAGATTTTTAACTTCCAATATCGGCATAAAAATATCCTCCTTTTAGAGATTAGAAAATAGATGATAGAGGATAGAATTAAAATATGTAAAATTTTGCAATAATTCATAAAAATAATCGCTTTGTAGGGGCGGGGTTTCCCCGCCCGTTGGTATGTAACAGCGGGACGGGAAACCCGTCCCCTACAAAAATCGAAGTATAAAATAGAATGTGCAATTCTATCTTCTATCCTCTACCCTCTATTCTCTATTATATCAAAAAGGGAAATTGTCCGCCATAGATTTGGCTTACATTTTCCCTTTTAATCTTACAAATTTGTCACATCATTCAATTTCTATATCCGTTTCCGCAAGATTTATGCGAATTTCCGTGCCGACGCCCACCTGCGACCTTGCGGTAATTTTATGCCCAAGCCTGCCGCAAATCTGCCTGCACAAATACAGACCGATACCGCTGGCTTTTTTGTCCGTCCTGCCGTTGCACCCTGTGTAGCTTTTCTCAAAAATTCGGTTAATGTCCTCGGGGGCGATGCCTATCCCCGTGTCCCGTATGACGACAGTTTTCGGCTCTTCGAGAGTAATCTCAATCTCCCCCGATTTTGTGTACTTCAAAGCGTTTGACAAAATCTGCTCCAAAACAAAAAGCAGCCACTTTTCGTCGGTAAGCACCGTCACCCCCACAGGCTCGTACACAAGGCGGATTTTCCGCCCTATAAACTGGGAGGAAAACTTCCGCACAGCTTGCCTGACAATGCCGTCCAAATCGTACTTTTTGATGAGGAAATCGTTTGTCTCGCTGTCAAGCCGCGTGTAGCAGAGAGCCATTTCGACGTACTGCTCGATACGCTGCAAATCTCGGTCAAGCTCGGCGGTTTGGGGGAAATCCGCACCCTGCAAATTCAGCCGCATTGCCGCGATAGGGGTCTTGATTTGGTGCGCCCAAAGGGTGTAGTAGTCCGCCATATCCGCGTAACGCCCGTCCATTTCGTTGGCGAGAGCCTGTTTGAAGTCGAACAGGGTGATTAACAGTTTTTGGTAATCTTCCTCCAGCGCGGTTTTCGGCGGGGGAAGATTGTCCGTGGCGAGAGTGATTTCGTCAAGCAAACGCCCCAGGGCGATACGTCTTTCGCGGTAATTTTTAAAGTCGGCGAAAATCCACACCGCCCCGATAAAAAAGCAAATTAGCACGCTGTACAAAACCGCCGCCCCGGGGAGCTTGTACAGACGGAAAACAATTGCAAAAACAAGCGAAAACGCCGCCCAAAGCGTGATTGATTTTTTGTGCGCCGACAGATACTCAAAAAACATTTTCATTCGATAATGTACCCCATTCCCACCTTTGTGGCGATAAAATTTTCAAGCCCCGCGCCGTCAAGCTTTTTCCGCAGGCGGGTGACGTTCACGGTCAGGGTGTTTTCGTCCACAAAGCTGTCGGTCTGCCAAAGGCGGTTCATAAGGCTTTCGCGGCTGACAATTTTTCCCTTATTTTCCATCAGCAGCTGCAAAATTCTGTACTCGTTTTTGGTAAGCTCTATCTTCTCGCCGCCATACGTCAGCACCGCGTCCGCCGTGTTCAGGGACGCGCCGCGGTGCTCCAAAAGTCCAACCGTGCCGCCGAAATCGTAAGTACGCCTAAGCAGAGCCTGCACCTTAGCCATAAGCACGCTGAGGTCGAAGGGCTTGGCGATAAAATCGTCGCCGCCCATGTTCATCGCCATAACGATGTTCATGTTGTCCGAGGCGGAGGAAATAAAGACTATGGGGACGTTTGAGAGCTTGCGGATTTCGGCGCACCAATAAAAGCCGTTGTAAAAGGGCAGGGAGATGTCCAGCAGGACGATGTGTGGGGAGAATTCGGCGAACTCCGCCGTGACGTTTTGGAAGTCGTCGGCGCAGCGGACTTCCAGCCCCCATTTTTTGAGATGATTTTCCAGCGCACGGGCGATGCCCCCGTCGTCCTCGGCGATAAAAACACGGTACATTTTTTCACTTCCTTTTTTCTATTATAGCACGCGCACAAAAGCCTTGTCAAGCGCACGTTTTTTACGGCGGGTTAACAGACAAACAGTCAGCAATATCTAACCAAAAACCCTTTAGGCAAGCGGCTGGTCC
>JAMPDU010000022.1 GCA_023665505.1 Ruminococcus sp.
GACTCCCCTCGGAACTGGTCGGGAGAAAGTTTCAGAAAGCGTTGTCTTTTTGAAATGAAATCGTTTACTTTTATGAAATAAAGGAGAGGAAATTTATGCCAAAATGTGTAAAAATCAAGAAAATCACTGCCGCCGCTGTCGCGGTATGCGCCTTTGCGTGCGGACTTTGCGGCTGCGGAACGTCCGCCGCAAACAACGAAGATACGGACGTTACTTCGGCGGAAACAGCAGCCGCCGCTGAAGAAGAGCCGGTCAACGAAATGACAACCATGGAAATGGTGCAGGATATGGGTCTGGGAATAAATCTCGGCAACACCTTTGAAAGCTGCGGCGATTGGATTTCCTCGGACAGCGTAACCAACTATGAAACAGGCTGGGGAAGTCCCGTTATCACCCGTGAAATGATTCAGGGGTACAAAGACTGCGGTTTCGGCGTACTGCGTGTTCCCGTGGCTTGGTCGAATATGATGCGGGAAGATTATACCATTCACCCCGATTACCTGGCAAGGGTAAAAGAAGTCGTGGGCTGGGCTTTGGACGCGGATTTGTACGTTGTTATGAATATCCACTGGGACAGCGGCTGGTTCTCCGATTTCGCCGACGACGGCAAGCGGGACGAGGCGTTTAAAAAATACGAAAGCGTCTGGACGCAGCTTTCCGAAGAGTTTAACGAATACGGCGGCAAGCTGATGTTCGAGTCCCTCAACGAAGAGGGCGGCTGGGACGACATCTGGAACCGCTACAGCAAGCAGGGGGACAAGGAAAAGTCCTACGGCATACTCAACGACATGAACCAAAGATTTGTAAATATTGTCAGAAATTCAGGCGGAAACAATGAGAAACGTCACCTGCTCATAGCGGGGTACAACACCGACATTGAGCTTACCTGCGACCCGCTGTTCAAAATGCCGGACGACCCCGAGGGACGGTGCGCGGTTTCGGTGCACTACTACACGCCCTCCACCTTTGCCCTCCTTGAGAAGGACGAAAGCTGGGGCAAGGCAAACCCCGAATGGGGCAGCGACAGCGACGTTGCCGAGCTTAACAAGTATATGGATATGGTAAAAACTGCCTTTGTGGACAACGGCGTTCCCGTAATAATCGGCGAGTACTCCTGCGCCGCCAAGCACAACAAAACCCCCGAAGTGGTGAGAACCTACACCCGCGCCGTCGCGGAGGCTGCCTACACACGTGGAATGTGCCCCGTCCTTTGGGACGTTACCAACGACCACTACGACAGAATTACGCAGCAGTTCAACGACCCCGACCTGCTTAAGGAGCTTATGGAGGTCAAGGATTTGGAGAGAAACAAGTAAGTACCCAAAATAAAGAAAACCCCGTTCTCAAAAAGGCTGAGAACGGGGTATTTTTATTCACAAGTAAAATCAACATTCAAGTCCCATTTTCTGCATGAAATTGGTAAGAGTACCCAGCTCGGGATAGAAAATCACATCAAACAAACGGGGGTGGTCTTTAAATTCCATAGTAATTTTCACGTAGCACACAGCGTTCCCGCCGCTAAGTTCCGCAAGCTCCTTTGAGGGAGCCGCCATGGAATTCGGCACGGAAATATCTACCATAAATCCCGACATCAGCGCCATGCTGTTTGCGTAGGACGCCGCCGCAATGTTAACCGTCTCCCGCATTACCGAGGTGACCATTTCGTTTATGTCGTCCTTGCTTTTTATTTCCGTACCCGGGAAAAACGGCGCGGCAAGCCTTTCTATGGAGTTATACGGAAACACGAACAGCAGCGACCCTTTAACGTCTCCGCTTAAGGTTATGGAAAGCGTTTCCGCCCCTGCGCAGAGCATATCCGCGGCGCGCCCCGCTATCATGGCAGGGTTCACCCGCACCTGCGGCGTGGAAATGTCCGTAGGCGATGAAAACATATTCGAGACCTCCGTTGCCGCGTTAGCCGCGCCCATATTGCCGATCTCCTGCAAAAAGGACTTGTGCATATCGTTCAGTTCGTTAAAATTGTTCAGAGCCATATATCATTACCCTATTCAGTATAATTTTTATCGGTTGCGTTCTTGAAATCGTCAAGCAGGTTCTTAAGCTCCGTAGCCTGCGAGTTAAGCTCCTGAGAGGCAGCGGCGCATTCCTCCGAACTTGCCGCCGACGTATTGACAAAGTCGGAAACGTGCCCAACTTTGGTGTTCACGCCGTCAACGCAGGCTCTCTGCTCGTAGGACTCGCTGTTTATATCGACGATTATGCTGTCTATCTCCCTTGTGCAGACCACAACCTCGTCCAGCGACTCGGAGGTTACCTTCGCCACTTCCATGCCTCGGTTCACCGCGTGCACGGTCTGCTCGATAAGCTGCGCCGTTTGGTTGGACGCCACCGAGCTTTTGCCCGCAAGAGTTCTCACCTCGTCCGCCACAACAGCGAAACCTCTGCCCGCCATACCCGCTTTCGCCGCCTCTATGGACGCGTTAAGAGCAAGTATATTCGTCTGGAAAGAAATATCTCCCATTGTTTCTATTATATTCTGCATCTGCTCCGCCGCGTCGGAAATTTCCTCCATAGCCTCAAGGAGCTGTTTCATCTTGGAATTGCCCTCCTCCACAGCCTTAGCCGCCTTATGGGAGGTATTTTTCGCGCTGTCGGTGCGGGAAACGTTATTGTCAATTTTTTCCGAAAGGAATTGCATACCCGAGGCGATTTCCTCGATAAGGTCGTTCTGCCTCGAAACAGCCTCCGAAAGTTTTGAGGATTCGTCCGAAACCTCGCCCGCGCCGCCGAAAACTCCCGCCGACGCCACTTCGATACCCGCGAAAACGTTTTTCAAAGCCTTGGAAATCTTGTCCAGCGATACCTTTATCGCCTCATAGCCGCCTATGTACTCAACGTCCGAATAAACCGTGAAGTCGCCCCTTGAAATAGCCTCCAGCCGCTTTTCTATGTCGAATATGTATTTCTCAACCACCCTGTTGTTGTTTTCTATCGCGCGGCACACCGTGCCTATCTCGTCGTTGTACGCGTAGTTGAAACTTACGTCCAGCTCGCCGTTTGCCACGCGGTTGGAATTTTTCGCAATATCCTCCATCGGCGCGAAAATCATCTTCAGCATAATCGTAATGCCTGCCGAAATAAGTACGTTAAAAACGCACGCCATTATCACCATTGTGATTATAAGGTTCACCGTGGGTTTGTTGAATTCCGCGCTGTTCAGCATATAGCCCAGTTTCCAGCCTGTGGCGGGGATAGTCTGCTCGCAGTATCTGACTTTCTCGCCGTTGTAGTCGTTGAAATAGACGAACTCGCCCTCCTCCGGCTGAACGAAATTCTCCGATGTGTCCGCAAAGGCGGTCATAACGTCGTTTCCGATATTGTCAACATATGGGAGGAACTCCTCGTTTTCGTGGCACACAATCATGCCGTCCTCCGTCAGCAGCGCGGCGTAACCGTTTTCGTCCGCCTTGATGCCGCTTACCACTTCGCTCAAATAGTCTATAAAAATGTCCGCGCCCAGAACGCCGATAACCTGACCGTTTTCCTGCACCCTTACCGCGCAGGTTATAACCTGACGGTTAGACTGAACGTCGGTATACGGCGCGGTGATTATCGGTTCGGCGGACTCCAAAGCCGCCTTATACCAACTTCTGGAAGTAGGGTCGTAATCCGCGGGGGGTTCATAGCCGCTGCCGAAAATAATGGACTTATCCTCGGCGAAACCCATATAAGTTTCAAAAATATCGCTGTCCCGTTTAGTGCAGTCCGCAAGGAAAGTACGGCAGGTCTCACGGTCGCCCGCGTAGCCGTTTACGATAACGTCCTGCCCCATAAAGCCGACTAACGCCTGTTTGTTTGTAAGCCAGCCCTCCAGCGTGGAAACGCCGCCTTTCACAACCGCGGACGCCTGGTCCTTGGCGTTAATCTGATATTTTCTGCCCACTATCACGCAAGTTATAGCCGTCATAAGAAAGAGTACCGCCACAACCATGGTGCTGATTTGAAAGAGAATTTTTTTCCGTAAAGATTTTCCTTTTTTGGTTTCTTTTTTATTATCCATATTGCCGCACGTCCTTTTTTATAAAATAGTATACCACCTAACATTATACTACAAATTCTGCGGAAAATCAAGACCAAACAGCGAAAATAACATGATTTTCGACGAAAATAACATTTTGCGTACAATTAATTCCATTTTGTGTAATATATTTCCTGCAAACTTTCGGCTTACTATTATTATAGCATGAATACATCGGTAAATCAATAGAGAAAATGTTATAATTTTATATTTCGCAAACAAATTATTTTTTTAATTTTTTTACTGCGAGAACCGCTCCGCCGGCAACCGCAAGTCCCGCCGCGCAAATTGCGGCTGTTTTGGCAATTGAGGACTTGTTAGTTTCCTTTTCGGCGAACTCAAACTCCGTCACCGAAAGGGGCGGCAGTTCGTAGGAAAAACTGTTTCCCGAAATATCCTCAACCTCGCCCATAGAGCGTATTTCCGCGCTGTCGCCGTAAAGCCCGTACACCTTTGCGGAGGAATATTTTTTCTCCCCCGCCAGGGAAATATTTACAGCCGTACTCTCGCGGAGCGACTTGTTTACGGCAATTACCCTAAGCTTGCCGTCGCCGCTGTCCACCGCGGAGTAAACGGCGGTTCTGTTCCTGTCGAAGGTTTCGGTTTCAACGAGGGTGTCCCCGAAACCGCTGCCCTGCCCGTCGTAATTGGTGTACATATTTATCGCCGCCAGCTGAAAATCGTTGCTGTCGAAAGACCAAATCGCCGCGAGGTACACGCCGTACTCCGCGAAAATACCCAGCATGTCAGCCTCAGCCAAAGCCCCCGAAATATGGTCGCCGCCGCCGAAATTGTACTCGGTGAACGCTATTTTCGTATCGGGGTAATATTTTTCAATTGACTGCTCCAAATTGGGCAGCAGCGGGAAAAATTCCGCTCCCGCGTCGGTTATCCAGCTGTCCTCGCGGTAATCGGGGTCGTATAGCGAGCGTACGCTGTCAAGCCTCGCCCGAACGCAGCCGTCGTCGTCATAGTGGCTGCACGAACGCTGCCCGCACACGCCTTTCGCCTCGGTGTAAAAGTGCAGGTCGAGGACGTCAAGCAGCCGTCTGCCCTGTTCGTCCCCCGCCTTTTTCATTTCGTCGAGGTAGCCGTCGATAAACCAACGGTAGCCGTTGTCGGCTTTCATCTGCTCCCAGTCGGACGTGCCCGTAAAATTCGCAAACGCCGAGTACCCGAAAAGCGCAGGACCGAAAATCTCGGCGTTTTCGTCCATATCCTTTACGGTGGCGGCAAGGTCAACGCTCCGCTCAATAAGCTCGGTAACGGTTACGGGCTCGGGCTTTACGCGGCTGTGGGTGTACTGCCACAGCACGGGCTCGTTGTCCAGGGAGTACCCCTTAAAGCCGCCGTTTTGGGAGTTTCCGATATTATTTATAAGGTAATTTAAGTACTCGTCGGTGTAGACAACGCCGTCCTTTTTGTCGGGTTTCAGGTCGAAATCGGTGTTCTTTCTGTTTTCCAGTTTTACCCAGTACTCCGAGGGCGCAACCCCCTCCTCGGGAACGCTGCCCCGCTTGCTCGAAGTGACGTACCCCATCATCTGGAGCGTGAGCAAAGGGTAGGGCACGCCGTTGTCCGAGGCGGTTTTAGCCGCGTCCAGAGCCGCCCCGCCCGGGACGTTTTTAAACTCGTCGGCGGCGTTGGTGATAAGGTACAAATCGGACATATTCATATAGTCCGACCCTGCGTTGGACATATTATTCTCCCAGTTGTAGGCGGACAGCCTGTTTCCCCCCAAACGGAACGCCCCCGCCGTCACTTTGGACATATCAACGCCGCTGTTCACCCCGTACAGATAGGGAGAAATGCCGCGGACGGCGCGTTCGGGGTACACGGTAATATTATTGCCGTTTTCGGCGGCGGCGGTAGTTGAAATGGATATTATTGCCAAAACTGCGGCAACGCCCGCGAGAATTTTTTTGTAATATTTCATATTTTCTCTCCGTTTGATTGAAAAAGTTACACTTATTATACATGATTTTGGGCGGTATGTCAAGTGACGGTGCGGCGCTCCTTTATGCCTTGCGGTTATGGAACGTTATTCATTATAGGTATTTGCAATACCGCCCGATATGTGCTATAATATAATAGGTACAAATTTTACGGGAGGAATGTTTATGTTAAAATATACCAACCAAACCTTTGACGGGGAACGGGCGCTGTACGGCATATCCGGCGCGGAAATTTCCGACTGCCGTTTTGACGGTCCCGCAGACGGCGAATCCGCGCTGAAAGAAACCTCCGACCTCACGGTGGAACGCTGTTATTTTAACCTGCGCTACCCTCTTTGGCACACGAAAAACGCCGCGGCGCGGGACGTTACCATGACGGAAAACTGCCGCGCGGCTTTGTGGTACGGCGAAAATATTTCTCTGACAAACTGCACAATAAACGGCATCAAGGCTCTTCGGGAATGTCACGGCGGGATTGTGCTGGAGGACTGTAAAATAAATTCCCCCGAATTTGCTTGGAAGTGCGACGGCGTGGGGGTTAAGCGGTGTACCCTAACTTCCGAGTACCCCTTTTTTGAATGTAAAAATATGGAAATAAGCGGGCTGACCATGACGGGAAAATATTCCTTTCAGTACACCGAAAACGTCACTATCCGCAATTCCGAGCTTAACACAAAGGACGCTTTCTGGCACAGCAAAAACGTTACCGTGACGGACAGCGTCGTCCGCGGCGAATATCTCGGCTGGTACTCCGAAAACCTGAAATTTGTCCGCTGCAAAATAATCGGCACTCAACCCCTTTGTTACTGCAAAGGTCTGATTTTGGAGGACTGCGCAATGGAGCAAACCGACCTGTTCTTTGAAAACAGCGAAGTCCGAGCGGTTGTGAACGGGCGTATCGACAGCGTGAAAAATCCCCGCCGCGGCGAAATTTACGCCGATTTCATAGGCGAAATTATTCTTGAAAAGGACAGGATAGACGTTTCCGCCACAAAAATAGTATGCGGAAATAATTGCCAAAAAGAAAACTGCGCCTAAACGCAGAATTTAAAGTGAGATTTTAAAATGGAATATATTTACAAATACCTTTCCCCTCTCGGCGGTATAACGATAGCCGCCGAGGAAACCGCTCTTACGGGACTTTGGTTCGACGGGCAGAAATATTTCGGGGACACCCTTTCGGCAAACCCCGTCACGAAAGACCTCCCCGTTTTTCGGCAAACCTGCCGCTGGCTGGACGTTTATTTCAGCGGGAAAGTCCCCGATTTCACCCCGCCCCTGCTTATGAAAACCACCGATTTCCGCAAAAGCGTTTGGGAAATTTTGTTAAAAATTCCCTACGGGGAGACAATGACCTACGGCGAAATCGCGGCGGAAATCGCCCGTCTGCGGGGCGTACCCAAAATGTCGGCGCAGGCTGTGGGGAACGCCGTGGGACACAACTCCATTTCGCTGATAATCCCCTGCCACAGGGTGGTTGGGGCGGACGGCAGTCTCACGGGCTATGCGGGGGGTCTTGACAAAAAGCTGAAACTTTTACAGCTTGAAAAGGCGGACATTTCCAAATTTTACATACCAAAAAACAAAACCGACCCCATTTGATTAACGGGGTCGGTTTGTTAAATTTTACTAATTTTTGGAATTCTTAACAACCTCGGAAAGCTTGTCGATAACCGTGTTCATAACCTTGATACGGGCGTAAAGCTTGTCGTTCGCCTCGATAATGTGCCAAGGGGCGGCTTTGGTGGAGGTGCGGGCAAGCATTTCGTCAATCGCCGCCTCGTAGGCGTCCCACTTTTCGCGGTTGCGCCAGTCCTCGTCGGTGATTTTCCACTGTTTTTCGGGGGTGTTGAGCCTGTCGTTGAAACGTTTCAGCTGCTCGTCCTTGTCGATTTGCAGCCAAAATTTCAGCACCACAACGCCCTCGCCCGTCAGCTCCTCCTCGAACTCGTTTATCTCCCGGTACGCCATTGCGCACCGTTCGGGAGCGGTCAAGCCCTCGATTTTCTCCACCATGACCCTGCCGTACCAAGAACGGTCGAAAATGGTGATATGCCCGCTTTTTGGGAGATTATTCCAAAACCGCCACAAATAATGGTGGTTAAGCTCCCTCTTGTCGGGGGCGGCGATTGGTACAGCCTCGTACCCCCGGGGGTCGAGAGCGTATGAAACACGCTTTATCGCGCCGCCCTTGCCCGCCGCGTCCCAGCCCTCGAAGAGCAGTATCACGGGGATTTTTTTCTTGTAAATTTTTCCGTGGAGTTTGGCAAGCTCCTTTTGGTTTTTCTTTAGCTCGTCGTAATATTTTGACGGCTGCAAAGCCTTTCCCTCCAGCTTGACGTCCGCCAGTTTCGGGCACGGCTCGAGGGGGAAACGGTGGGCGGTTTCCTCCAAAAATACGGCGGGTGCAGGCTCGGTGTTGACGGCGTTGGTGATTTGGCTCACCAGAATGTTGAACATCTGAAACCGCGTGAACCGCCTGTCGGTGGTGTCGATGATACGCCAGGGGCAGTGGGGGGTGTTGGTGCGGGTGAGCATATCGTCGAACTGTTTGTAGTATTCGGCGTAATTCTTGTGCCGCTTTTTGTCAAGCTCGGTAACCCGCCACTTTGTGGCGCTGTCCTCCCGCAACTTGAGGAAACGCTTTTTCTGCTCCTTTTGGGAGATGTGCAGGAAAAATTTTACAATAAGATAGCCGTCGTCGGAAAGCTGCCGCTCAAAGGTGTTGACGGCGTTCACGCGGCGTATGTACTCCTCGTCGGTAATGCCGTCCTCCATTTTGGCAATTGCCAGTTCCTGGTACCAACTTCTGTCCAGCACCGACATCATTCCGTACTCGGGAATACGCTCCCAAAACCTTTTCATAAGGGGGTAGCGGCGTTCCGCCTCGGTTGCGGGCACGGTTGAGTACACCTTAAAAAACCGCGGGTCCAGCATTTTAATCATATCGGCGATAAGCGTGCCCTTGCCGGACGCGCCCCAGCCCTCCAGCAAAATTATCACCGGCAGCCTGCGGTCGCGGATTTTCTGCTGCAAAGCGGAGAGATTTTTCTCCAATGCTTTTGTCATATCTTTCCAGTCAAAGGATTTATTTTGGTTTGCGACAGCGTTTTCCAGCATATTACAAATTCCTCCTTGATTAATTAATTATATTGTAGCATATATTTGCAAAAAAATCAACCGACTTTATTCATAAATATATTGGGCAAAATTACTCAAATTTGCCGTAATTGGGGTATTTTAGTATTTTCCTATTGCATTTTGGGAAAATGTGTGGTATAATAACAGTAATTGTTTTTTGCCCTCCGTTTCGGCGGAACGGAGGACTGTCAAGATTGACTGTTAAATTTTTCCTGCCGCCGAGAATGGAGTTTTTTATGGGTTTTCCTGTTATATCGCCCGTTATCGTCAAGGAGCTTGCCCAACAGCTCGCCCCCCTCGCCCCCGACGAGTTCTGCGACGCAATCGTCTCGCCCTACGCCGTGGAGTACGCCCCAATGCTTTCAAACCCCGACGTCGTAAGAAAACTTATGGAGACAAAAGAAATCCTCGCCTACAATATGACTACCCTCGACGACGAGCAGAGCAAGCCGTTTATCGCCCAAAGCGAGGCTATCCTCAACGCCCACCCCGTCGCCGCTTACTATTGGCAGATACGTATCCTTTTTATGGGAATTCTCCAAAACCGAAACGTCAACCTCGAAAAGCGTTTTCTGCTGTTAAACTACGCGGTTAAAACCGTCCAGGGCATGATTGACAAGGGTCAGCCCGACCTTATACCGAAATTTATCGAGGACTTCGTAAACCCCGAAAGGAGCTACGAATCCGTGCTTAAATATTTTAAGGACGTACGCCCCGTTCCCGCCTATTCGCTGGCGGACGGCATTTCGCTGTTGAAGTCACTCGTCAAGCCGAACGCCGAGTATAAGGACGTGCTTAACAACGTCTACAAAAGTTTGGGCGTGTCGGGTCCCGAAACCCTGCGAATGGCTGACCTGAAAAAATATATCGGCATGAGAAAACAGTTTTCCGAGCTTGCCGCGGGAGAGAAGTCCCACTATATTGAAAATGTGGCTGTCAGCTATGTTTGGAATTTCACCCTGCCCTTTTCCGACCCCGAGTTCAATTTCTGGGATCATTTCGTCTTTTTCGGCGCGCTTTACAACGCCGTCAAGGTCATGATAACCTGCTATACCCCCGAGTGCGACGACGAAAAGTTCGTCAAAGCCATAACGGCGTTTGACGCTGCTGTACGCGCCACGGGAGGAAAACTTCTGCACACCGTTATCAACACCGCCAAAAATGCTGGTCAGAACAACAACGGCGACCTTGCCATACTGACGCTCAGTTAACATATTGTAGGGGCGTATCCTGTATGCGCCCCTACAAGTTTATTGCATTGCTGTGTTTTGGAGGAATTACAAATTATGGAAAATAATGAAAAAAAATACAATAAAAAACCGTCACGGGACAACCGTCCCGCGTTCCCGAAAAGGGCGGTAATCACGGGGGGTATGCCCTACGGCAACAAGCAGCTCCACTTCGGTCACGTGGGGGGCGTTTTCGTTTTTGCGGACGTTTACGCAAGGTTTCTCCGTGACAGAATTGGCGCGGAAAACGTCATCTTCGTCTCGGGTACGGACTGCTACGGCTCGCCTATAGCCGAGAGCTACAGAAAACTAATCGAGGAACAGGGCGGCAGCGGCACTGTCGAGGACTTCGTACGCCAAAACCACGAGGCGCAGAAAAAGACCCTTGACGATTACGGCATCAGCTTAAACCTTTTCGGCGCGTCGGGTCTGGGCAGGACGGCGGAAGTCCACAACAAAGTCTCCGATTGGTTCATACGCAGGCTTTACGAAAACGGTCACCTGCAAAAAATCACCTCCGCCCAGTTTTACGACGAAAAAGCGGGGACATACCTCAACGGCAGGCAGGTTGTGGGTAAATGCCCCGTGCAGGGCTGCCAGTCGGAAAAGGGGTACGCCGACGAGTGCGATTTGGGTCACCAGTATATGCCGAAAGACCTTATCGACCCCAAGAGCACCCTCACCGGCGAGACCCCCGTCATGCGGGACGCGGCAAACTGGTACTTCAAGCTCACCGAACACTGCGACATTCTGCGTGAGTACGCCGCCGATTTAAGGCAGCAGGAAAACGTGCGGCAGGTAGTACACAAGACGATAAGCGAATTTTTAGAGCCGCCAGTGATTTACATTATGAACGATTTTCGAGAAAAGTATGACGAGATTAAGTCCAACCTCCAAAATCATGAGCTTGTGGAAGAGCCTAAGAAAACTTCCTTTACCATAGTTTTCCAAAACCTCACGGACAGAGAAAAGTCCTGCGAGGTACTCTCGGCGGCGGGAGTACGTTTCCGCACGGGCAAGACCCTCGTGCCGTTCCGCCTTACGGGCAACATCGAGTGGGGCGTACCCGCTCCCGTTTTGGAGGACGAAGAGCCGCTCACCGTTTGGGTTTGGCCCGAGTCCCTGTGGGCGCCGATTTCCTTTACGCAGGCTTATTTGGAAAGTATTGGCAAAAATCCCGAGGACTGGAAAAAATACTGGTGCTCAAAGGACGCGCAAGTCTACCAGTTTATCGGTCAGGACAACATTTATTTTTACGGAGTTGCCGAACCGGCAATGTTTATGGCATTGCAGGGAAAGGAAAATCTTTCCTGCGACCCCGCCGAGGGGGAATTGCAGCTGCCGATTTTGGTTGCGAACCACCACATTTTGTTTTTGGACAAAAAGGCGTCCAGCAGCGGCAACGTCAAGCCGCCAATGGCTGCGGAACTGCTTGATTATTATACGGCGGAACAGCTCCGTATGCACTTTTTGAGCCTCGGCTTGGGCATGAGGAGCGTAAGTTTCCAGCCGAAACCCTTGAACCCCGCCGCAAAGGAAGAGGAGGGCGACCCCGTCGTTAAGGAAGGTTTCCTGCTTTCAAACGTGTTCAACAGGATAATCCGTACCTGTTTCTACGACGCGCAGAAGTACCTTGACGGCAAAATGCCCGTGGGCGCGGTTGACGGCGACATTCTCTCCGATTCCGAAAAAGCCGTCCTTGAATATGAACGTTTTATGTACAAATTTGAGTTCCACCAAGTGACATATGTGCTGGACTCCTATATCCGCAAGGCGAGCAAGTACATGGCAAAAGCGAAAGCCGAGGCGGACAAGGCGGACGACAACGAGTTGCGCCGCAAGTGGCTTACCAATGTTTTCCATATGATAAAGACAGCGGCGGTGCTTTTGCACCCGATTGCGCCCGCGGGCACGGAAATGGTGCGGGAGTATCTGAACATCGGCGGGGAAATGTGGAACTGGGACTGCATTTTCGACCCCCTCGGGGAGAATATTCTAAAAGGGGAAACGTCCCACGAAATAAAATTCCTCGAGCCGAGGGTGGACTTTTTCAAGCGGCATGAGAGCCAGTTCAACAAGGCTGAGCCTTGACCCTTATTGACATACTTTGTCAATAAAAGTCAATTGTTTCCATGGGTAATGTTGTTTTTATCCTGCTATCTGTCAAAATGCTGAGCCTTGACCCTTATTGACACACTTTGTCAGTAAAAGTAAATTATTTCCATGGGTAATGTTGTTTTTATCCTGCTATCTGTCAAAAGGCTGAGCCTTGACCCTTATTGACATACTTTGTCAGTAAAAGTAAATTATTTCCACGGGAATACAAATGGCTTACTAAAAAAACACCTCCGAAACGCTCGGAGGTGTTTTTAATATAAATAAATTTTTTACTTTTTCAATACTTTAATCTTAATTTTTTTCCTAACAGGCACTCTGTAATACCGTTTCGCGTACTTCAGGATTTTCCCCGCAAGCCTGTCGGTAAGCTCGCCGCCGCCAAGCCGCCATGCCCAGTTTCCGCCGCCGATGGTGGAGGGAATGTTCATTCTCGCCTCCGAGCCAAGACCCAAAAAGTCCTGCATCTGAATGACCGCCAAGTCGGCAACGCTGGCGTACGCAGTACGTATCATGCCCCAGTTAAAGCCCTCTTTTTTGGTGAGTGCCATATATTTTTTCGCCCGCTTTTTCGTCTTTTTATCGCAGCTTTCGTACCAGCCCATTGCGGTGTCGTTGTCGTGAGTGCCGATGTAGACCACCCCGTTCCTGCCGTAATTGTGGGGCAGATAGCCGCTGTTGTCCCCGCCGAATGCGAATTCAAGCACGTACATTCCCGGGTAGCCGCAGGCTTTCAGCATTTTCCGCACGTCGTCGGTGAGAAATCCCAAGTCCTCCGCAACAAGCGGGACGTTCCCCAGTTCCGCCCGAATTGCCTTGAAAAGCCTTGTTGACGGTCCCGGCAGCCACTCGCCTATTTCGGCGGTTTCGTTGCCGTAGGGTATTGCGTAAAAGCTCTCGAACCCGCGGAAGTGGTCTATTCTCGTCAGGTCGAAAAGCCGTGCCGAGTACCGAACGCGGGAAATCCACCACTTATATCCTGTTTTCTCCATATAATCCCAATCGTACAAAGGGTTGCCCCAAAGCTGACCCGTGGGAGAAAACGCGTCGGGAGGGCAGCCCGCAACCTTTGTGGGCTTGCGGTCGCCGTCCAGCATAAAAAGCTGCGGACTTGCCCAAATATCGGAGCTGTCCATGGAAACGTAAATGGGCATATCGCCGTAAATCTTGATACCTCGGGCGTTTGCGTACTTTTTCAACGCGAAGTACTGCTCAAAAAATTTGTACTGGATAAATTTTACACACTGAATATCCTTGGCAAGCGTTTCGGAGTAACGCTTTACCGCGGCGGGCTGGCGGAGGCGTATGCCGTCCTCCCACTCCGTCCACATAACTCCCTTGAAGTGGCTTTTTAACGCGGTGAACAGGGCGTAATCGTCAAGCCAAAATTTATTCTTTTTACAGAAATTGTCAAAGCCGTCAAGCTGAGATTTGTCAGCTTTTCCCATAAATTTATCGCAGGCTTTTTTCAGCACGATATGCTTAAAGCTGTACAGCTGGGCGTAATCGGCGAAGTCCTGTTTCTTTTCCATTATCTGTAAATCCCCGTCGTTTTCGTCGATAAGACCCTCCCCGATAAGCGTCTCGAGGTCGATAAGGAGAGGATTTCCCGCGTACGCCGAATAGCTCTGATAGGGGGAATCGCCGTACCCCGTAGGACCTATTGGAAGTATCTGCCAGTATTCCTGACCGCTTTTAACGAGAAATTTAACGAATTTTCGGGCGTCCGCGCCCATTGTGCCGATGCCGTATTTCCCGGGCAAACTGGAAATGTGTAACAAAATTCCGCTGCTGTGCATAATAAATCATTCCTTTGCAAATAATAGAAACGTGCTCAATTGTGAGTACACAATTTATTATACACTATTTTTGAAAAAATATCAAGCACTGTGTATAATTTGATTGTTAAAAAGGGAACGAAAAGTTCCGCGAAAGGAAGAAAAAACCATGAATAATCAAAACCAGAACCAAAACAAGAACCAGAACAGCAGCCAGAAAAATAATCAGCAGAACCAGCAGTCCAACAAGCAGGACAGCAAGAACAGCCAGTACGACAACAAAAACGATAAGTAACCTCTTGAAAAAGGGCTTGCGGAATTTCCTCCGCAAGCCCTGTATTTTTAAACGACGCGCTGCCTGTTAAGCTCCCGCAGTTCGTCATTGGTAAGCCCGATAAGGTGGTGGAAAAGCTCCGCGCGCCAGCCGTCCCCCTCTTTCACAAGTTTAACGGTACGGGTTATGTCTATATACGTTCCGTCGTCGTACCCATACAGTCCGCCGTCGTAAAATTGCCTTGCCTTATATTCAAATACGACCTCGCTGTCGGTTTTTTCCACCAATTCATATTTGTCCTCAATTCTTCCAAGATAACCGCCCGCCTCGCCCGAGATATAGAACAGCTCGCCGTCGGCATTGTAAAAATTCACGCCGCTGACGATTTCGTCCGCAGCCTCTTTTGTGAAAACGGTGCGCAGAAATTCATAAAAGCTTTCATAGGTTGAAACATAGCGGCTGATAAGGCTTGCTTGGATGTAATAACACCAATCCCCGTCAACGCCGTTTGTAACCGGCAGTCTGCTGCCGTTGGCGTAGTCCATATTGTCAATAAATATCCATGCTTTTATGTACGTATCGTACTGCTCGTCGTCCAGAAAGTCAAGCTCCTCCCGCAGCAAATACTGCTTGGTGTTGTCGGGATTGCGTTCAAAATATTTATCAAGGTCAAATTCATATTCCCTGCCGTAATCATAATCTGCGGACAAATCAACGTCAATCTTATATCGGTATGGCATATTCCGTTCAACATACAAATTACAGAAACATTCCGAACGCCAGCCGTTATCGGTACACGCCAGTCTGAGCGGGCGGGTTTCCGTCCATTCGTTTCCGTCCTTCGAGAAATGTGCGGTATACTCAAACACAACCTCGTCCTCATCTTTTCCGATAAGATTATATTCGCCGCCGTTAAAATACATCGAGCCGTAATTATCTGTATTTTTTCTGAATTCGCAGTACAGCTCGCCGCCGTTCTTAAAAAAAGACTCATAGCTGCCCCAAACCACGGCGCCCGACAGAACATCGCCAACCGCGTCCTCCGTAAAAACCGACTGCAAATATTCGTAAAAGCTCTGATACGTTGAAACATAGCGATACCGATAAGTATGATTTCCGTCCGACGCCTGAACGGTATAGCTCTTGCTGACCTCGCCGTATTTATCGATAAAATATGCCGGCTCGTCGCTTGTGGACGGCACGTCAAAATAATACAGCCTGTCAAGCATTATCAACGCCCTTATGTATGTGTCGTACTGCTCGTCGTCCAGAAAGTCAAGCTCCTCCCGCAGCAAATATTTTTCACTGTCTGGGAGTTCAAGATATTTTTCCAAATCGAATTCATATTCCCGCGACACCGCAATATCCTCCGCTGCCTCCTCCGTAACCGCTGTTGTTGTCTCGGCGGTTGTTTCCTCCGCAGTTTCGGTAACTTCCTCGGTCTGCTCAACTGCCGCCGACGCGGTTTGACGGCTTTCCACCGCAGTCTGCTCCGCAGCATTTCCGTTTCGGCAGCCTGCCAAACAAAGCATTGCCGCAAACAGCGCGCAAAGACATTTTTTCATAACAATTCCTCCCATATTTTATTCTACTTTACAATTCGGGAACGCGGCTTTTATCATATTCAAATCCTCGTCGCTTATGTTATTGCAGCTTATGTACAAATATTCCGCTTTATCAAGGGAAAGCAAGCTGCCGAAATCGGTTACGTTTGTTTCAATTATGCTTACATTTTTTAAGTTGGTTAAATTTTCAATAAACCCAATGTCCGAAACGCTGACGTTGCAAAGATAAAGCTCCTCAAGCCCGCTTATGTCCTTAAGAAAGCTTAAATCCTCCGCGCCGTTTAATTCCAAAGAAAATTTTTTCAAGTTTTTGCACTCGGACACGCAGTTCAGGTCGAACACGTCCACACCGTTTATAACCAGCGTTTCAAGATTTTCAAGGCTTGATACGCCTGAAAAACCCGTTACGCAGGAGTACCCCTCGCCGCCCGTAAGCGACAGATCCCTTAAATTTTTCAGATTTTTTATATTGCTTATGTCCGTGCCCTCCGCGTCCGCCCGAATTGTCACGCTGACTTCGTCGGCGGAAAATTCCTGTCCCCCAATGCTCACGGTCTGTACCACGTTGCCGGGCGTTTCGCTTGACGACATTTCTGCCGACGCGGTTTGCTGACTTTCCGCCGCAGTCTGCTCGGTAACATTGCCGTTTTGGCAGCCCGTCAAGCAAAGCATTGCCGCAAGCAGCGCGCAAAGACATTTTTTCATAATAATTCCTCCCTATATTTTTAATAATATTTTACAGCATTTTTCTCGGGAAATCAATTACTAAAATGTAAAAAAAGGGTAACAATGCCCGTGAGCTTTGTAACCCTTTTTGTAACCTTTTCAATTTTTTTCGGCACGCTATTTCCGCGCTCTCCTTTTCAGGCGGCGGAAATAATGCTCCGTGTCCTTGGCGATTATCTTGTTCAGCGCGAACAGAGCCACAAGGTTCGGGAACGCCATTAACCCGTTGAAAATGTCCGCGATGGTCCACACCGCAGAAACCGTCATATACGGACCGATAAACACCGCCAGTATGTACAGCGCCCGGTACACCATAACCGCCGTCCTGTTCTTGCCGCTGAGGTATTCGAGACACCGCTCGCCGTAATAATTCCAACCCAGTATGGTTGTAAAGGCAAAAAATACCAAACATATCATCAGTATGAACGGTGCCGCCCCCTCGGGCAGAAAGGGCAGTCCCTTGTTAAAAGCGTCGGTGGTGACCGCAACGCCCTGCAAAGTTTCGTCCTGCCATGAACCCATCATTATTATGGAAAATCCCGTCATTGTACAGATAACGATAGTGTCGATAAAAGTCCCCGTCATGGAGATAAGTCCCTGACGGACAGGCTCTTTCGTCTTAGCCGCAGCCGCCGCAATGGGTGCTGAACCCAGTCCAGACTCGTTGGAAAAAACTCCCCGGGCAACGCCGTTCCGCATGGAAATCATCACCGAGGCAAGCGCGCCGCCCGCAATTGGCTTAAGTCCGAACGCGCCTTTGATTATCTCTCCGAAAGCGGCGGGGATTTTGGTAAAATTTGTCACCAGCAGCGCAACCACCGCCAGCACGTACATAACCGCCATAAACGGCACGATTATCTGCGAAACGCCGCTTATCCGCTTAATGCCGCCGATGATGACAAGTCCCGCGAAAATCGCCAGCGCGAACGCCGTAACCACCGTTACCACGGAATAGTTCGTACCGAAAATTTTAATTGTATTCTCGCCGTTTGGGTCGAAAAAGTTGGTCACCGCCGAGGAAATGCCGTTCACCTGGGAAAAAGTGCCAACACCCATAAGTCCCACGCACGCCCCGAAAAAGGCAAACAGCTTTGCCAGCCATTTCCATTTCTGACCCATGCCGTTTTCTATGTAGTAGAAAGGACCGCCCATCACGTGCCCCTCGCTGTCGATAGTGCGGTACTTCACCGCAAGGAAACCCTCGGCGTACTTAGTCGCCATGCCGAAAAACGCCGCTACCCACATCCAAAGCAGCGCGCCGGGACCTCCCGCCAAAATTCCCACGGCGGTGGCAACGCCCACGATATTTCCCGTGCCGATAGTTGCCGAAAGGGCGGTGCAGAGTGAGGCAAACCCGCTTACCTCGCCCTTTGCGTCGCTTTCCTCCTCGTGAAAAAGGTACTTCAAAGCAAGGGGCAAACGGCGCACCTGTATAAATTTGGTTTTGACGGTAAGCAGAATTCCCGCCGAAAGGATAAGTACAATAAGGGGAACGCCCCACACAATATCATAGATTTTGCCGAGCAGCTCGCCGAATGTCACCGTAAACACTCCTTTTCGCGGAATTGCCGCTTATTTTTTGCCCTTTTCCTCAAGCTGATAACCCTCGGGCAGATACGCCGTGATAAAGTTTTCGCCGGGGGCGGGGTCGGCGGAATAGGTGTACTCGCTGCCGCCGAAAAGTATGCCTTGGCGGAAACTCTTTTCCGCGTCAATGACCCGCTTTTCAAGCTTGTCGCCGTAGGGGCTGAACGCCTTGATTTCCTCCATGCTGTCGGAGGAAATGTTGCCGCTGTGAATAACGGTTCTGCCGTCCTTAGTGCCCAGCGGGAATTCGCTTGAGGCGGCTGTATGGATATTGAAAATACCGTTGACGATAGTGACGTTCTCCGCGCCGTATGCGTCGCCCACGCCCACGGCGGTGTTGCCCTCGCAGAAGAGGAAAAAGCTGCCGTAGCTTATGCTGATGTCGGCTTTGCCGTTTATGCCGCCGATGCCCACGGCGTTTTTGGCGTGGACGGTTATATCGTAGTCACCGCCCAGTATGGCGATGTTTCCGCCGCCCCGCTCGAGAGTTCCTATGCCGCAGCAGTTGTCGCCGGAGCACTCCGCGGTGATGTCGGAATTGCACTCGATGTCGGCTGTGCCTTTCTTTGTGCCGATAGCCACAACGCTTTGTCCGCTGCCGTCAAAGGTGAGGACGTTTTCGTTGATTTTTACCGACACCGTACCCGAAATCGCGCCTATGCCCACGGACGCCGCGCCTTTGAGACGGCAGTTCAGTTCGCCGCCGATTATTCTTATAAGGGAGTCCTCAACGCCGTTTCCGCCGCCGATACCCACAATGCTGTCGCCCTTGCCGTTGATGTTCAGCTTGCCCTCGAGGTCGATAAGAATGTCGCCGAAACTTTGCAGACAACTGCCGCCGATTATTACGCAGTTGTTGTTGGTTGCGTTAATGTCCAGACTGCCGCCGCCCGTGAGGATAAACCTGCTTGTTTGGGGCACTCTTATTCCCTCGTATGAGAACACGTTCTCACCGTCGATTTGCAGCATTACCTCGCAGTTTCTGCCCATTGTCAGCACGGGGGCGTCAAGTATGCTGCTGTCGATGTTGACGTCCTTAATACGTATTGTACCGTTGTAGCCGTCCTCGCAGATGATACGCAGGTTCACGGGGTGGGTGGGGTTTCCCGTCAGGAACGCGAAAGGCGATTTTACGGTAACGTCGGTGTAGCCCTCCACCGCAAGGCTTACCACATCCACGGGGTCGGAGGAAACTATGGTGCAGGATTTTCTTGTGTACCCCACATTTTGGATATTTATGTCAAGAATTTCATTTTTAATATCCTCGGGAATGTCCAGCAAAAGCATAGCGTTGGGCTTGCTTGTGTAGAAACCCTGAATAAGGTCTACCCCGAGAGTTATCACTGCGTCAAGCTCGCCCCTGCTTTCAACGCCCTCGGCGAGGGTTTTTATGCCGTGGCTTTTGGCGAAGTTTATCATGTTTGTAACAAGGTGCCGCTTTTGGCTTTCCGCGTCGATACCCGTGATGAGAGAGCGGTCAATCTTGATATAGTCGGGCTTTATGGAAAGCAGTGTGGACTCGTTTGCGTACCCCGAGCCGTAGTCGTCCAAAGCAATTTGGGCGTGCTTGCTCTTGTACCTGTCGAAAAGGATTTTTACCGTGCTGTCGGAAATCTGACTTCCCTCGGTCACTTCGACAATCAGCTTGTCGAAAATTCCGCCGTATTCGTCGAATATAACGCCGTACTCCTCGTCGGTGATGAGGCAGTTGGGTATGCTGTTAATAAAGAGTTTTTTGCCCTTGAAAAGCTCCTGGTTTTCCGAAAGGTACTTCACCGTGTTGGAAACCGTCAGCCACTCTATCTTGCTTGTCATGCCCTGCTGCTCGGCAATGTCAAGCACTTCCGGGGGCGAGAGCTTTATACCGTCAATCTCCTTGGGGCGCATGAGAGCCTCGTAGCCGAAAATCTCACCCGTGTGAGCGTCCACCACAGGCTGGAAATGATAGGAAATAAGGTTGCGGTCGATAATATTGTTGAAAACCTGCACCTTTTTGAAGTCGAACGCGCTGGTGGCGTAATTCTCGTCGTTGAACGCCACGGGGACGGTCGCCGAGGTATTTTTCGCCTCGAACACGGCATAGTCCACCGAGGACAGCATTGTACCCGCCTCGTGCTCCGTTCCCCTGAACAGGGCGTATCCGCAGTAAACCCGTATGTACTCCGAGCCGTCGATGTCCGCCAAAACTTCCTCAACGTTCCGCAGCAATTTGTCGGCGTACTTTTTGCAGCCGTCCTCGTAGGTGTCCGTCAGCAGCAGACAGAACTCGTACGTAGCCGTCCTGCCCGCGAAAACGTTGTGGGGGTTTTCGTACCGCTTTATGGCGGCGGCGGCTTTTGAGGAAATTTTGTCGGCAACGTGAGTGCCCTTGAAAGAGGTAATTTTCTCGATGCCGCTGACTAAAATGGTAATAAGTCCCACATAGCTTGTATTGGCGGCAATCGCCGAGCGCACCTTTGAGATAAAGGCGTCGCGGCAGAGCATACCGGTTTCGCTGTCGTAATATTTAAGGCTTTTGATGATATTTTTGCAGGACACAAGCTCGGAAACGTCGCTGACAACGGTCAGCTCACAGTCGACGGTGTCAAAGGTGCGAATGCGTATCCAGCTTTCCTTTTTCGCAGCCATGTAGATGTCGGGGGCAGCGTCGGAGGGGGAGGAAATCATCTCGCACATGAGCTTTTTGTAGGTTTCGTCGTCCAGAACGCCCGAGGGGACTTCATGTCCGGTAAATTCTGCCAAATCGCCGCGGATTTGGGCGGTCTCGGTTTTTTTGTCGTAATATATTTCGGAGTAGTCCTCATACTTTTTTTCAAGCTCTTTTTCGGCGGACAGACGCTTTTTCTCGCTGTCGGAAATACCTTTCAGCCCGACGCAAACGCATGCCGCGCCTATAACCGCTATAATTGCGGAAACAATTCCGAGCTGCGAGCCGAAAGCCGCAAACGCCGCCGCCAGCGTAATAACCGCTCCCGCTAAAGAAATGGCAATAAATTTCCTAAAATTGTTATTATTGTTCATAATTGCCGCTCAGCCCCGTTTTTACGGGACTTTTCCTCCTATATTATTCAAATAAAAACGCCTTTAATATTTTACCAAAGTAAACAATTAAAGCAATATAAAAACACGCTTGTTAGTTACTTTAAATTATACAATATATTTTAAAAAAATTCAATATATTTTTTTAATTTTGTACAAATTATACAAATTTGGGGAGGATTATTTTACCACGTGCCACTAATTAACAATTAATAATTAATAATTTTTTTAAGCGGGCGTATATGAAAAACCCGCTGACAAGCGATTGACCGTCAGCGGGTTTAATTATTAATTTCTTTCCGAAATCGCCACATAGTCGTTATGCGGCTGAACAGCCTTGTACGCGGGACGGATTATCTTCCCCGCGTTGAGCAGCTCCTCTATGCGGTGCGCCGACCAGCCGGAAATTCTCGCTATGGCGAAAATCGGCGTGTACAGCTCCGGGGGAAGTCCCAAAATGCTGTAAGCGAAACCGCTGTAGAAGTCGATATTCGCCGAAACGCCCTTGTAAATCCTGCGCTCCTTGGCGATTACCTCGGGGGCAAGCCGCTCTATCTTGTTGTACAGCGCGTACTCCTTTTCCATTTTTTTCTCGATTGAAAGAGCCTTCACCGCCCTGCGGAGTATCGCCGCCCTCGGGTCTGAAACCGAGTACACGGCATGTCCCATACCGTATATAAGTCCCGAACGGTCGAAAGCCTCCTTGTGCAGCAGCTTGACCAGATAGTCTTTGATAGCGTCCTCGTCCTCCCAGTCGGTGAGCTTGTCTTTCATGTCCTCAAACATCATCGTCACCTTGATGTTCGCGCCGCCGTGCTTGGGTCCTTTAAGGGACGCCAGCGCCGCAGCGATTGCGGAGTAGGTGTCCGTACCCGAGGAAGTCACCACGTGGGTTGTAAAGGTGGAGTTGTTTCCGCCGCCATGCTCGGCGTGGAGGACGAGAGCAAGGTCGAGAATACTCGCCTCAAGCTTTGTGAAAGAGCTGTCGGGGCGCAGCATGTGCAGAATATTTTCGGCGGTGGAGTACTCGGCGTTAGGCTGGTGAATGAAAAAGCTGTCGTTGTCGTGGTAGTACGCCTTTGCCTGATAGCTGTACACCGCGATAAGGGGGAACAGGGCGATAAGCTCCAGCGATTGCCGCAGCACGTTTGGTATCGACGTGTCGTTGGGCATATCGTCGTATGAATACAGGGTCAGCACCCCGCGGGCAAGACCGTTCATAATGTCCTCGCTGGGGGACTTCATTATAATATCCCGCACAAAGGTGGTGGGGAGCTGCCTGTAATTGGCGAGAATGTCGGAAAAATCGCTCAGCTGCCTGCGGTTGGGCAGCTCGCCGAAAAGCAGGAGGTATGTAATTTCCTCAAAGCCGAAACGTTTTTCGCTTGTAAAGCCGCCCACAAGGTCGTTGATGTTGTAGCCGCGGTAGTACAGTTCGCCGTCGCAGGGTACGGTCTGCCCGTCAACCTCCTTTGAGGAGATGATGTCCGAAATTTCTGTAAGACCCGCCAGCACGCCCTTGCCGTTAAGGTCGCGCAAGCCTCGCTTAACGTCGTACTTGGTATAAAGCTCCGGGTCGATGCCGCCGTTCTTGCGGCACAATTCGGAAAGAGATACGATTTCGGGGGTAATTTTTGAAAAGTTATAGTTGGAACTCATTTGATCCGCCCTTTCTAATTTTTGGTTTAAAAAATTTTTAATATTTCATAGTTTTTATTATAACATATTTTTTTGCAGAAATCAAGCAAAATCGGGATTTCACGAAAATTTCATTTTTAGAGGATAGAAAATCAGAGAATAGAGGGTAGAAATTGTAAACCTATACATACGGCGGGTTTAATAAATGAACTCGCAGTTTAATTATTCTTAATTTTAATTAAACTGCAAGTTTATTTATTGTACCGTGAGTTTTATTTTGCAAAAAGCTATTGTTTTTTTGCGCGGTTTGTTGTATAATAAAATATGTATATAATTCACGAAAGGAGCGTCCGCCGCTATGAACATTCTGGTTGTGGGCTGCGGCAACGTCGGGGCGGCTCTCTGCGACAGCCTTTCCGCCCAAGGTCACGACGTTTCCGTAATAAGCGAAACCCCGGAGCATTTCTCCAATCTGTCTCCCGACTTTACGGGGTACACCACCCTCGGCGTGGGCATCGACAGGGACGTACTCAAAAAAGCGGGAATTGAAAACGTGGACGCCCTCGCCGCCGTTACTTCGAACGACAACAAAAACCTTATGGTGGTACAGCTGGCGCGGGAATTTTTCCGCGTGCCGAGAGTTTTCGCACGGGTGACAGACCCCGACAAAAACGCGGTTTTCACCGAGTTCGGACTGAAAACGGTGTGCCCCACAAACCTAACCGTGGAGGCTCTTTGCGGCGCGCTTAACAGCGAAAATTCCGCAAGCGTTAACATCGGCGGACACACCATGGTTATGTCCGAAGTTGAAGTCCCGGAGGACTTTGCGGGAAAACGCGTCAGCGAAGTGGGATTTGAGGAAAACGAAACCCTTGTCGCCATAGAACGCAGCGACGGCGAACTGACCCGTGCGCTGCTGAAAAACGCGGAGCTGCAAAGGGGCGACAAACTCATTACGGTAAAATTTACAAAGTAAAGGATTTTGCTATGAAAGTAACTATTGTAGGCGGCGGCAAAGTGGGGTACTACCTCGTCCGCACGCTTATCGAGCACGGGCACGAGCCGACGGTTATCGAGACGAACCGCCTCGTCTGCGAAAAAATCGCCAACGAAATGGACATACCCATGATTTGCGGCGACGCCGCGCGGCTGGACGTCCTCGAAAGCGCGGACGCGGCTCATTCCGACGCGGTTGTCAGCGTCACGGGGTCGGACGAGACAAACCTCATTGTGTGTCAGCTGGCGAGGAAAAAATTCGGCGTACCGAAAACCGCCGCCAAGTGCAACAACCCGAAAAACGTTGCGGTTATGGAGGCGCTGGGCATAGACCACGTCATCAACAGCACCGACAGCATTGCCTCCCTTATCGAGCGGGAGGTTGACACGTCCCGCATAAAGCAGATACTTTCCCTGAATAAGGGCGAGGTAACGCTTTTCGAGGTGGAACTTCCCCCCAATTACGCCTACGACGGCAAAATGCTTATGGACGTCAAGCTGCCCGTACTTTTTAATATAGTATCCATAACGCGGCGGGGGTGCATTATTATCCCCCGAGGTCAGTCCATGCTGAAAAGCGGGGACAAGCTCCTTGTTATCTCGGAAACAAACGCCGTTAAAGAAATCAAATCTTCGTTAAAAATAAAAGAGTAGCAGGCTGAGCCTGCACCCCTGTTCTACCCCAAATTTAAATACAGCAATTTCTTAATTTGTCAAGCCCCTATCAAGGGGCGGGTTGCAAAATAATAATTTGTACTTTTTATGAATAGAAATTTTACATTTTACCTTAAAAGAAAGGATTGACATTAAATGGCAAAAAATACCGAAACAACCGCCGAAAAAAATACCGCAGAGGTAAAAGCGGCTGAACCCGCGAAAAAGAAGTCCCCGGCGAAAAAATCGGGAGGGGCAAAGCCCGCGGCTAAAAAAGCTCCCGCCAAGCAGACCCGTACACAGCGGGAGGGGGAGGTTTTCGCCCTCGACATCGGCACCCGAAACGTTGTGGGAATTATCGGTCACAACGAGGAGGACAAGTTCTGTCTCGATTACGCAGTGTCCGTCCCCCACACACAAAGGGCTATGATTGACGGACAGATTGAGGACATTCCCGAGGTTGCGAAAGTTGTGAAAAAAGTCAAGGAAAGTCTGGAGGAAAAGTCGGGAATTACCCTGACAAACGTCTCCATAGCCGCCGCGGGACGCGCCCTGCGCACAAGGCGGATAGAGCTTTCCTTTAACGTGGAGGACAAGGAAACCATTACCGAGGAGGACGTTCAGTCCTACGAAATGGAGGCTGCCCTGAAAGCGCAGGACGAGCTTGACACCGAAACAGCCGACAGCAGCGTTTCCTTTTACTGCGTGGGGCACACCGTTGTGCAGTATTTGCTGGACGACTACAAAATCAAGTCGCTGGTTGGGCATAAGGGGAAGAAAATTTCCGTGGAGCTTATCGCGGCGTTCCTGCCGGGAACGGTTGTGGAAAGCCTTTACGCGGTTATGGATATGAACGGTCTCGAGGTCTACAGCCTCACCCTTGAGCCTATCGCGGCTATGAACGTTATCATTCCCCCCGAAGTGCGGCTTATAAACGTGGCTTTGGTGGACATCGGCGCGGGAACTTCCGATATTGCCATTTCCCAGAACGGCAGCATTGTGGCTTATGCAATGTCAACCACGGCGGGGGACGAAATTACCGAGGAAATTGTCAGAAAATACATAGTGGACTTTGAAACCGCCGAGAAAATGAAACTCAGCAGCGACCTGCCGAAAATTACCTACAGCGACATTTTGGGCTTTGAGCACACGGTGGAATCGGTTAAGTTTTTCGACGAGCTGAAACCCGTAGTAAAGGTTTTGGCGGACAATATCTCCGACAGCATCGTGGAGGTAAACGGTCAGTCCCCCGCGGCGGTTTTCCTTGTGGGCGGAGGAAGTCTTATCCCCCACCTTGCGGAATTTGTGGCTGAAAAGCTTGAAATGCCCGAAAACAGGGTCGCCGTAGGCAAGAGCAGCGCAATGAAAAACGTCTCTTTCGGCAGCACCGAAACCGCAAGCCCCGAGTTCGTAACGCCAATCGGTATCGGCATTACAGCCACCCACAACAAGGGGTACGACTTTTCGGTAATTACCCTCAACGACAAGAAGATACGTATTTTCGACACCCGCTCCCTTAAAATTTTCGACCTGCTGGGCAACGCGGGGTACAAACCCGCTCAAATCATCGGGCACTCGGGACGGAACATCAGCTACACCTTTAACGGCGAAAAACAGTTTGTAAAAGGCGAATTGGCAGTCCCCGCCGAGATAAAGGTAAACGGCGAGGCGGCGACATTGGAGACCTCCGTTAAGCAGGGGGACGTTATCGAGTTCACTCCCGCCGTCAGCGGAAAGAACGCCGAGGCGAAGATTTCCGACATCGCGGGAGAGGTTTCCGTCAGCTACGTTACGGTGGACGGCGAGAAATATCCTTTCGGCGTGATAGCATGGGTCAACAACAGGCTGGTTGCCGAAAATTATCAGATACAAAACGGCGACAGTATCACCGTCGCCGAGATTGAAACCCTTGAGGACCTTACGGAAACCCTGCCCTTTGACGCAACGGTTCTGGACTTCTACAAATCGGGCAAGCAGCTTTCCTTTGACTATTATCTTAAGGAAAACGACGATATTGTAACTTCCGACAAGCCGGACGAAAAGGCTCTCCGCGTGGTAAGCGGCACGGCAGTACCCTCGCCGTTCTCAGCCGCTGCCGACCCCATGCCCCTTGAAAGCGGCTTTGTTGAGGCGTTCGCGAGACAGGCGCAGGGCGAACCCGTACCCGCCGTACCGCCGGTACAGCCTATGCAGGAAATCCCACAAACGGTACAGCAGGAAGAGCCGGCTCAGGACGTCCCCCCCGCGCCGCCCCAGCCTGTTGGAGAATTTTTCATAATCCTCAACGGGGACAGAATTGTCCTGCCGCCGAGACCGAATAACCTCCCTCACGAATTTATCGAGCTTATGGCTATCGCGGACATCGACCTTGACAACCCTCCCCCAAGCGGCGATATGATTTTAAAGCTCAACGGCAGGGAAGTCAGCTTTATGGACTTGCTTAACTGCGGCGACGTTGCCACCATTAAATGGTCTGATAAATAAAATTTTGCGGACGTTTTTTGCAACGTCCGCTATTTTATTATATACTGTAAAATAACATCTTTTGTAGGGGCGGGGTTTCCCCGCCCGCAGGTATGTAATACTAATCCCTTATTGAATTATGTGTAATCTCCCGCCGCAAAACCACATATATCAAAGTTTGTTGCGGCGGTTTCTTACTCATAATTCTAATAAGGGATTAGTAAATGCTATAATCTATCATCTCCGTGAAGTCCCTATTTTACAGGGTTTGCGGAGATAATTTTTTGTTTTTCAACCATTTTCGGCTCTTATTTGGTCATTATTTTTTAAAATTTATAAAGACCATTGAAAAGTGCAACTGTTTGTCCCAGCTTTACGTAACTTTCAGCATTATACGTTTCCACTCTTATTTGAACAATTTAGAGGAAGAGCCTCAGCGACAGCTTCCATAGCAGCTGCCTGTGCCGTTCGGAACGTATGCGCGTAGATTTGCAAAGTCGTCGCGGCAGTTGCATGCCCCAAACAGCTCTGCACCGTCTTGACGTCCACGCCTGCGTTGATGAGGAGCGAGGCGTTTAAATGCCGCATAGAGTGGTTCGACATATACCGCATTCCCGTTCGCTTGCAGAATTGCCTGAAGAAATTCCCGGGCGCGGAACGGTTGATAGTCAGCCTGTTCCATTGGGTGAAAATTCGGTCTGTTTCGACCCACTGTGAGCCGACTTCTTTGCGCTGAACATCTTGTAGATTTTTCCACTTCGTCAGCATATCAATCACACCTTGCGGGACCTTCAAACTCCTCAAACTTTTGGAAGTTTTTGGAGTGTCTGTGTAAGCTCCGCCTTTGGCTGTTGAATACAGACAGGTGCGATTTACCGTGATGACGTTCGTGTCAAAATCCACATCTTTCCATTCCAAACCAAGCAGTTCGCCGAGACGGAAACCCGTGTAAATTGCCAACGTGTAAAACAGTACAAACTTGTAATTCACCTCGTCCTCTTGGCTGAAAAACTCCAGCAGACGTTGAGCCTCTTCAATGGAATAATATTCCTTTTCGGGCGCGGCGTCTTTCGGAATGGTAACATTCCTGCACGGGTTAGTCTGTATCATCTGCATTTTCACGGCATAGTCACAGATTGTTGAAATCATCGACACATGCAACTTTATTGTCTTTGTGGAAAGCTTTCCGCCGTTGCGTTTGCTACCGTCCTCGCGTTCCGAACCGCAAAGGTCAACCACAAACTTTTGGACGTGGCGGGTCGTCAGTTTATCCAAGCGAATGTGCCCGATTGCCTTGTAAACGCGTTTTTCCATTTGATGATAAACGTCAATAGAACGCTGTTTCAGTTTGATTTCGGCGTACTCCTTGAACCATTTGGCGTGCAAAATCCTCGAATTTTACCGCCGCAACAACATTGCCGTTTCGGCATGCCTGTTCAAAAAGTACAGCCTGCCGCTGAACCTCTTTTTCGATTTGCTTTTCACTCATACCCTCATCGGGTCGCCAAGTCATGGATTGAATAACCTGTTTTCCGTGCGCATCATAGCCGCACGAAACTTTTATGCGGTAAGAATTACCGCGTTTTTGAATAGCTGCCATAAAAACAT
>JAMPDU010000023.1 GCA_023665505.1 Ruminococcus sp.
CGGGTTTCCCGTCCCGATGTCACATACCTGCGGGACGGGAAACCCGTCCCCTACAGAATTGGCAGGATTGCACAGCATGCCCTTATATGCCCGTGTTTTTCCCGCGAACGTAGGAAACAAAAAACCATACCCAAATCTTTATGAGTACGGTTTTTTCTATTGTATTACGGGTTTACCCCGTATTTACTGCTGTTTTATAATAAGCTCCCGTTCTCCCTCGGCTTTCTTTACAATATCCTCAAGCAAGCCTTGAATAATAACTTTTGTCTGCTCGTCGGCTTGTGAAAGAATGTCATCTTCGGTCGCTTGTTTGTTAATCTCCTGTTCCGCAATTTTTACGCCGTCAATTCCGTCGGTAATGTCTGACCAGTTAAACACCGCTTTTTTTATATCGGCAAAGGTTATAGAATTTGGGTCGACATTAATACTTTGTATTTCCGCTTTCGGTACAGTAACCGTAACGTCGTTTTCGTTTATGTCAATTTTTATCTGCTCAACATCTATTCCCGCCGTTACCGTTCCTATGTAATACATTGTATAGCCCTTTTGGGTTAAAACGGGGTAGTTGCCCTCTGTAGCGGTTATCATACCGTTGTATGAGCACTCAACCGCTGCAAGCCTGCCGATATTCTGCAAATTCTTTTCAAGAAATTCCGAGGTTATTTCATACTTCTTTTCTATCGGTTCGTTATCTTTAATATCCGTCACCGTTACAGCTGTTGGAACAGCGTTTTGTTTATTTTCAAAAATATTTAACCCGCGCCACCCAAGAATGAATATCAATATTATACATATTAGGATTACTATCCATTTAATATTTGCTAAAATTTTTTCTATATTCATAACAACTCTCCTTTTGAAATTTGTTAATATCATTATAGCACATATTTTGACACATTTCAACAGAGAATACTATACAAATATAAATCAGATAATTCATTTACTATTCTATGTATTTTGGAAAGTATAGCCTGCAAAAATGTCTAAATCGTTAAATTTTAATGTATTTTTATTATTTAAAAGCCTATGTTTTCCACGCGAATGGAGGAAACAAAAAACCGTACCCCAAAAGGGTACGGCACATCAAAAATAAAGGCGGGAGCAGCCTGAATTGGCAAGCCCCCGCCCTACAGCGTACAAATTGTAATTTTAAGCACATTTATTACTGACAGTTTACAATTTGGGGTACGGCAGCAAATTTCTTACCTCTTACCTCTCAAATTCTTACTTCTGATCAATAATTCTCCGCGCTAACCTCAAAATAGCTCTGCGGGTGAGCGCATACGGGACATACCTCGGGCGCGTTCGTTCCAACCACGATATGACCGCAGTTGCGGCACTCCCACACCTTGACCTCGCTCTTTTTGAAAACCTCCTGCGCCTCCACGTTGCGGAGCAGGGCGCGGTAGCGTTCCTCGTGGTGCTTTTCGATTGCGCCCACTCCGCGGAATTTCTCCGCAAGCTCGGGGAAACCCTCTTTCTCCGCAGTTTTGGCGAAGTCCTCGTACATATCCGTCCACTCGAAATTCTCGCCGTCGGCAGCCGCCGCAAGGTTTTCCGCCGTCGAGCCGATGCCCTCAAGCTCCTTGAACCACATTTTGGCGTGCTCTTTTTCGTTGTCCGCCGTTTTCAGGAACATTGCCGAAATCTGCTCAAAGCCCTCTTTTTTGGCTTTCGAGGCGAAGTATGTATACTTGTTTCGCGCCTGGGATTCCCCCGCGAAAGCCGCTTGCAGGTTTTTTTCGGTCTGCGTGCCCGCGTATTTGTTTGCCATAAAAATTACCGCCTTTCGGAATTATTTTTTGTAATTATACCACTAATCGGCGGTTTTGTCAATACTTAAAAATACCGTTTTTTGACAATAATTCCCACCGAGGCAAAGCCTATGGCAACAATTACCATTAAGTAAGCCGATTTTTCGGGAATGACGTTACCGTCAGCCGCAAGCAGCGCGCCCGAGGACACGTCGTCGTCGGCAGGCTCGTCGGCTATGATTTCCTCCTCCGTTGTGACGGTTGTGACGGTTGTAACCGCCGTTACGGCGGGGGCGGGCGACGACGGGCGGTATGTCGGGGCGGTTGTTGTAACCGCGGTTTCGCTTTCCGTGGCGGGGGGCTCGGTGGGCTGAACATAGTCGGGGTCGTCCGCCTGACAGCGGGTGCACTTGCCGTCGGCAAAATCGTGGTTGTTGGGGTCAACCTCGCCGTACTCGGCAGCGCAAACCGTACACACCGCTTTTTCGGTACAGGTCGCCCTGCCGCCGCTGTGCCCCAAAGCAGAGCCGTACTCGCCGCAAATGGCGCAAATTGCCGCTTGGGTACAGGTTGCCCCACTTTCGTCAACGTGGTTGTGCCCCGTTTGGGAGACGAGTTGGCGGTAACTCTCCGCAACCCCCGCCACGGGTACGCCGCATACCGTGTCGGGGACAGCCGTGTCGGTCATACCGTCGCCGAGGGAAATTTTGTCAATCACAACCTTGCCGTCGTCGTTTACCGAATATTCAATCGTCGCCGCAGAGGGGGTAAATGAGCCGCAGCCCAAACCGCTTGGATATATCAATTGTGTAAGACTTTCGCACCCAAAAAACGCGCGACTTCCAACCGACTGAACGCTGTTGGGTACTTCGATTGACGTAAGAGACCCGCACATATGGAACGCATAGTCGCCTATAGTTTCAACGCCGTTGGGTATCTCAATTGACGCAAGAGCAAAGCAGTCTCTGAAAGCATAGCCGCCTATGGTTTTAAGGCTGTCGGGCATATATACAGCCGTAAGGTTTTCACAGGTTTCAAACGCATGTTCGCCTATACATTCCAAACCCTCGGGCAAAGTGATTTCTCTTAACGCTGTTCCCCCTAAGCTATTATCGCCTATCTCCTTAAGGGTTGAGGGCAGTAAAACGCTTTCAATTTCGAGAAAATTAATAAACGCCATGTCGCCTACAGAGGTAACGCCCTCGTCTATATGTACCTCTTTAATGTGTCTATTGACTTTTCTGCCGCCGTACTCATCATCTGTTTGCACAAAATACGGTCTGTCGGTGATGTCTGCATAATTATCCATAGCACCCGTGCCTTCTATTAAAAGAAAGTCGTAATTGCCGTCGCCGTTGGTATCGGTTAAGGTGAATGTAACGCCGCTGCCGCAAGAGCCTGTTTGCTGCGGGGCAGTATCGGCGCAAACCGTCACGGAAAAATCAAACGCCGC
The DNA here is from genome assembly GCA_023665505.1 of Ruminococcus sp. Classification (GTDB taxonomy): domain Bacteria; phylum Bacillota; class Clostridia; order Oscillospirales; family Ruminococcaceae; genus RGIG8773. The sequence goes on from JAMPDU010000023.1 coordinate 3,208, forward strand.
CAGCAAGGCGGTTACCGTCAGAACCCCAATAATTTTTTTAAACATAAAAACCTCCGAATTCAAACGGCAAAAAAATAAAACGTCCCAAAGCTTTGGAATAATTTTCCAAAGTTTTGGGACGTTTTACCGTATATAAAAAAGGGCGCAGTTATCGCTGTCTGTCTGTCTGTCTGTCTGTCTGTCTGTCTGTCCATTATAACATTTCGCCATTTCTTAGTCAACTCTTTTCTTTTTACCGTTTGTAAATTTTTTATTATGAAAGCATTATACCACACTTCCCGCAAAATGTCAACCAATTTTTTCAAAAAAATAAATAATTTTTGCCTTTTCTGCCAATAATACTTTTGCCGATAGGAAATGTTGTGACAGAAATTTCCAACAAGATGTGCGATAATGGTATTAATTGGTTAAGAAAAGGTGGTTTCTTTAAACGTATGTACGATATTGAAAGTTTTACCAAAAAAGCGAATTCCGTTATAAACAAAGCCTTTTTAAGCGCGGGCAGGCTGGGGCACACCTATATGGGCAGCGAGCACCTGCTGCTTGCCCTGTCGGGGGAGCAGGGCTGCACGGCGGCGGCGATTTTCAAGACATGCGGCATTCGGGAGGAAAATATCCTTTGCCGAATTGATATGCTGGTGGGCAGGGGCGAGCCTTGCGCCGTGGACAGGGACGCGGTTACCGCCTCGGCGCGGCGTATCGTGGAGCAGGCTTTTATTATTTCCGCCGAAAGCGGCAGCAGGCTTGCGGGGACGGAACATCTTCTCCTTGCCCTTTTGCGGGAAACGGACTGCACCGCCGTCAAAATTATCGAGGACATCGGCGGCAGCGTGGCGGGACTTGCGGGGGCGTGTTCCGCAACCGCCGCCGATACCCGCATGACGAAAACCCCCACACTTTTAAAGTACGGCAGGGACTTGACAAAAGCCGCCCGGGAGAAAAAGTTCGACCCGGTTTTTTGCCGCGAAAAGGAGATTGAGCGGGTTATACAAATTCTGTCGCGGCGTACCAAAAACAACCCTTGCCTTGTGGGGGAGGCGGGGGTTGGCAAAACCGCCGTCGCCGAGGGTATCGCCGCAATGATTGCGGAGGGGAACGTCCCCGAGGCAATTCGGGGCAAGCAGATTGTTTCACTTAGCCTGACTTCAATGCTTGCGGGGGCGAAGTACCGCGGCGATTTCGAGGAGCGGGTTAAGCAGTGCCTTGAGGAGGTTGCGGCGAACGGCAGCGTTATTCTTTTTATAGACGAGCTGCACACTATCGTCGGCGCGGGGGCTGCCGAGGGAGCTATCGACGCGGCGAACATTCTCAAGCCCCAGCTTGCCCGCGGGGAAATTCAGATAATCGGCGCGACGACTTTGGAGGAGTACCGAAAGTTCATCGAAAAGGACAGCGCGCTGGAACGGCGTTTTCAGCAGGTTTTTATAAACGAGCCCTCCGAGGAGGAGGCTTTGCGTATCATCACGGGGCTGAAAGGGTGCTATGAGGAATTTCACCGTGTGGAGATTACAGACGGGGCTGTTCGGGCGGCGGTGGAAATGTCCGTGCGGTATCAGCCCGAGAGATTTCTCCCCGACAAGGCGATAGACCTTATCGACGAGGCGTGCTCACGGGCGCGAATGAAAGCAAGTGAAAGTCCCAGAACGTTAAGCGAGCTTGCGGAAAGTCTGCGGCGAATGCTTGAAAAGCAGGCGGAAAGCCGTGTTGGGACGCGTACAAAAAAAGGCGGCACAAGCTGGTACAGCGACAGCGAGGCTAAGCCTATCGTTATCGCCGCCGAAAATATCGCGGAGGTGGTTTCCGCCGCCACGGGCATACCCGTGACCCGCCTTACCGACAGCGAGAGCAAGCGTTTGCTCCATTTGGAGGAGGAACTTAAAAAGCGGGTTATCGGGCAGGACGAGGCGGTGTCGGCGGTTGCGGACGCCATTCGCCGCAGCAGAGCGGGTCTGAAAGACCCTGCCCGTCCGATGGGGTGTTTTCTGTTTACGGGACCCTCGGGGGCGGGGAAAACCGAGCTTTCCAAGGCTTTGGCGGAATGTCTTTTCGGCACGGAGAAATCCCTCGTCCGCTTTGACATGTCCGAATATATGGAGAAACACAGCGTCAGCAAGCTAATCGGCGCGCCGCCGGGGTACGCGGGCTGCGACGAGGGGGGGCAGCTTACCGAAAAGGTGCGGAAAAAGCCCTACAGCGTGGTGCTGTTCGACGAGATTGAAAAAGCCCACGCCGACGTGAGCAACATTCTTTTGCAGATTTTGGAGGACGGCATTCTCACCGACAATTCGGGCAGGAAAGTCAGTTTCCGCAGCAGCGTGATAATTCTCACGTCCAACATCGGCGCGGAGCTTATCACAGAGAAAAACGCTCTCGGTTTCGGGGGCGGCGGCGGGGACGAAAATATCCGCGGGGACGTGATAAAGGCAGTCCGCAAAAATTTCCGTCCCGAGCTTGTGGGCAGGCTGGACGAGATTATCGTGTTTAACCGTCTCGGCAAGGCGGAACTGGGTGCTATTGCGAGAAAGCTGCTGGCGGGTCTGCAAAAGAGGGCGGAGGCTATGGAAATCGCCCTTGAATTCAGCGACAAAGCCATTGAGAGCATTGCCGCCGAAAGCGTGGACCGTACGGGAGCGCGGCGTTTGCGGCGGAACATCGCCTCGGCGGTGGAGAGCATGCTTTCAAAAAGCATTCTGGACGGTACTGTCAAGCGGGGCGACAAGGCGGTGGTTGTTTGGGAGAACGGGGGGATTGGGCTGAATGTTTCGCAGTTACAGAATAAATGATAATTAATAATGAATATTTTTTAAAATTTTTGGGGGACGTACAACACGTCCCCCAAATAAATTCTATCCTCTACCCTCTATTTTCTATTCTCTATTTGACAAACCCCACATTTTAGGTTATAATAATAGTAATTGCAAAAAATTATGGAGGAAATTAAAATGCCAAATAAAACCTTTTACATCACCACCCCGATATACTACCCGTCCGGAAACCCCCACATAGGTCACTGCTATACAACCGTCGCCTGCGACTCGATAGCCCGCTACAAGCGTATGCAGGGTTACGACGTTATGTTCCTCACGGGCACGGACGAGCACGGTCAGAAAATCGAGGAAAAAGCCGCCGAAAAAGGCGTTACCCCCCAGCAGTACGTTGACGAAATCGTTGCCATTTTCAAGAACTTGTGGTCTTATATGAACATCAGCTACGACCGCTATATCCGCACCACCGACGGCTACCACGTTGAGGCGGTGCAGAAAATTTTCAAGGCTCTGTACGACAAAGGCTACATCTACAAAGGCGAGTACAAAGGCAAATACTGCACCCCCTGCGAGAGTTTCTGGACGGAAAGCCAGCTTGACGAAAACGGCTGCTGTCCCGAGTGCCACCGCGAGGTCAAGGAGGCTAAGGAAGAGGCGTACTTTTTCAAAATGTCCCCCTTTGCGGAGCGTATCGAAAAACTTTTGCTTGAGACGGACTATCTCCGTCCCAAAACCCGCGCCCAAGAATTGGTAAACAACTTTATAAAGCCGGGTTTGGAGGACTTGTGCGTGTCCCGCACCTCTTTCAAATGGGGTATACCCGTGACCTTTGACGAAAAGCACGTTGTCTACGTTTGGATTGACGCGCTGTCCAACTACATCACCGCGCTGGGGTACGAAAATTCCGCCCACGACGATTACAGCAAATTTTGGCCCGCGGACGTCCACATGGTTGCGAAAGACATCATGCGTTTCCACGCCATAATCTGGCCCGCCATGCTTATGGCTCTGGAGCAGCCCCTGCCCAAGCACCTTGCGGTTCACGGCTGGATAACCTTCAACGGGCAGAAGATGAGCAAGTCCCTCGGCAACGTTGTGGACCCCCTGATTTTGGGGGAGCGGTACGGCGCGGATTCTATCCGCTATCACATTATGCGTGAAATGGCTCTCGGTTCGGACAGCTCTTTCTCCAACAAAATTATGATAGACCGTATCAACTCCGACCTTGCCAACGATTTGGGAAATCTCGTTTCCCGCACCGTGGCTATGGTTGTTAAGTATTTTGACGGCACTCTCCCCACCGACCGCGAGGCTGACCCTCTCGATAACGAGCTTATCGAAATGTCAACAGCTTTGCGTGCCAATGTTGACAACTATGTGGACGAAACCCAGCTCAACAACGCCCTTGCGGAAATTTTCAAGGTAATCAGCCGAGCCAACAAATATATCGACGAAACCGCCCCATGGGTTCTCGCAAAGGACGAAAACAAGCGGGCGCGTTTGGCGACGGTACTCTACAACCTTTTGGAGGCGGTAAGAATTTCCACAACCCTGCTTTCCTGCTTTATGCCGTCCACAATGCCAAAGGTGTGGGAGCAGATAGGCGCGGACGAAAGCCTTATCACCTATGAAAACGCGGGAAAATTCGGCGTACTGCCCGCGGACGTTACCGTTCACAAGGGAGAGGTGCTGTTCCCCCGCCTCGACATCGACAAGGAAACCGACGAGCTGAACGCCATACTGCTGAAAAACGCTCCTAAAGATGAGGACGTTGACAAAGCAAACCTCACCCCCATTTCCGATACTATTAATATAGAAGATTTCGGGAAGATTGACCTGCGGGTTGCGGAAGTAAAATCCTGCGAAAAAGTCCCCAAAGCGAAAAAGCTGCTGTGCTTGCAGCTTGACGACGGTTTCGGCGGACGGCAGGTGGTGTCGGGCATAGCAAAATGGTACGCCCCCGAGGATTTGGCGGGCAAAAAGATTATCGTGGTGGCGAACCTTGCCCCCGCCAAGCTCTGCGGCGTGGAGAGCCAAGGAATGATAGTTGCCGCCGACGTGGGCGAGGACGCGCGGGTTATTTTTGTCGACGGGGATATTCCCAACGGGTCGAAATTGAGGTAACTTTATATTTGTCGTAACCAACGTAGGGCGGGGGCTCTGCTCCCGCCTTTTGATGAAATTGCCGTGTTAGGCGGGAGCAAGCCCCCGCCCTACAATTGACATAACAGACAGAAAGGATATTAATTATGTATTATACGTGTCCTGTATGCGGGTATGATTTTCTTGACGAACCGCCCTATATTGACGGGTATATTCCGTCCCATAATATTTGCGGCTGCTGCGGCGCGGAATTCGGGTTAGACGACTGCACGCAGGGTCAGATTGAAAAATACCGCGAAAAATGGATCGAAGAGGGCTGCCAATGGTTCGGCGGGGAAAGCAAACCCGAAAATTGGAATCCGTATGAGCAATTGGAGAAAATAGTAAAAAACTGAGACTCCCATTTCCGACACTATTAATATAGAGGATTTCGGGAAGATTGACCTGCGGGTCGCGGAAGTAAAATCCTGCGAGAAAGTCCCCAAAGCGAAAAAGCTGCTCTGTTTGCAGCTTGACGACGGTTTCGGCGGACGGCAGGTGGTTTCGGGCATAGCCAAATGGTACGCCCCCGAGGATTTGGTGGGCAAAAAAATCATCGTGGTGGCAAACCTTGCCCCCGCCAAGCTTTGCGGTGTGGAGAGCCAAGGAATGATAGTTGCCGCCGACGTGGGCGAGGACGCGAGAGTTATTTTTGTTGACGGGGATATTCCCAATGGGTCGAAACTGAGGTAATTAATAATTATTAATTGTCAATCTCCGCAAAATAAATAAAAAATTTTCAATACAAAAACTCTGACAAAAATTTGCTTTGTTGGAGTTTTGTATATATGCCTGCTTGAAAAAATTTTTAATTATTAATTATTAACTGTTAATTAATTAATAATTAGGTGCTATAATAGAATTACTAAAATTTTCTTTAGGAGGACGATTATTATGAAAAAGTTTGTATGTTCGGTTTGCGGCTATGTTTACGAGGGCGAGAGCCTCCCTGCGGATTTTAAATGTCCCCAGTGCAAAGCTCCCGCCTCGAAGTTTAACGAGGCTGCCGCGGACAAGCTTAACTGGGCGTGTCAGCACGTTGTGGGCGTCGGCAAAGAGGGTGCGGACGAGGAAATCCTCGAGGGTCTCAATCAGAATTTTATGGGCGAGTGCACCGAGGTGGGAATGTACCTTGCCATGGCGAGAGTGGCTTTCCGTGAGGGTTACCCCGAGGTCGGTCAGTACTACGAAAAAGCCGCCTATGAAGAGGCTGAGCACGCCGCCAAGTTCGCCGAGCTTTTGGGGGACGTTGTTACGCCGTCCACAAAGAAAAACCTCGAAATGCGGGTTATGGCTGAAAACGGCGCTTGCGAGGGCAAACTGAAACTCGCCGCCAAGGCTAAGCAGATGAACCTTGACGCTATTCACGACACCGTTCACGAAATGGCTAAGGACGAGGCGCGCCACGGCTGCGCTTTTGAGGGACTGCTTAAGAGATACTTCGGTTAATTAATAATTAATAATGAATAAACATCATTTACTATCATCTCCGCAAACCCCCTGTTCTACGGGGGTTGCGGAGATGATTGCAAATATTCATTATTCATTAAGGTCCGCCCGAAGTATAGATTTCTTATTCCGTTTCTCCTCATAAAGCACCGTGTCCGCCTGGGCGAGAATTTTCGACAGCTCCACGCCCTCGCCGCAGGTAAAGGCGTACACGCCCACGCTCATGTGAATAACGTAAGGCTTGTCGTGGGTCTTGTTAAAGCTGTCGGTCGCCTCGGTTATTCTGCCGCGGACTATCGCCGGTACGTCCTCGCCGCCGCTGCCGTCCACCATTGCCAAAGCCGCGAACTCGTCGCCGCCTATGCGCCCGATAATGTCGGAACTTCTGAAGGAGTCGGAAAGTATCCGCGCCGCGCTTTTAATGGCGAAGTCGCCGTCCTCGTGGCTGAATTTGTCGTTGATGATTTTAAGGCTGTCAAGGTCGGCAAAGATAATAAGCGCCTTTTTGCCGTCCCGAACGGGGGAGTAAATGGTGCTGCTTGCCTGTGCGAAAAAGCCTCTGCGGTTGTAAACTCCCGTAAGCTCGTCGATTTTGGAAATGGCGTCAAGCTGCAAATTCTTTTCCTTTATCTGCATGAGGGTCTCTTCCAGCTCAAGGCGGATAGCCTCCTTGTCCTGAATAAGCCGCAGTATCTTCATAGCCGCGCAGAGCTGCGCCGTCAGGGAGCTTATGTAGTAGAAATAGTCGTAATCAAGCTCGCAGAGGAAAAGCCCGTAATGGTCGGCGTTGAGGAATATGGCGGACAGCACCATTGTCACACGCCTGTCCGTGGGGATATATTTGTGGTTGAACAGGTTTCTCACGGAAATCTCCTGTTCCTCCGCGGGGATAACCTCCATAACGTCCTTGTTGTGGTAGGACTTCAACAGCACTCTCGAGGGCGGTATCCATTCCTCTTTGCTTTTCAGCGTAACGGTATCCGGGAAAACGTACAGATAGCTGCTGTCCATATTAAGCCGCATCAGCTTGTCGGAGACGGAGCCGTACCCCTCGTCGTCGTAGCTGTCAAACAGCAGCATGTCTTTCGTAATGGAGTTTGACTGCCATGTGAGGAATTCCAGGTCGTCCACCCGCTCGCCGGAGCTTTTCACAACGGCGTGCATGATTATTTGGTACATTCCCACAAATAATGAGGAAAGCTCCCGCTTGTCGTTTTCGTCCGTCAGACCCGCCGCGAACCGCTGGCTGAAATAGGAGACGACATTGCAAAGCTTGTCGTGGTCGACGTATTTCATAACCTTATCCGGTTCCAAAAGCTCCTCAAAGCCCGAGGGAATGTACTCCTTAGCCTCGTCGGTAAGGGTTACGCCGCCCTTGTCGTCGGACTTCAGCTTTTTGAAAACGTTCCTGAAATATTCTATAAACGAGGACTTTATCCCCGTGATGAGACTGCTTGTTTTGTAATTGTCGAAAAGATATTTTATAACCGCGTTAACGGTCTGACCGTCGGTTTTGCACCAGTTATGGTTGAACACAAATGGGTCGCTGAAGGTGCTGCCGTCGGCGATGTCCATTCTGCACCCGCAGGATTTTCTTTTCACCATTGAGGACTTGACTATCCTGCTTTCGAGGGGAAGTCCGTCGATAATTTTAAGGCACTCCAGCACCGCGTCGTAGCCTATTTCGGCGGCGTCGGCGTTAACCGTGGTTAACGGCGGGGTAAGGGTAGCCGCCACGGGGGAATCGTCAAAGCCGGTGACTAAAATATCCTTGCCGACTTCGATGCCCCGCTCGTCGAAAACCTCGTACGCGCCCGTAACCATAGCGTCGTTGGCGAAAGCGATAGCCTCCAAATCGGGGCAGCGGTCAAGCAGCTCTCTTACGGTTTCCTGACTGTAGGGAGAAAATCTTCCGTAGGCTATCCTGTCCTCCTCCACGGGAATGCCGTGGCTTTCCAGGACTTCTTTGTACACTCCCAGCCGCTCGTTGGCGTCCTCGTTGGTTTTCGGACCGCTTACAAAACCGATTTTTCTGCGGTTATGTTCGGTAATGATATGCTCTATGCAGTCCTTAAGACCGCTTTTGTTGTCAAAGCAAACCGAGGGGTAGCCCTCTATTTCGCAGGCGAGGGTGATAAGCGGTATACCGTCGAATTTTTTGAGGAACGCTAATTTTCTCGTTTCGTCGAGGGAGCTGCCGATAGTGCCTATCAGCACAAGAATAACGTCGACGTCCTCGGGGAAGGCGTATGAAAACAGGGTATTGTACTGATACTCGTACTCGGTGCGTTTTTTGTCGGCGTAGAACGCGTCCGCGTCGATATATCTTCCCGGTATAACAAACAAATTGGCGTCGATTTCCCTTGCGCCGATAATCGCGCCGCGGCACACCGCCGAGGCGAAGTCGTCCTCCAGGTGACTTATTAAAAGACCGATATTAAGCCGTCTGTCCATATAGATTTCCCCTTTCACAAAAGGTACGCTGTAAGTTTAAGATATTAAGAAACAAGAGGCAAGAAAATTTTATATACAGTCATTGTAGCACAAATCGGTGCGTCTTTAAAGACGGTTTTTTATAACATTTTATGAATATTTCATAAAAGTGTTACCGTACCCGCAGAAATTTTGTGGGCAATTACAAATTATTGCCAACTTCCTTAACGTCCCCAACCACGGTAAAATCCACCTGCCCCGAGCCGACGTTTGTGCTCACGCAGATAACCTTGACCTTGCCCCCCACCTGATAAACGTTTTTCCCGTTTTTGGTAAGGGTGAAATGCCCGTCGTAATCGTACGGACCGTTGGCAAGGGACTCAAGTCTCACAAGTCCCTCAACGGTGTTGGGCAGCTCCACGAAAAAGCCGAACTCCTGCACCGAGGAAATTATTCCCTCAAACTCCTCGCCGATGTGGGCGGTCATATACTCCGCGCAGTAGCAGTCGTCGCACTCCCGCTCGATGCGCATTGCAACCAGCTCGCACTCCGAGGACTGCTGCGCCGCCTCTTTCGCAAACCCCGCGTAACGTTTCTGCATGAATTTCTGCGGCTGCTTGTTGTAGCACAAGTCCGTCAGAATGCGGTGTATAGCCAAATCGGGGTAACGCCTTATGGGCGAGGTGAAGTGGGCGTAGTCCTCCAAAACAAGCCCGAAGTGCCCCAGCGGCTCGTCGGAATATTTCGCCTTTGCCATTGAGCGGAGCACCATATTGTTTACCGCCGCCGCCAAGGGCAGGTCTTTTGTCTTTTCGAGGATTTCCGCCAAATGTTTCGGTTTTACGCTTGTAAAATGAGGTACGGCGATATTCAGCCGCGACACAATGTCCACCAGTTCCTGCACCTTTTCGGGGGCGGGGTCCTCGTGTACGCGGTACACAAACGGCACGCCGCTTTCTTTTGCAAGCCTTGCCGCCGCCGTGTTCGCCATAAGCATAAACTCCTCGATAATAAGCTCGCTCCTGCCCCGTTCACGCTTTTGCACGTCCACGCAGACGTCCTTTTCGTCTATAATCAGCTTAGCCTCGGACGTCTCAATCTGGGGCGCGCCGCGCTTTATTTTGTTTGCGGTAAGAATTTCCGCCAGCTCGTCCATAAGTAAAATTTGGGGTACAAGTCCGCCGTATTTTTCGGCGAGGTCGGCGGGAATTTCCGTACTGTTTTTGGTACACTCGAGAATTTTATTTATCTCGCCGTATACGCCCTTAACCCGGGAGCGGATAACCGTTTTGCTGAATTTGTAGGAAATCAGCTTGCCGTCGCCATCCAACTTCATAAGGCAGGAAAACGCAAGCCTGTCCTCCCGAGGGTTGAGGGAGCAGATGCCGTTGGAAAGCTCTTTCGGCAGCATGGGCACGACCTTGTTGGCGTAGTAAATGGACGTGCCCCGCAGCATAGCGTCACTGTCAAGCTCCGAACCCGACTTTACGTAAAATGAAACGTCCGCGATGTGTACCCCAAGCTCCCAGCCGCTGTCGGTTTTGGCAACGGAAACCGCGTCGTCGATGTCCTTTGTGTCCGCGCCGTCTATGGTAAAAATTACCTCGTCCCGCAGGTCAAGCCGCTTGAAAACTTCCCCCTCGGGAATGCCCGCGCGCTCTGCCTGCCGCGCCTCGTCCAAAACGGCGGCGGGGAAGTCCACCTCAACGCCGTTAATATGGAGAATAGCGTCGGCGCTGCTTTTCGCCTTTTTGCTGTCGCCGAAAATCCCCGTGATACGCGCCCTGTGGTCGGAATGACGTTCTCCCCTGCGGCTTATTTCTGCAAGAACCTTGTCCCCCACCCGCACGGGAACGTCCAGCCCCGTAACGATAATAAGCTCCTTAGAAATATTGTCGGGGCGAATGCAGACCGTGTCGCCGCTTTTTTCAACCGTGCCCGTAAACTCGGAAAAATTTTCCTCGGTAACGGCAACAACCTCCCCCTCGGGACTTTCCCCCCGCTGCGGCAAAAGCCTCGCAAGAACGCCGTCGCCGGGCATTGCGCCCATTAAAAATTTCCCCGGCACGAAAACCTCGCTGCCGTCCTCCCGCTTAATAAACCCGAAAGTTTTGTTTAGCCTGCTAACCGTGGCGGGGAAAACCCCCGCGTTTTCGCAAAGGCAAATCCCCGACTTGTTTTCGACGATAACGCCGTCCTTTTTAAGTTCCGAAACAGCCGCCGCGAACGCCGCCGCCGAGGGTTTTCTGCCCTTGCACCCGGCGTACAGCTTTTTGTAGGAAACGGGTTTCCCGCCCCCCTGTTCAAGCAGCGATTTCACCCGTGATTTGTAGATTTTTTTTAATTCCGCCATAATATAACTCCTCTTTAAGTCAATTAATTAGACAAAATACCCCACATAAAAATATACGCAGGGTATTTTTGCCTATAAATATTACTATTTCGCGTACTCAACCGCACGGCTTTCTCTTATAAGGTTAACCTTAATCTGTCCGGGGTAATCCATTTCGTTCTCGATGCGCTGGGCGATTTCCCGGGCGACGATAGTCATTCTCTCGTCGTTGATTTTCTCGGGCATTATCATTATGCGGACTTCACGTCCCGCCTGAATGGCAAAGGATTTCTCCACGCCGTCGTAAGACCCGCATATCTCTTCCAGTTTCTGTAAACGCTTGATGTAGTTTTCGTAATTCTCGCTCCTCGCTCCCGGTCGCGCCGCCGAAATAGCATCCGCCGCCTGAACGAGAGTGGCAACCACCGTTCTCGCCTCGATGTCGCCGTGGTGCGCCTCGATAGCGTGAATAACCTCGGGATTTTCCTTGTACTTGCGGCACACGTCCACGCCTATCTGCACGTGAGAGCCCTCAATCTCATAGCTGAGAGCCTTGCCTATGTCGTGTAACAGACCCGCCCGTCTGGCAAGGTTGGCGTCAACTCCAAGTTCCGACGCCATAATTCCCGCAAGGTGGGCGACCTCCATAGAGTGGTTGAGGACGTTCTGCCTGTAGGACGTGCGGTAGTAAAGCCGTCCGATAAGCCGCACCAGCTCATGGTTAAGCCCGTGGACGTTGGTTTCGAGAACCGCCCGTTCGCCCTCCTGCTTGATTTTGTGCTCGACCTCTTTACGCGCCTTGTCCACCATTTCCTCGATGCGCGAGGGGTGAATACGTCCGTCCGCGATAAGCTTTTCAAGAGCGATACGGGCAACCTCACGCCTCGCGTGGTCAAAGCAGGACAGCGTAATAGCCTCGGGGGTGTCGTCGATAATAAGGTCAACCCCGGTGAGGGTCTCAAGTGTACGGATATTCCGTCCCTCGCGCCCGATAATACGTCCTTTCATCTCGTCGTTGGGCAGGGGTACGACGGAGACGGCGGTTTCGGAAACCTGGTCCGCCGAACACTTTGAAATCGCCATGGAAATAAGCGAACGCGCCTTTTCCTCGCATTCGTCCTTAAGCTGGGTTTCGTACTGCTGAATTTTCACAGCCTTTTCGTGGACAAGGTCGTTTTCCAGCATCGACAGTAAATGCTCCTTGGCTTGCTCCATGGTGAACTGGGAAATTTTCTCAAGAATTTCCATTTGAGAGCGTTTGATTTTGTCAGCCTCTTCCAGTTTTTCCTCAGCCTGTTTAAGCTTGCGCTGGAGCAGCTCTTCTTTCTTTTCGATGTTGTCGCTTTTCTTGTCGAGGTTTTCCTCTTTTTGCTGGATACGCCGTTCCTGACGGGACATATCGTTTCTGCGCTCCTTGATTTCCTTTTCAAGCTCGGAGCGGCTCTTGTGGATTTCGTCCTTAGCCTCCACGAGGGCGATTTTTTTCTTGCTTTCCGCCTCTTTTTTGGCAGCCTCGATAATACGTTCAGCCTCTTTTTCGGCTGAACCTATGGCGGACTCAGCCTGCTGTTTTCGGTGGTTTATGCCCATTTTGAAAAAAATGTACCCCGAAACAGCCGCTCCCACAAGCAACGCGACAACGCCGATTATAACGTTTGTCAGCACGTTTAATACCTCCTTTAAAAATAATTAATTAAAAATTAACAAATTACCTCGGAGGCTCGATATTAGATTTTCACTTGAACACACGGGAATAATCCCGCAAAAAAGTTTATAATATAGGTAAAGCCGTACCCCGTTCCAAAGGCGGAATACGCGAGAAAATAAAAATTTGTATATCGCTAAATCCTTGTAAGGATTGCACAAAAATATGTGAGTTTTTATGTCGAAAATACCTATACGAAAATATATGAAAACCTTCTATTAAGCCATAGAAGTAAGAAAAAATTGAACAGCAATTTATTTGTACGCCATTGGCAGAAAATGCCAACAGCTTGGATATATAAATACATTGCATTCATTCTCTTATTTTACTATAAAAAAGTCCGTTTGTCAAGGAAAATTATACAATTTGACACTATTTCATAATAAATTTACGATTTGTATGTGAAAAAAGACGGTTGACAAAGGTCAAAAAAAGTGATATACTAAAATGACAAAGATAAATTTTCGTTTGGGGGGACTTCCAAATGCCCGACAGAGAACGGCTGGACGTACAATTGGCAACGATTTACAGATTAAGGCTGAAACTTACAAACAGCGAGAAAACCGATTACACCAAAGAAGAGCTTTTGGAACTTATTGACAATTTTGCGGAACAAGACGATTGATTTCCAATTAAATACAATAAAACGCCGATAAGGAAGGCGCTGTACAACACGGGTTTTCAGAGAGTTCCGCAGACCGTTCAAACGGTTTGCTGCGAGCGGAACATTCCCAAGCGCAGCGCACACCGCCTTTGAGTCCGTCCAATACACGGCGGGTCGCTCCCGTTACAGGGCACAACGAGGTATATTTTTCTGTAATATTCTGCCGACATATTACAAAAAGTATATAAATTTGGGTGGAAACACGGCAATACCGTCCCTTAATCTATGGATTAAGGGGCGTTTTTATTTTCACAAAATTTTCGGCAACCGTAGGGCGGGGGCTTGCTCCCGCCTGTCGGACACATTTGGTACAACATAGGCGGGAGCAAGCCCCCGCCCTACAAAAATACAATATAAAAAGGAGTTTTTATTATGATTAAATTAACGCTGAAAGATGGTTCTGTTAAGGAAATCGAGACCCCAATGCCCGCCGCCGAAATCGTCAAGGGTATCGGCATGGGACTGTACAAATCCGCGTGCTGCGTAAAAATCGACGGTGAAGTTCGCGATTTGCGTGCCGTAATTGACAAAGACTGCCAATTCGAGGTAATGACTTTCGACAGCGACGAGGGCAAAAAGACGTTCTGGCACACAGCCTCCCACATTCTTGCCCAAGCGGTGAAACGGCTGTACCCCAATGTAAAACTGGCAATCGGTCCCGCTATCGACAACGGTTTCTACTACGATTTCGACGCGGAAAAGGCGTTCTCCGCCGAGGAATTGGCGAATATCGAATCGGAAATGAAAAAAATCGTCAAAGAGAGTATCGAGATAGAGCAGTTCGGTCTCCCCGCCGACGAGGCTATCGCCATGCTTGAAAAGGCGGGCGAGCCTTACAAAGTGGAGCTTTGCCAAGAGCACGCGGGCAAGGGCGAAGACATCAGTTTCTACAGACAGGGGGATTTTACCGACCTTTGCGCCGGTCCGCACCTGATGAACACGTCCCCCGTCAAGGCGTTCAAGCTGACGTCCTGCACGGGCGCGTACTGGCGGGGCAGCGAGAAAAACAAAATGCTTTCCCGAGTTTACGGCACGGCGTACCCCAAAGCAAGTCAGCTGGAGGAGCACCTTAAAGCCGCCGAAGAGGCGAAAAAACGCGACCACAACAAGCTGGGACGTGAGTTGGAATATTTTACCACAGTCGACTGCATAGGTCAGGGACTGCCCATTATCCTGCCGAAAGGCGCGCGGGTCATTCAGATTATGCAGCGCTGGGTTGAGGATTTCGAGCAGAAAAACGGCTACCTGCTGACGAAAACCCCCTACATGGCAAAGCGTGAGCTGTACAAAATCTCGGGGCACTGGGATCACTACCTTGACGGTATGTTTATTTTGGGCGACCCCCACGACGAGACGAAAGAGTGTTTCGCCCTCCGCCCCATGACCTGTCCTTTCCAGTATCAGGTATTTTTGAACCGCGCCCGTTCCTACCGTGACCTGCCCATGCGTTTGGGCGAAACCTCAACCCTGTTCCGCAACGAGGACAGCGGCGAAATGCACGGGCTTATCCGGGTACGCCAGTTCACCATTTCCGAGGGGCACATTATTCTCCGCCCCGAGCAGCTGGAGGAGGAATTCAAAAACTGTCTCGAGCTTGCCAAGTACGCCCTGGGCACGGTTGGACTGCTTGACAAGTGTACTTTCAGATTTTCCCAGTGGGATCCCGCAAACCCCAAAAACAAGTACGAGGGTACAGCCGAGCAGTGGGAAGAGGCTCAGGCGGCAATGAAAAAAATCCTCGACGGTATCGGTCTGGAATATACTGTGGGTATAGACGAGGCTGCATTTTACGGTCCGAAACTTGACATTCAGTATAAAAATGTGTACGGCAAGGAGGACACCCTTGTTACCATTCAGATCGATATGCTGCTTGCGGCGAAATTCGGTATGGAGTACACCGATGTTGACGGCAAAAAGCGCATGCCCTATATCATTCACAGGACTTCCCTCGGCTGTTATGAGCGTACTTTGGCGTACCTTATCGAGACGTATGCGGGTGCGCTGCCGCTGTGGCTTTCCCCCGAACAGGTGAGAATTCTCCCAGTTACCGACAGGGCGATGGAGTACAGCAATAAGGTGCTCGAAAAACTGGAAAAGCGCGGCATTCGGGCGACGGTGGACTCCCGCAAGGAGGGCGTTGGCTACAAAATCCGTCAGGCGCAGCTGGAAAAAATCCCCTATTTCTTTATAGTTGGGGACAAAGAGGCGGAAGAGGGCACGCTTTCGCTCCGCTCCCGCAGCGACGGCGATTTGGGTGCAATGCCCATGGACGAGGTTATCGAGAAAATTTGCAAGGAGAATGAGGAGAAAGCGAGATAATTAATAATTAATAATTAATAATTAATAATTAATAATTTTCCGTAACATTCACATGTAATGAAACTCCGGCAAAACAGGTTTTTGTCGGAGTTTTTTATTGGGAATTTATAAAAAACCGAACGCGCCTAACTGGGGATTAGGTGCGTTCTTTTTGGAAAAATTTTATTTAAACGCCGTGGGGACGGCATTTAAAACGGTACAAAAAATTATTAATTAATTTACTTTCCTCCGATTAGGTTTAGGAACAGTTCGTAATCTTCCTCAGAGCCGAAATTCAGGAAAAGCCAGTGGCGCACGTCCTGATAGTACTCGAGGCGCAGGGCGTAGGTCTCCCGCAGCTGACTTCCGTCGGGGTTGTGCCTGGTGATAACGATGGACTGGTAATTCGTCAGATAAATGCTGTAAAGATCTGTATCGCCGCTGTATATCCGCACGGAAAAAACCGAGGTAAAGCTGCTGTTGCCGATTTTAACGGCGTACTCCTCCATGCCCCCGGATATAAGGTCGAGGGTGGGTTTGAATTCCTCGCCGCTTTTGCGCACAACGGTTTCTCCCGCCTTAATGCCGTCCATGTCGAAGTAGGGGGTGATTTCCACTTCCGCGCCGCCGAGGTCGAGACCGCCGAAAAACGCGCTTTTCTCCGCCGCGCCCGTATCCGTGCCTAAGCCGTCGCTGCCGATTTCCTCGTCGTCCTCAACGACGTCAACATCAAAGTCGCTGGGTTCGGCGTGGGAGTTGGGGTCTTTGCCCGTGGCGGGGTTTTCGATTGGCTTGTAAGGCTCGTCGTCCGCAATTTCCTCCTCGTCACCGCCCGCGCCGGGGTTGGGGGTGGTTTCGCGGGTTTGGCTTTTTGTTGTAACCGTCGTTTGGTTAGCTGTCGAGTGGGTCGTCTCAATCGGCTCTTGGACTGCGGTTGTTGTTTGGGCGCTTGCGGCGGTTTGGGGGTCGTCGGAGCAGGGGTTTACCGCTATGGGAGCGTCCCCGGCGGGTTCGCCCCCGTCCAAATCCGGTTCGTCGGGGACAACCTCTTCGATTTCCTCGGCGACAATTCCGCCGTCGTCGTATTCGTCAAATTTGTCAATAAGCTCGTCGGCGTCTCTGTTTGTTTCGCAGACGGAGGTTTCCGCGCCGCCGCTTTCGTCGGCGTTTTGGGTAATTGTTTCGGTACGGTTTCCCGCCGCCAGCCTTATGCCCAGAACGCAGATTACGCACGCCGCCGCCGACATAATTACCGCAGAAATTCTCTTTCCGCTTATAAGGACGGGACGCGGTTTTTCCGTTTCGGTTTCCGGCAGCTCGGCAAGCAGGTTTTCCGTCCGTTTATAAAAGCTCTCGGAGATTTTAACGCTGTCCATAGCCTCTTTGTAATCCTTAATCGACTTGCTCATCTTCATCAAAACCTCCTATCATCATGTTTTTCAGCAAGCCTCTTCCTCTTGCGAGAAGAGTGCCGACGGTTGCGGGCTTTTTGCCCACAATGGCGGCTATTTCGTTTATGGAGTAACCGTTGTAGTAGTAAAGGTGAATGACGGTTCTGTACTTTTCGGGCAGGGAGAGCACAGCCTCCATGACTTGAGTTTTCTCGTCGGAGCTGTCCGTTTCCTCCGCCTCGAAGTCCGCGCCGCTTATGGAGACGGCGTTTTTCAGCCGCGCTGAACGCAGGTAGTTTTTGCTTTTGTTAATGGTTGTCCGCAAAAGCCAAGCCTTTTCGTGCTCGGCGTTTTCAAAGGGTTTGCCCCGCTTGATGAGGGCGACGAAAACGTCCTGCGCCACGTCCTCCGCGTCGCAGACGTTGCGGACGTAGGTATAGCTCAGCTTGATAAGGTTCTGCGAGTATGTGTCGAGGATATACCTTATATAGTCCTGCGAAACCGCGCTTCCCCGCGGAGGGGAGTTTCCCGACGCAAACCCGCCGTTATTTTCGGAATACATTTTATTTCCCCCAGTAATTTCCATAAGGAAATTGAAATATTGATATTCTCTATAATAAATACACTTGAAAAGCCCGAAATTTTTCATTTTGATTATAAACTTTCTGTAAATATTTTATTAAATTTTTATTTAATAACGTTCTGTACGCCGTGTACCTATTATTTATCTGATAAAATAATAACCGCATCTGTAGGGGCGTATCCTGTATACGCCCGCCTAAAATGCGAGGAAATGTACGCAGCGGGCGGATACGGGATCCGCCCCTACAAAAAACGTTATTTTATTGTTTTGCTATATTATACGACAAAAAAATAAATTTTTCAAGTACCCCTTGACAAATAATTTACAATATGCTATTATAGTATTGTAATATTGTCTTAGTACAATAAATTTAGAATTGCCAAAAAATGAAAGGGGAAATCAATATGATACCGCAAAATGTAATAACAGCGTCTCTCATAGGCGTGGTGATAACGGGACTTGTGCCGATAATCGGCGGAATTGCCCTTATGGCTATGGGAAAAATAAAAGCCTCAAGTTTTTGGGCGGGGGTGCTGGCGTACATAATCGCAATTATCGCCGCCGCGCTTTTAACCGCTGTTGCCGTACTTTTCGTGCCGAATTTGGCTGAGGAGAGCGCGGCGTACGGCATAATCACGTCGGCGGTTACGGGCGCGGCTTTGGCGCTTTCAATGGGCGTGTGCGTGAAGTCCTGCATGAAAACCCGCACTTTTAAAGCCGCCGTTTCCTGCGGACTGGGGTTCGGGGCGGCGTACGCCGTGACCTACGCCATAGGCTGTGTGAGTATGTATGTCACTTTCGGCACTATAAACAGCGGCGCGTACGACAATCAAATCACCGCCACGCTGCGAATGCTGAAAAGCAGCGGCATGTCCGAGGCTGATATAGAGGAAATGAAGTCCCAGCTTTTGGCAGCCAAAGAGCTTTTCACCTCCTGCACCGCGGGGCAGATTGCGCAGGAAATACTCACGGTAATATTTTTGGCGGCGGCTTTGACGGCTGCGGCGGTGTTTATAATGCGGTTCGTCTGCCTCGGCAAGGCGGCTGCGGGTTTCGGCGCGGCAATGGGTACGCTTATTCTGTTCAGCGCCGCAAGCGCGATACCAAACGCAGTCGCCGCGGTAACCGTCTCCGCGGCGGTGGGAATTGCCGCATTGATATTCGCGTTACGAATGAGAGAGGAAATCGTCCCGCCGAAAAAGGAAACTGCGGCTGACCCGTTTATGACTTCTGTGGAGAATGCGAAAGATAATTATAATTAATAATTTAGAGCGTGTTCACATAAAGCTGATGTGCGGATTTTTGAGCATAATTTTGTCGTATTTAAGGCAAAAATCCGCAGGAATACGCGGGTATTTCAAGGATTTTTAACGCAAAATACGGCAAAATTTGCCAAAAAGACGTGCGTCACGGTTTATGTGAACACGCTCTAAACCCGCCGACATAATTTGCCGGCGGGTTTATTTCATTTTAGGGTTACGGAAAATTATTAATTATTAATCCTCCTCCCCCTCATCGCCTGCCGCACTTTCCCCACTGCACTGCCTCTTATAATTAAGCGGACTTATCCCCACATACTTCTTAAACTTGTTGTGAGAATAATTTATATTGGTGTACCCCACCATTTCCGCAACCTCGTACACCTTATGCTCGTTCGCCGCAAGGAGGCGTTTCGCCTCGGTTATTCTTATGCGGTCGAGGTAGTTGTTGAAATTCTCCCCCGTGTACTGGTGAAAAACTTTGCCCAGATAAGCCCTGTTGTACCCGAAAATCGCCGCCAGCTGCTCCAGCCGCAGCTCGGTGCCGTAGTTGGATTGAATGTACCGCACAACCCTCTCCATGGTGCTTTTTGTGGTGCGCCCGAAATAGGTGTGGGACAAATCCGTAAACGTCTTTTTCATAAGCTCGATTATGTCGAACAGGCTCGCCTTTTCTCCGATGCGGGCGATAAACTCGTCGTTGAGGTACTGCTCCGTTTTCTTTTCCCCAACGCTTTTTATCAGGCGGGACTTTATTTCCATTACCGCGGTTATGCAGTTTACCTTTATTCTTTCGGCAGAGTACGCCCCGCTGCACATCGACATCTGAAAACGCTCCAGTACCGCCGAAAGCCTGTCTATATCGTTTATTTCGATGTAGGCGTAAATGTTGTCGATAAGTTCCGCCGTCTCGTCGGCGTTTCCGCTGTCCGCCTCCGCGGTATCGGCGGTAACAACCCCTCGGTGGAAGTACCGGAAACGGTCTCTCAAAAGCCCGTCAGCCTCGGCGTAGGAACGGTTTATATCCGTGAGCTTATCCACGGTGCAGCCCACGGTTATGAACATTTTTCCCACGTACTCGTCGTTAAGCTCGGTGAGGAATTTAACCAGCCTGTCTTTCTCCCAACCCTTGAAAAGAGCCACCGTCATGCCGCTGAATTCGGGGGTGATAACGTCTGCGCCGCCGTCCTTTTCCAGTTTTTTCTTAACCGAACCGAGGAGGTAATTTTTCTCTTCGGCGGACATTTTTTCCGAGGTGCTGACAATAACCGCGTTGTAGCAGCTGTAGCCGTACCCCGACATAACGCTCCCCTCGGGGACGGTTTCCTCACCCAAAAGCAAACCCCGCAAAAGCTGCTCGTTCATATACTCGCTGCCCTTTTGCATGGTAACCTCGTTGATACGCTCCCCCTCGATTTCTTTGGCAAGGTCTTTCAGGGAGGCTATCAGCTCGTCCTCGTCCACGGGTTTGAGGATAAACTGCTTTACCCCGAGGGACATGGCGGACTTCGCGTAGGTAAAGTCCGAGTACCCCGACAAAATCAGGCACTTCCCGCCGTAGCCCCGTTTAAACGCCTCTTCCAGCATTTCGATACCCGTCATGCCGGGCATTTTAACGTCCGCCACCACAATATCGGGGTTCAGGGAGATTATTTTCGCCAGACCGTCGTCGCCGTCCTCACCCTCGCCTATTACCGTCAGACCCAAATCCTCCCATGGTATCATCATTTTCACGCCCTGACGGACGTTGGGCTCGTCGTCAACCAAAAGCACCTTTAACATTTGGCAATTTTCTCCTTTATCAAAAAATCGGTTTATTTTATCTGTAGGGGCGGATCCTGTATCCGCCCGCGTGTTCTGAATTTGTGACTGCGGGCGCATACAGGATGCGCCCCTACAAAATGAATTATTTTATCGTGTTAATGTAAGAAATCAAATATAAAATACAGAAATTCCCACACTTGTCATAATATGGCAATCATAACAATTTGTTAACAAATAAACTACATACTGTTTACCGCTTTTTTTAAAAAACCGCTCCAAAATTCTCAAAAAACGTTTAAAAATTTCGGTTTTTATCAAAAAATTTCATTTTTTGAATTTGGGATATTTTCCCAGTACTCACTTTAATTTGGACGAAATCTCGCTGTATTTTTCCGGTAATCTTTTCATAACATTTTCGTCTACGGTGCGCGGCAGGGTAACGCTAATCGCCGTGCCTTTGCCCTTTTGGGTGCGTACCGACAAGCCGTACTCCTCCCCGTGGTACATTTTTATACGCTTGTTCACGTTGGTCAAGCCTATGCTCTTCCCCGATGAAGTGTCGTTTCGCTCCAGTTTTTCAAGCAGTTCCGCCAGCTTTCCTTTGGAAATGCCCTGACCGTTGTCCTCGACGCTGATAACCACGTTTTCCCCTTTGTATAGGACTTTTACGGTTATTCTGCCGTTGGCTTTTTCCCCCTCGATGCCGTGCACGAAAGCGTTTTCCACGATTGGCTGGATTATCAGAGGGAGTACCATATATTTCCTGTCGACCTCGCAGTAAATTGAGTAGGAAACCCTGTCCCCGAAACGGGCGGCTTGCAGCTCAAGGTAACTTTTGGTAAATTCAAGTTCCGACTCGAGAGTAACCATGCCGTCCTTGACCTCGAGGCAGCGGCGCATGAATTTGCCCAGTTTTTTCACCAAATCGGCGGTTTCCTTGTCGTTGTTGCAGTAGGCTTTCATGCGTATGGTTTCAAGGGTGTTGTACAGAAAATGGGGGTTTATCTGGCTCGCCAGCGCCTTGAATTCCGCCTCGACCTGATTGAGCTTAAAGCTCTCGGACTGGATTTTCGACTTGTAGGCGTCGTTGATAAGGTTCTGCATACTGTCCACCATTTTTTTCAAGTCCTCGTAAAGCTCGTGAATTTCGTCGTTTCCCTTGATGTCGTCGGTAAGCTCGAAATTGCCTGCGGCTACGCTGTGCATTTTGTCTTTAAGGGACTGTATGCGGCGGGAAAACATACTGGAAAAAAGTACCGTTATAAGTACCGAAAGTATAATACACATACAAATATACCAAACGTATGAGGCGATAACGCTGTTCACAGATTGGTCGTATATGGCGCCGGGCTTGACGACGTACACGAAAAAGCGGTTGTAGGTGCTTTCGTAATTGAAGTAGGAAACGGCGGTGTAGCCCCGTTTTTCGAGTTGGTTTCTGCCGTCGGAGAGGATTTCCGAGCCGCTTACGCCTATGGGCATTTCGATGTCCGAGCCGATAACGTCGCCGCCGGAGACGCCGTCCAAGGAGCTGTAAAAGGCGTACCCCTTTGATACGCACATTACCACGCCGCTTAAATCCTCGGTCATGTCGGAGACCCAAGCCGGGTCGGCGGAGATAACCATTACCCCGCAAAAATTTCCGCCCGAAAAAAGCGGCGTAACGAGGGAAAGCCTGTGCTCTTCCTCGCCGTCGGAGGTAAGCTGCCACCTGTTTTCAAGGCTTTCCTCAGCCTCTCTGTACCAATATTTTGAGCGGATTTCCCCGTCGGCAAAGCGAAAAGCGGTTACGCTGCGGGGTTTTTCCTCTTCCTCGGGGAGGGTGTTTTCCTCGGTGTTTCCGGCGATATTTTCGGGGTCTTTGTTTATTTCGGCGGCATCGCTTGGGGGAATTTCCTCTTCCGTTTCGTCGGGGGGGTAGTCAATATTTTCCAGATTAAGGTAAAAGCTAACGCTGTCTATCTGCGGGTAGACGTCAAGATACTCGGAAACGAGCTTGTCCCGAAAGTCCTCCGCGTTGGTTATCCCTTCGCTTAAAAGCCGCGCCAAATCGTCGTTTGAGGTTATTCTGCCGCCGATATTCGACACTGTTACCACAGTGTCTTTCAGTTTGGTTTTAACGCCGTCCGCCTGAAAAATAGCCTCGTTGGCGGCGTTGCTCCTCATAACGCCGATGATGTTGTACAGCAGGTAAATTCCCGACATTACCACCGGGACTATGGCGGCTATACACATCAGAATGAGCTTGTTGCGGAATTTTGTATCGAGTATGGCTTGGATTGGTCTTAGCATGCTTTTCCTCCGTTCCGCAATTTTTACTGTATTAATATTTTTTATATTTGGGGGCGGGAAACACGTACCCTACGGGACAATTAACGGGTACAGAAAATTATTAATTATTAATTAATTAATTTCAATCCCCCTCTTTCTCCGAAAAAAACATCTTAACCGTCATAAGCACACCGAAAACCGAGTTTATCAAAGCCAGCGACAACGCCACTATGCTCAGGGAAATTCCCGCCGAGGAGCTGTAATTCCTCTTCCGGCGCTTAAGCCCGATAACAAGCCCCGGTATGGCGCAGCCGTAGGAAACAATGGGCAGCATAAAGGAAAAAATCAGTCCCACTATGCCCAAAACCAAGCTCGAAACGCAAAGCTTTTTTCTGCCGTTATCTTTCATTTTTTTACCGCCTTTCTTATCACAAATTTTATCGCAAATTTTAATATTTCAACACATTACAGCAAACCTATAAAACAACGCTTTTGCGGGGGCAAGTCCTGTATTCGTCCGCCTGTTCGGAAATCGCATCGGCGGGCGCATACGGACGTAATTACATATTTATAGTATTGCTGTAATTGCGTTTTGTCAATTTCTACAAACGCCGCTTGCCGCTTTTGGACACCTTTTTCACCTTTCGCCGCCGCTTTTTAGTGGCAAGGGCGTACACCGCTATATACGCCGCCGTAAGCGCCGCCGCCGCCCCCGCAGCCATTTTGAACCAGAATGACCCCACAAAGGCTTTCGCTTTCATTATGTTGTACTCAAGCTGGGACAGCGCTATATCCTTGTTGGCGACCAAATTCACCGAGCATATGGTTTCCCCCGACAGCGACAGGGTGTACTTCCCCAGCACCTGCCCCTTCTTTATGGGAGCTACCACCGAATCGTCCGAATCGAGGTAGCTTTCCTTGTCGATAGTTTTTTTCAAACTGGAGCTGTCCAGCGTGTTGGGCCATATTGCGTAAAAATCCTCTTCGGGGACTAACGTTACGTGATCCTCTCCGTCCCCCAGCTTTACGGGAACTTCCGTTATTTCCTCGGTGCTGCTGACGATTTTTGTGTACTCAAAAGTGTTAAACGCCCATTCGTAAATTTTTTCGTGATCTTCGTACTGCCCGTTAGCCTTGCTGCCGTCCTCCTCATAGAGGGGGGCGTTCATTGTTATAAGCAGGTAGTTGTTTCCGTCGCGGCTTGCCATTGAGGCAAGGTTACGCCCCGACTCGTCGAGAGTGCCCGTTTTAAGTCCCTTGGCAGGTTCGTAGTAAAAGCCGCTGTTTGGGTGGAGCATTGCGTTGGTGTGGCTGATTGACCAGCTTTGCTCGTGGTAATTTGTCGCGCTTAAGGTGTACTCGGCGGTGGTGGCAATTTCAACAAATTTGGGGTAATTGTCTACCGCATATTTGGCTATTATAGCCATATCGTAAGCGTTGGTGTACTGGTCGTCCTCATAAAGACCGTGAGGGTTGACGAAATGAGTGCCGGTGCAGCCGATTTCCGCCGCCTTTTGGTTCATCATGTCCACGAAATTCTGCATGCTGTCTCCGCCCACATAGTAGGCGAGAATACCCGCCGATTCGCAGGCTGACGCCATAAGCATGGAGTACATCAAATCCCGTACGGTAATGACCTCGCCCCTGCTGTACCCAACCGAGGACGCGCCTTTGCCGTACAAATCGTCAAAAACCGCGAGGGGGGCGGTATAGCTTGTGTTGTCGATGTCCTGCACGTTGTCGAGGACGACGATAGCCGTCATAATTTTGACGAGGGAGGCGGGGTACATTTTTTTGGTGGCGTTTTTTTCGTAGAGAATGACGTCCTTGTCGAGGTTTATCAGCACAGCCGCCTCGCTGTTCACGGTAAAGTTCGGGGTAAAGGTGACGGCGGCGTTCGCGGACAGACTGAGCGCGCTCACGGTAAACACCGCGGCGAGCAAGGCGGCGAGGGTACGCAAAAGTTTCATATATATTATTATGCCTTAGAAGAGCGGCAAGGCATACTCCTTTCCGAAAAATTTTGATACATATTTATTATAACATTTTTTTCCGCAAAAGGGAATAGGTTTTTAAAATTTTTTATGGTAAATTATTATTTTTAATCGGCAAAATAACATCGAATAGTTTATAGTATCTAACCAAAAGCCCTTTAGGCAAGCGGCTGGTCCAGCGCAGCCCCGCGCT
>JAMPDU010000024.1 GCA_023665505.1 Ruminococcus sp.
CATACTGGCGTATGTCAAGAAATTTTAGTGCAAGATGACGGAAAATATGCAAGCAAGACGTGCGCAAAGGCGTTAGCCGTTCTTTGTGCGGTGTTGCCTTAAGCCCCTGCACGTTCAGCAATGTTTGAATACCGCAAAGAATTACAGTTCCAGCAGACAGCGAAAGGTGTATTTTTTACTGCACCGCATTTTTGAACAGGCGATTTTTAACGAGTACGCAAAGGAAAACCCAACGGAACGGGTAAAACCGCCCCGCAAGGTGAAAAAGAACCTTGTTGTATTTGAGCCCGAGCAGATAGAAAAGCTGTTTGACGTACGGAACGCCGAAAGCCGCATGTTGCTTTTGGAACTTTGGACAGGCTTGCGGCGCGGCGAACTTCTCGCCCTGCACTGGGACAATATCGACATTGAAAAAGGCTGTATAAATGTGTGTCAGACCCTTGTTTCGGGGGCGGACGGTCAGTTCATACGCAATTCAACGAAAAGCAACAAGGACAGATTTGTACCGCTGAACGATTTCTCAAAGTCAATACTTCTTGAAATACGCTCCCAGGACAGCGAGGACGGCTTTTTATTCAAGTGCGAGGGTAAAGATACCCCAATGAGCTTTAGGACGTACCACGACCGCTACAGAGCGTATTTCAAGGGGCAGCAGGCTAAATATCCCGACTTGCCGTATATGACCCCGCATAAGCTCCGTCACACGTATGCTACGTATATGCTGCAGAGCGGCGCGGATATTGAGACGGTCAAAATGCTTTTGGGTCACTCCGACATAGCGACAACAGCCCTGTATGTTCATTCAAATTTCAGACGTATGCAAGAGGCTGTAAATCGCCTAAATTTTACATAATATTTCCAAAAACTGTCTCGCACTTTTTTTGGAAATCTAACGAAAAATGAAAAAAGCCGCGATTTGCGAAAGTGCAAAAAACGGCTTTATTTCGTGCTTGGTGCAGATGAAGGGACTTGAACCCACACGGTATTGCTACCACCAGAACCTGAATCTGGCGCGTCTGCCGATTCCGCCACATCTGCAAATTTAATTGACTAATATATTATACTAAAAATCCCGCCGTTTGTCAATAGCAAAAGCGGAATTAACATTTTTTTTACATTTTAAGAAAACCCTTTTTGTGAAATGTGTTAAATTGATGAAACTTTTTTTGTACCTATTGACAACCGTGGGAAACCGTGCTATTATATTAAACAGATAACATAGTTAACTGTTATCTAAGTTAATTAACTTAAAAGGGGAATTTAAAATGGAAACAAATGACAAATACGCAGTCGTGGAACAGTTCAGACGTATGCGGCAGTTTATGAACGCCGTGCCGCTGAAAACGGGTATCTCCCACAGCGAGTTCTGTTTGCTGAACATTATCGCGTTCGGCAAGGACGGCATAACCGTCTCCGAGATAGCCGCAGAGCTTGACGTTACCCCGCCCGCCGTGTCCCGCAGCCTTAAATCCTTGGAGAGCAAGGGACTTATCACCCGGGAGACAAAGCTTACCAACCGCAGGAACACCACCGTTCGGCTCACCGAAAACGGTCTTGATTTCCTGCAAAAGTCAAGGCGGCAAATGGACGGCTTAATGGAGTACGTGGGCGAAAAAATGGGGGCGGAGCGGAAAAAACTGCTTTACGAGCTCCTTGGGGAGATGACGGAAATTATCAAGAATTACGTGAAAGGAGAAAACGATGATAAAAATACTTAAACATCTTGGCAAATCTTGGGTGTGGGTGCCCGTGATATTCGCTCTGCTTGTGGCGCAGGCGGTTTGCGACCTTGCGCTCCCCCAGTACACCTCCGACATTGTGGACGTGGGCATACAGCAGGGCGGTATCGAAAGCGCGGCTTTGGAGGAAATCTCCCCAATCAGCTTTGAAAAACTGCTGATGTTCGACAAAAGCGGTATGCTGACAAAATATTATGTTTATAAATGGGACTCCGTCAGCAATGCCCGTATCGGTTATGAAGCGGAAACAGTTGAGCCGTACATTACATACCCCGCGGCTGTGGTGTACGCCCTCGACCACGCGGATATGTCCGCGCTTGCGGAGGCAGGCGGCGACACGGCTATGGCTATGCAGTTGCCCGAGGGAATGACCGTTACAGATATGCTTTTGGCAATGCCCAAGGAACAGCGTACCCCGATAATTGAGGAAATAAACAAGCAGTTCGAGGGCTACAGCGAAATAATGCTCTCCCAAATGGCGGTTGAGTTCGCCCGCGAGGAGCTTATCTCACAAGGCGCGGATATGGACAGCATTCAGATGTCTTACATACTGGGCAAGGGCATTGAAATGACGGGGCTTGCCCTCGCCATAATGCTTGTGACTATCGTGGTTGGCTTTTTGGCGGCGCGAATTGCCGCGCTTTTCGGTATGAACGTCCGCGAAAAGGTTTTCCGCAGGGTGGTATCTTTTTCCAACGCGGAAATGGACAAATTCTCCACCGCCTCGCTGATAACCCGCTCCACAAACGATATTCAGCAGGTGCAAATGGTTATCGTTATGATACTGAGAATGGTTTTGTACGCCCCAATATTGGGCATAGGCGGCGTAATAAAGGTCGCCCGCACGGGCACTGGTCTCGGCTGGATTATCTTCGTGGCGGTGGCGGCAATTTTGGTGCTGGTATCCATACTTATGGTTGTTGCAATGCCGAAATTCAAGTCTATGCAGAAACTGGTTGACAGGCTCAACCTTGTGACGAGGGAAATCCTCACGGGTCTGCCCGTAATAAGGGCGTTCAGCCGCGAAAAGCACGAGGAGGAGCGTTTCGACGAGGCAAGCAAAAACCTTATGAAAACACAGCTTTTCACCAACAGGGTGATGTCGGTAATGTCCCCCTTTATGACGATGATAATGAACGGCATAAGCGTGCTTATCGTGTGGTTCGGCACAAAGGGCATTGACAGCGGCGATATGCAAGTCGGCGATATGATGGCGTTCCTCACCTACACAATGCAGATTGTTATGTCTTTCCTTATGCTGACAATGATTTCCATAATGCTGCCGAGAGCGGCTGTTTCCGCCAACCGCATAAACGAGGTTTTGGAAACAAATTCCTCCGTACTTGACAGGGAGAACGCCGCCAACGAGGGAATTACCCAAGGCAAAGTGGTTTTCGACAACGTGTCTTTCCACTATGACGGCTCGGACGAGGACGTTCTGCGGAACATCAGCTTTACCGCCAACCCCGGGGAAACCACCGCCATTATCGGCAGCACGGGCAGCGGCAAGTCCACCCTGATAAATCTTATACCCCGCTTTTTCGATACCACCGAGGGCACTGTCACGGTTGACGGCGTGAACGTCCGCGACTTTTCAATGCGCTATCTGCGGGAAAATATCGGCATAGTCCCCCAAAAGGGAGTTCTGTTCAGCGGCACGATTAAGTCCAACCTAAGTTTCGGCTGCGAAAACGCCACCGCCGAACAGCTTGCCGAGGCGGCGGAAATCGCACAGGCAACCGAGTTTATCGAGGCAAAGCCCGAGCGGTACGAAAGTCCCATTTCCCAAGGCGGTACCAACGTGTCCGGGGGACAGAAACAGCGGCTTTCCATAGCGCGGGCGATTGCAAAAAAGCCGAAAATTTACATTTTTGACGACAGCTTTTCCGCCCTTGACTATAAGACCGACGCGGCTCTGCGAAAGGCTTTGAGCGAAAAGGTTGCAAATTCCACGGTAATCATAGTTGCGCAGCGTATCAGCACCATACTCCACGCCGAGAGAATTGTGGTTCTTGACGAGGGCGGAATTGCGGGTATAGGTACGCACAGCGAGCTGCTGAAAAACTGCGAGGTTTACAAACAAATAGCCTCATCACAGCTTTCGGAGGAAGAGCTGAACAGCGTTGAAAACGGAAAGGAGAGTGAGTGATATGCCGCCGAGAGGACCGAGACGCGGAGGACCCGGAGGACCTCCCCCAATGGAAAAAGCCAAGGACTTTAAGGGTACTGTCAAAAAACTTGTGAGCTATATGTCGAGGTACAAAGCCGCGATTTTCGCCGTGTGCATATTTGCGGCGGGCAGCACCGTATTTAACATAGTCGGACCTAAAATCCTCAGCAAAGCCACCACCGAAATTTTTACCGGACTTGTAAGCAAAGTCGGCGGGGGCGCGGGTATCGACTTTGAGAAAATACTGCGAATTCTCATGTTCGTTATGGGAATTTACCTGCTCAGCGCGGCGTTCAACTTTTTCCAAAGCTGGATTATGAGCGGAGTTTCCCAAAAAATGACATACAATATGCGGAAGGAAATTTCCGAAAAAATCCACCGCATACCCATGAAATATTACGAAAGCAACACATACGGCGAGGTGCTGTCAAGAGTTACCAACGACGTGGACACTCTCGGCATGAGCCTGAACCAAAGCATTACCCAGCTTATAACCTCGGTGACCACCATAATCGGCGTGCTGATTATGATGCTCTCCATAAGCTGGCTGATGACGTTGATTGCATTGGTAATTCTCCCCATTTCCGCATCGCTGGTGATGATAGTTGTAAAAAAGTCCCAGAAATACTTCAAGCAGCAGCAGGAATATTTGGGTCACGTCAACGGTCAGGTTGAGGAAATTTACGGCGGACACCTTGTTGTAAAGGCGTTCAACCGCGAGGACAAGGCGGTTGAGGAGTTCGCCCGTGACAACGCCGTACTCTGCAAATCGGCGATGATGTCCCAGTTCCTGTCGGGTATGATGCAGCCGATTATGCAGTTTATCGGCAATCTCGGGTACGTCGCCGTCGCCGTTGTGGGCGCTTGGCTGGCGGTTCGGGGCACAATCTCCGTGGGGGACATTCAGGCGTTTATCCAGTACGTGAGACAGTTCACCCAACCCATAACCCAGCTTGCGCAGGTTTCCAATATGCTCCAGTCCACAGCCGCCGCCGCGGAGCGGGTTTTCGAGTTCCTCGAGGAAACGGAAGAGCCTGTCACGGGCAGCAACCCGATTGAGCCCGGCAGTATTCAGGGAAAGGTTGAGTTCGACCACGTTAAATTCGGCTACGACCCCGAGAAAATCATCATCAGCGACTTCAGCGCAAAGGTGAAAACGGGGCAAATGGTTGCCATAGTCGGACCCACAGGCGCGGGCAAAACCACGATGGTAAAGCTGCTCATGCGTTTCTACGACGTGAACAGCGGCGCGATTTTGGTGGACGGTCACGACGTCCGCGAGTTTGACAGGAGCGGTCTCCGCGAGGCGTTCGGCATGGTTTTGCAGGACACTTGGCTTTTCAACGGCACGATTATGGAGAATATCCGCTACGGCAGGCTCGACGCCACCGACGAGGAAGTTATCGCCGCGGCGAAGTCCGCCCACGTCGACCGCTTTATCAGGACGCTCCCCGGCGGCTACAATATGGAGATAAACGAAGAGGCGGGGAACATCTCGCAGGGTCAGAAACAGCTCCTCACCATAGCGCGGGCGATTTTGGCGGACAACAAAATTCTTATTCTTGACGAGGCGACAAGCTCCGTCGACACGCGGACGGAAATACGCATACAAAAGGCAATGAATAACCTTATGCGGGGCAGAACGAGCTTTGTAATCGCCCATAGGCTTTCCACCATTCGGGACGCCGACCTCATTCTCGTAATGAAAGACGGCGACATCGTGGAGCAGGGAAACCACCAAGAACTCCTTGCAAAGGACGGATTTTACGCAAGTCTGTACAATTCCCAGTTCGCTAAGTAAACTTGCGGTACAATAACTAAACTGTCGGTACAAATATAAAAAATAAACTCTCGGTTCAATTTCTAAACCGAGAGTTTATTTATTAAACGTCAGTTACGAACACGCTTTTTGGAAACCATACTTTCCGTCAAGCAAACCGCCGCCACGATATATTCAGCGATAACAGCCACAAGGAAAATTTTTACAATATTGTCCCCGCCCGCATCAAGCACAGCAAGGGAGGTTATCATTCCCGCGGCGTTGTTGTTTACCCCGTGGGCAAAGGCGGCAGGGTACGCAGAACCCGTTTTCTCCGTGAGCCACATGAAAATTACCCCCGTCGGCACGCAGGAAAGGCACATCAGCAGAATTCCCACATAGGGGTAACCCGTGTACTCCTTGCCGAAATTAAGCCCGTCAATAATGGCGGGAGCGTGCCACAAGCCCCAAATAATTCCCCCCACAGCATAGGCGGCGGGACGGTTCAAAACCTCTTTCAGCTTAGGGTAGAGGTAGCCCCGCCAGCCAAGCTCCTCGCCCATAAAAATTGGGAACAGGGCGGCGGCGTTGGCTATGTTGGAAAATATTGCCGCGCCGTAACCAACCGGGGTAACTCCAACCGCCTCAAATTCCGCGCCCGACGCAATCCCCGCCCCGAGGAAAACCACGTAAAACAGCAGTTCCAGCGCACAATACACAAAGGGCAGGACGAACGCTAACAGGTAAAATTTCCCGTTCCCCTTAAAATTCAGCCGCAGATAGGAATTCGCCATACCCTCTTTCGTCACAAGCCTTGTCAGCAGCGCACCCGCCGCAGGTGTGAACATCATAAAGTTTGTGCGGAGCTGAAATCCCGCCTCGCTTTGCAAAAACCCCAACGCCCTGCACAGCAGCCAAGGCAGCCATGAAAGTCCGAAAGCGAACGCTATAAATACCGCAATGCGCCTTGCGGCAAGCTTTTTACCGTTCAAATTCCTCAGATCCTTTCAGGTAGAGTTTGCAGGAAATTTTGTAGGAAAGATAGTACGCCCCAACCGCGAAATAGGGCAAAATTGCCATAAGCACAAGTGCTATATCGGACATTGCGCCGCTGTCGGAAAGTCTTACGATAAAATCGGCGATAGCCTGCGGACTGCCGAAAATCGACAGGTCGCCGAAAAAAATGTACTCGAACGCCGCCACCGTAACCGCGATTAAAAGCGTGGTTTTAAGCTGCGCCCCCGCCTTTGAGCCGAACCGCACCATAAACGGGAACTCTATGGCGTGGGCGATAAGCATAACGCAGAACATCACAAACGCCAGCATTATAAAAGCCGAGCCGCCGAAAACAGCGCAAATGTCCGCCAAAACAGTGCACCACACGTAAAGGGCGACGTACATAAGCAGGGTGAAAATATATTTCTCCTTAATCTGCCCGGCTTGGGTTTCGGGGGTTGAGGTTATAAAGTACGCCCATTTCTTGCTTTCGTCCTCCTCGAAAAAGTTCGCCGTCCCGCCCGTGATGAGAAAAAGTATAACGTACACCACCGCGCTTAAAAGAGTGGTTAAGACAGGGAGAAATTCCGATGTGGCAGTCTCTGCAATATTGCCGTCGCTGCCGTCTATGAAAACCGTTGCATCGTCCAAAAAAATTATCGGCAAAAAAATAATACTCGACACAAGAATTTCAATGGCAAATACCCATACCAAATTTTTCCTGTTCAGCACCCATTCTCTGTACAACATTCCAGCCATTATTTTTCCCTCCTTTTCGTTTGCGACAGTATGATAAAGTACCCGAGGACAGCAATCGCCGCGAAAATCAGCGCGAAAAACGGGAACAGCGTATCACGCAGCCGTACAAGGGGTTCAAGCAGTTTTTCTTTCAAAAGCACGTTCATTTCCTCGTCCGAAAGAGCTGTAATTTCCACTCCCGAAAAAATTTTTACACAAACAACAGCTATCGCCGCGGCGTAAATTATCAAAAACCATTTCATAAGCGCCGCCGCCGCTTTCTGCGGGTCTTTGTACCGAATATTGAAAGCGTTCACAAAAATCATAAGCAAAAGGTTTATCAACGCAATTAGGCAAATATTGGCAGCCTCCGCCGCCCCGAAAGGCAGGTGCGCCAGCTTTAAAATTACCAAGGTACACAAAAGCGAAATCCCCAGCGAAATCAAATTTGAGCAGAAAATCATTCCCACACGCACCGCCGACAGCTTTTGCGGCGACAGGGGAGCGGCGTACTCAAAAAGATACCACTTGCACTTAACATCGCTTGCAATAGTTTCGCCGTTATGACAAAGCGTAAATATCGTACCCGCCGCAACGGCGTACGCAAGAATAAGCGCGGAGTACGGCGGAATACCCTCGTTGCTTTTCATATTGCCGTAATCAAGGCTGAGGCAGAACGAAACCGCCAGTATAAAAAACAGAGCGAGAGTTATCAACCCCGACAGCAGGGTCTTGCGCCGAAGATAAAATTCCTTGAAAATAAGCCCTTTCACACCGTTCATTAACGCCACTCCTTTTTTTCGCGGTTCACGTAGAACACCATAATTTCCTCCAGCGTTGTGCCGTCCATAACAAGTCCGCTGTACTTCCGCTTGCACTCGGCTTTTGCGGACACCATAACTTCCGCGCCGAAATCCGTGACCCTCGCGCTGACAATATCTTCCGGGGCGATTTCCTTGTAGTCCTCTTTTCCGCACTTTATAACCCCGTGATTTTCGAGAATATCGTCCTTATACCCCGTCAGCAGGATTTTTCCCTTGTCGATAAAAGTCACGCTGTCCGCAACTTTTTCAAGGTCGGAGGTTATGTGTGAGGACATAAAAATGCTGTGGTTCTCGTCCTGAATGTACTCGAGGAAGATGTCGAGAATTTCGTTCCTCACAACGGGGTCAAGTCCCGTGGTAGCCTCGTCCATAATGAGCAGTTCCGCCCCGTGAGACAGCGCGCAGGCTATTTGCAGTTTCATTTTCATGCCCTTTGACAGCTTGCCTATCTTCTTTTTGCGGGGCAGGGCGAACCTGTCCAAGTACCGCTCAAATGTCTGTTTATCCCAGTTTTTGTAAATGTCCCCCAGTATTACGTCCAAATTTTTCGCGTTAAGCTCGTCGTGGAAAGGTATCTCGTCAAAGACGGCGGCAATGCGCTCTTTTATGGGTATTTCCTCGGCAACGCTGTCCATACCCAACAGCCTGACGGTGCCTTCGTCCGCCTTGATGATGTTGAGTATCGCCTTAATGGTAGTGGTTTTCCCCGCGCCGTTCTGTCCGATAAAGCCCATAATACTGCCCTTTGCGGCGTTAAAGGAAATATTATCCAGCGTAAATCCGTCGTACCGCTTAGTCAGCCCGCTGATTTCAATGGCGTTTTGATAACCGTTCATAATATCATTCTCCCTTGTAAATGATTTCCAGTAATTCCCGCACCTCATCAAGGGGCAAGCCGCACTGCTTAGCCTTTGAGCAAGCCTCGTCCAGCAGGCTTTCCACCTGCCGAAGAGCCTCCTCCCGCAGGAACTCGGCGTTCTGCTTTTTTACAAAGCTGCCCCTGCCTGTGTAGGACTCGATAAAGCCGTCCCGCTCAAGCTCCTCGTAAGCCCGCTTTGTGGTAATCACGCTTATGCGGAGCTGCTGCGCCAGAACCCGCATTGACGGAAGAGCGTCCCCCTCCTTTAATGCGCCGTTCATAATCCCCGACTTAATCTGCGAGTAAATCTGCTCGTAAATCGGGTCGCCCGATGAGTTGCTGATGATAATATCCATAGTTCACCTCAAAATTGTATATATACATTATATATAATTATAACACTTATTTTCCAAATGTCAATACCTTTTTTAATTTTTTTTGACGAAAAATTTGCTGTTTGCAGCAATGCTTTAAAACGCCGTACCGCTGAATAATAATTTTCACCGCCTATTTACTTACCTTAAAAAATATGATAAAATAAGTACATACAATTATTTTGGAGATGTGCAAAAATGGCTTTAATTGCAATAATAGACGACGATAAGTACATAAACGATATGCTCGCCGACCTTTTGAACCGGGAGGGGTACGGCGTTTTGCGGGCGTATTCGGGGACGGAGGCGGTTTACCTGCTTTCGGAAAACAAGCCGGATTTGGTGCTGTTGGACTTGATGATGCCCGGGCTGACGGGAGAGGAAGTCCTGCCGAAAATTAAGGGTGTGCCCGTTATCGTCATGAGCGCGAAGGCGGACGTGCAAAACAAGGTTTCCCTGCTTTTGGAGGGGGCGGCGGACTACATCACAAAGCCCTTTGACACCCGTGAGCTGCTGGCGAGAATTACCGTTCAGCTGCGGAAAAATCAAGCGGAAAACGCCGACGTCCTCATCTGCGGCGGAATAACTTTGCGTACCGATTTGCACGAGGTGACGGCGGAGGGAAATGCCGTGCGGCTGACGAAAACCGAGTTCGCCATTCTTAAGCTGCTTATGCTGAACCCAAACCAAGTAATCGCAAAGTCCACAATTCTTGACAGAATTAGCGAGGACACTCCCGACTGCGTGGAAAGTTCTTTGAAAGTCCACATAAGCAATTTGCGGAGGAAACTGCGGGAGGCGTGCGGGAAAGATTACATAGAGGCGGTTTGGGGAATTGGATTTAAATTCAGTATATAAATGTAGGGCGGGGGCTCTGCTCCCGCCTAACACGGCAATTTGCTTAAAAGGCGGGAGCAAGCCCCCGCCCTACAATATGATTATTATTTTGTGGGATTGTTTTAATTACCGCAAAAATCTTTACTAAATCTTAACTTTTTTCTTTACCGTTTTCTTAACTGTTGGGTGTTAGAATTAAGACAGAACGGGAGAAATGCCCGTCAAAAGAAACGGAGGAATTTTATTATGGAATATGTTCTTAAAACCAATTCGCTTTGCAAGTATTACAAAAATTTCAAGGCTTTGGACGGGCTGACGATGAGCGTACCCAAGGGCGCGATTTACGGCTTTGTGGGACGTAACGGCGCAGGCAAAACCACGCTGATACGGCTTATTTGCGGGCTGCAGTTCCCCACGGCGGGGGAGTTTTCCCTGTACGGAATTGACGGCGCAAGCAGGGAGATTTCCAAGTCCCGCCGCAGAATGGGCGCGGTAGTGGAAACGCCCTCCATTTACCTCGATATGACGGCGGAGGACAATCTCAAACAGCAGTACCTTATTTTAGGTTTGCCGTCATTTAAGAGTATTCCCGACCTGCTTAAACTGGTGGGACTGGAAAACACGGGAAAGAAAAAGGCGAAAAATTTTTCCCTCGGTATGAGGCAGCGTTTGGGTATTGCAATCGCCCTTGCGGGTGACCCCGATTTCCTCGTTTTGGACGAGCCTGTAAACGGTCTCGACCCGCAGGGAATTATTGAGACGCGGGAACTTATTTTAAAACTGAACAGGGAGCGGAACATTACCGTACTTATTTCAAGCCATATTTTGGACGAACTTTCGCGGCTTGCTACCCATTACGGCTTTATCGACGGCGGCAGAATGGTTAAGGAAATCAGCGCGGAACAGCTTGAAAAGGAGTGCCGCAAGTGTATGCGGGTGACGGTTTCCGACGCGAAAATTCTGGCGGTTATGCTTGACGAAAAGGGTGTGGAGTACGCCGTTGCCGACGACAAAACCGTGGATATTTTCGCGCAGATAAGCATTACCGAGCTTACCCTGTCGCTGAAAGAACGTGGCTGTGAATTGCTGTCGGCGAACGAGAGGGACGAGAGCCTTGAGGCGTACTTTATGAATTTGGTAGGGGGTGCTGTAAATGAATAAACTGTTAAGAGCAAATTTTATGAGGCTTGCCAAAAATAAAGTGTTTTGGGGCTGTATGATTTTTATGTTTACGGACGCTTTGAACACGCTTATAAGTATGTACACCGAACATAAACGGTACGGCATTGTTTGGGACGAAAACGCCGCTTTTGGGCAGACCGTCGCCGTGGCGTTAATTTCGGCGATATTTGTCGGACTTTTTATCGGCACGGAGCATAGCAACGGTACTATGCGGAACAAGTTTGTCGTCGGTCATACGAGGGCGGCGGTTTACTCCGCGAATTTTGCCGTGTGCGTTTTCGCCTCGCTTATGCTGCACATTGCGTATTTTCTTACCGTGCTTTTGGGCGGAATTATTATGTTTGATAATTTTGTCGTTTCACCCGAAAAGCTGCTGTTTAATTTCGCCGTAAGCCTTATTGTTGCGGCGGCGTACGCGGCGGTGGTTCTGCCCGTAAGTATGCTTGTTGCAAGCAAGTCAAGCGGCGTAACGGCGGTAATTCTGACGGCTTTGGTACTTATGATTGCGGCAATGGTAATAGGCAGCGGTCTTAACGAACCCGAATTTCATTCCGATGAAATGCTTACGGTAACCGATTTATCGGGGAACGTGGAAGTAACCGAACCCCAAAAGGAAAACCCCTACTATATCAGCGGCG
Organism: Ruminococcus sp.; assembly: GCA_023665505.1. Taxonomy (GTDB): domain Bacteria; phylum Bacillota; class Clostridia; order Oscillospirales; family Ruminococcaceae; genus RGIG8773. The sequence goes on from JAMPDU010000024.1 coordinate 12,117, forward strand.
TTAAACGGGAAATTTATGAGGCGTTGTATGATATTATTCCCACCTGTCAAGGGTTGAGGATACAGAACGGCGATATGCCCGAAAATAACGCGGTGTTCCCCCTTTGGTCGGCGGGGATTGCTGCTGCCGCGACTGCCGCAGGGGCGGTATTATTCAGACGAAAGGACTTGAAGTGATGAGTAAATTACTGCGTGCGAATTTTGCAAGGCTTGCCAAAAACAAGGCGTTTTGGGGCTGTATGATTTTCAGCTTTGCGGACGCTTTGGGTATGGTTACGGATATGTACGACTACCGTAAAAGTTTCGGCGTTGTTTACACGGAAAACACCGCGTTCGGGCAGACATTTGCGGCGGCGTTGATTTCGGCGGTATTTGTCGGGCTTTTTGTGGGCACGGAGCACGGCAACGGCACTATACGTAACAAGCTTATTATCGGACATTCAAGGGCGGCGGTTTATTCCGCGAATTTGGCGGTGTGCGCTTTCGCGTCGGTTATGATACATCTTGTGTACTTTTTTACCGTGCTTTTGGGCGGGGTTATTCTGTCCGATAATTTTATAACCGCACCCGGAAATTTTTGGTTCAGATTTGTCGTCAGCATTGTTATTGCTGCGGCGTACGCGGCGATGTTCCTGCCGGTGAGTATGCTTGTCACAAGCAAGGCAAACGGGGTTACGGCGGTAATTTTGACGGCTTTGGTGCTTATTATTTTTTCAATGGTAATCAGCACGGATTTTGCCCAAGCCGAGGGAATTAAGGGCGTGATTTACAGGGCGTTGTACGATATTCTCCCCACCTGTCAAGGACTTAGAATACAGGTTGACGATATGCCCCAAAATCCCGCAGTGCTGCCACTTTGGTCGGCGGGTGTTGCCGTTGCCGCCACTGCCGCGGGAACTGTGCTGTTTAAAAGAAAGGATTTGAAATAATGTGCAGATTAATAAAATCGTATCTTCATAAAATGACTAAGAGCAAAATGTTTTGGTTCACGGTGATTTTTCAAGTGTGCTTTGCGCTTTTCGTTATAATTCCCACGGGCGGAACGGGTTTTTCAATCGGCGGAGGTATGCTTGCCGTAAACAGCCTTATGACGTTGTTTTTATCGGCTTTTTTCGCCCACTTTTTTCTGCACGCCGACTTCCATGAGGGTATGGCGAAAAATAAAATTACCGTGGGGCATACCCGCCCGAAAATTTACCTTGCGGGGTGTGTTTCGGCGGTGATTGGTTCTTGTGTGATTTTTCTTGTACCCGTTGCGGTTTCGTTCGTACTTGCGCCGTTTATGGGCGGGGTATTGGGCGTTACGGCGGGGGAATTTGCGCTGAGAATTGCGGTACTGCTTGCCGCCAACGCCGCTATGTGCGCGGTATTTGTTTTGGCGGCGTTTCTTTGCAATAATATGGGCGGGGCGGTTTCGGCAGGGGTTGCGATTGCAATGTCCCTCGTTTCAATGATGAGTATGCTTTACGCGGAAGACCCTGCGGAGGCAACGGAAGTGTTTGAGGAAATCGGCATAGCGGCGAGCATTGGCGAAACGTCCGCCGATGTTTTGCTGGACGTTCTCCCAACAAGCCATATGTTAAGGGCAATGTTTTCCGCTGACGAAGGATTTACCGTAGGTATTACGGCGGTATTGCCGCTGTACAGCATTTTGGTAATTGTGATTGTAACGGCGGTTGGAGTATTATTATTCAATAGAAAGGATTTGAAATAATGAGTAAATTATTACGGGCGAATTTTCACCGCCTTTTCCGCAGCAGACTTTTTTGGTTCTGCACGGCGGCGGTTTTCGCAATGGCTGTTGTTTCGGTGTTTAATCAGGCGCAGTACACAAAAATTATCGACGGTATGCTTTTTTCGGGAATTTCAATCGCGGCAGCCGCGTCGGCGGTGTTTATCTCGATTTTTATCGGTACGGAGTACAGCGACGGCACTATGCGCGGCAAGATTTACCCGGGACATTCCCGAACGGCGGTTTACGCGGCTAATCTTGTTGTATGCGCCGCCGCTGCGCTGATAATGCACGCGGTTCTCATTGCGGCGGTGGTGTGCTTTGGAGTTCCCGTTATCGGGAAAATTACCGCGCCGCTTTCGGATATTTTCATTATGTCGCTGCTTAGCGTTTTAATTGTGACGGCTTTTTCGTCGGCGTACATTTTGCTTGGAATGCTGATTACAAACAAGGCTGCGGGAGCTGTGGCGGCGGTGCTTTTGGCATTTGCTCTGCTGCTTGGCGCGAACGCTTTGCAGCGGGTCATAAACGCCTCGGAGTATTACCCCGCGCCTTATATTGACGAAACGTCGGAAACGGGTTACTCCGCCGAAATAACGCATAATTCCAAATATTTGACGGGGACAAAACGAAAGGTCGCGGAGACCTTGTTTAAAGTTATGCCGTCGGGTCAGGCTTTGCTGATAGCAGACGGGGAACTTCCCGAAGACTGCGGGGGGCTTGCGGCGTACTCGCTTTTGGATATTGGCGTTACGACGGCTGTCGGGATACTGTTATTCAGACGAAAGGACTTGAAATAATGAGTAAATTACTAAGAGCGAATTTCGCGAGAATTATTAAAAATAAGCCCTTTTATATCTGTCTTTTTTTAATGGCTTTTTGCGGAATTTATCTCCCCGTTTCCGACTATTTTAAGATGATAAAAAGCGGCGCGGAATATTCCCCCGACAAGAATTTTTTCGTTTTTATCTTGTGCGCGGGGGTGGTTGCGGCGTTTTTCACGAGTATGTTTATCGGCACGGAGTACAGCTGCGGAACTATGCGGAATAAAATCGCCGCCGGAATAAACCGCGTGAAAATTTATTTTGCGAATTTGATTGCGGTTTACGTTTCGCTGATAATTTTCTGCACGGCGTATATCGTTCCGTATCTTTTGGCGGGAATTTTACTGCTTGGGAATTTCCGCGTGTACGGCGCGGAGCAAATCGGCGCAATGCTTGTGTGCGCGGCGTTTATCGTACTTGCGTACGGGGTGATTTTTCTTTCGGCGGCAATGCTTGTGCAGAGCAAGGCGTCCTCGGCGGTGGGGTGCATTATGGCGGCGTATTTTCTGCTTTTCGGCGGGGTGTATGTGAACAGCAGTCTTTTGCAGGAGAAATATGATGACAAAATTTACATCGGTGAAAACGGCGAAGTCGTGCGGGAATTAAATGTGCCGAACCCCAATTATGTTGAGGGAACGCGGCGGAAAATTTACGAATTTATAAATAATTTTCTGCCGGGAAACCAAAGCTTTTTAATTATGATGTGGGACGGAAATGATATTTCTCAAATTTATAAAATCGAGTGCTGTTCGGCAATTGTGACGGTGTGTACGGCGGCGGTGGGGGTAAGTTTATTCCGCAGGAAAGATATTAAATAATTCCGCAAAAAATTAAAAAAAGAGGTGTGAAAATGTACCCGATAATAATTTTTGTACTGCTTGCGGCGGTGGTTTTGCTGCTGATAAAAATTTTTGCAATGAAAAAATCCGCAAGGGAAATTGCGGAAAAGCTGTCGGAAAAATTATCGGAGGACACTAACACCCTCATCGACATTTCAAGCGGCGACGGGGATATGCGGGCGCTGGCGGAGGAATTGAACATACAGCTGAAAAAACTGCGGGAGGAGCGTTTGCGGTTTCAGCAGGGGGACGCGGAAATCAAGGAGGCGGTGACGAATATTTCCCACGATTTGCGTACGCCGCTGACGGCTGTTTTCGGCTACCTTGACCTGCTGGAGCGGGAGGAAAAAAGCGAGACGGCGGAAAATTATCTCGGGCAAATCAGGGGGCGCAGCGAGGCTATGAAACAGCTCACCGAGGAGCTTTTCCGATACTCGATAGCGGCGGACGGGAACAGGCTTTCATATGAAAAAATTTGTCTGAACAGCGTACTGGAGGAGAGCCTTGCGGAATTTTACGGGGCGATTGTGCAGAGGGGAATTGTCCCCGAAATCGAAATTTCGGAAACCCGCGCGGAACGTTTTCTTGACAAGTCGGCGTTAAAAAGAATTTTCGGGAACATCATCGGCAACGCCGTGAAATACAGCGGCGGCGACTTTGCTGTGCGGCTTTCCGAGGACGGCACGGTAACGTTTTCCAACACCGCGGAGGGGCTTGACAAGGTTGCGGTGGGAAAACTTTTCGACCGCTTTTACACCGTTGAAACGGCGGGAAATTCCACGGGTTTGGGGCTGTCCATAGCGAAACTTCTGGCGGAGCAAATGGGCGGCTCGATAAGGGCGGACTATGTGGGGAGCAAGGTTGTTATTACGGTTAAGTTCCCTTAAAAACGCAAAGAACAATAAATAAACCGTGAGTTTAATTTTTTGTTAAACTCACGGTTTAATATTTGTACTTACGGTTTAATTATCAGACTTACGGTTTTTAACCCATTTTCTTGCCCTCGAATTCCACCCTGCGCTTGATGTCCTGCATAAGGGTATCGAACTGCTGCGGGTTAAGGGACTGCGCCCCGTCGCAGAGAGCCTTTGAGGGGTCGTTGTGGACTTCTATCATAAGTCCGTCCGCGCCCACGGCAACCGCCGCTTTGGCGAGAGGGGAGACCATCCAGGAAATTCCCGTGGCGTGGCTGGGGTCTATGATAACCGGCAGGTGGGAAAGTTTTTTCAGCATGGGCACGGCGGACAGGTCGAGGGTGTTTCTCGTCTTTGTCTCGAATGTGCGGATACCGCGCTCGCAGAGGATAACCTCGGTGTTGCCGCCTGCCATGATGTACTCCGCGCTCATGAGCATTTCCTCCATGGTGTTGGCGAGACCGCGTTTCAGCAGGATAGGCTTGCGGCACTTGCCCAGCTCTTTCAGCAGGTCGAAGTTCTGCATATTTCTCGCGCCCACTTGGATAACGTCAACGTCGGCGAAAAGGTCCACATGGTTGACGTTCATAATTTCGGTGACAATTGGCAGCCCTGTGGCTTTTTTCGCCTCAAGGAGGAGTTTCAGACCGTCCGCGTGAAGTCCCTGAAAGGCGTAAGGGGAAGTTCTCGGCTTGAACGCGCCGCCCCGCAGCAGGGTTGCGCCGCTTTTTTTCACGTCGTTGGCAACCTCGATAATCTGCTCTTCGCTTTCAACGGAGCAAGGTCCGGCGATGACTTGGAACATTCCCTCGCCGATTGAAACGCCGTTCACGTCCACCACGGTGTTTTCGGGGTGCATTTTGCGGTTTGCGGCTTTGAACGGCTCGGATACTCTGGTAACATTTTCCACAATATCCATACTGGCGATGAGGTCAACGGGAAGATGTCCCGTGTCGCCGATAAGCCCGATAATTGTGTGGCTTTCGCCCTGGCTTAAATTGGTGGAAAATCCCTTTTCGTGGAACATTTTTACAAGGGTGTCAACCTTTTCCTTTTCGGGATTTTGCTTTAATACGATAATCATTTAAATCAACCTTTCTGTACTTTAGCGCTTTTATGTTTTTATGTTTTAACGCTTTTACTAAATAAATCAACGTATTTAAGTATACTCCAAATTTGTCGGAAAGTCAATACCCGAAAGCAATTTTTATGCAATGTACACAAAAAAATGCTGCAATGTTGAAAAGTTTATCGCATTTGAGCAAAACTAAACGGCAGTATGTAATCTACTGCCGTTTACGGGAAATTTAGCTGTGTGCCGATACTCTTTCGTTTCTGAACAGAAGTGTAATGCACCAAATCGCGGCAAGAGCGACGGCAACATAAACTATTCTGCTGATAATCGCTCCCGTGCCGCCGAAAAGCCATGCAACGAGGTCAAAGCTGAAAATTCCCACAAGACCCCAGTTCAGTCCGCCGATTATCAACAGCGCCAGCGCTATTTTATCAAACATTTCATTCATTCCTTTCATACTGTTTTTCGGTTTTCCAAAAAACAAAGCTCTCGGAAGTTTTGCTCCCGAGAGTAGTATTTGCGGTAATTTAAATTTTATTCCTCGTAAGTATTAACAGTGTTAATTCCCAGCCATTCGGGAATTGCTCTGACAAAATTTTCATCAAGCTCAAAAAAGCCGCTTTCGCCGTACGAACCCGACACCGTAACAAGCTTGACGATACGCTCGCTTGAATTGGCGATGTATTTCAAAAGCTCGGAGCGCTCCTCATAATCGTAGGCGGTGAAATTCGTCTCGACGGGGGAATTGATAACCGTGCTGAAATAGTCGTCAACATGGCTCGAAAAGCCGCTTGCAACGTTTTTATTCACAAGGTCGGAGGCAATTACTCCCAATATTTTTGCACGGTACTCTTCTCCCGCGGTGTAGAGTGGATATGTGAGAATTTTCCTCATATCGTAGTGGTCGGCGTAAAGGCTGCCCTCCCGGTAGATGGTTTCCTCACCGGTGTCGGGGTCGGAATAGATGAGGTTGTAGGGGATATTAACGTCGACATTGCCAAAAATTGACACAATTGCGGCGAAACTGTCGTTGTTAAGTTTCATATAGTAGTCGATTTTTGTGCCTGTGCACTTTTCAGCCGCGCTGACCGCCTTTTGCGAGCCGCCGAGACGGTAAAACTCGTAAAGGGTGTTCTGAGAGCCGTCCAACGTCGCCGCAGTGTCCGCGGGGAGGGGCATGAACACAAGTTTTTGCTCCGCGGACAAGGTGCGGACGAGCATAAAGCACACGCCGCTTTGCCGCCTTACGGAATCGAAAATAAACAGCGTGCTTACGTCGTCGCCGGGGTTGGGGACGTATCCCGAGGGGTTGTCGAGGGGGTTAATGGTAACTTCCTCGGGGGTTTTTTCGGCGGGACTTTCCAGATACTGTAAAAGCATGTAGCCAAGTCCTCCTATAATAATAAACGTCACGATTATTGTTATAAAATATGTAAGAGCAATTTTTGAACTTTTCTTTGCCATTTTGTTAATTCTCCTTTTCAGATTATAATCAGAACGCCAGCTGGTCGTCGTCCGGGTCTTCGGGGGGGAGCGTTTCAAGGTTATAGCACACTTCCTCAATCTCGCTCATTTGCTCGGCGAACTTTTTGGCGTCGATTACGCGGACTTCTATGCCCTGTTTTTGGGCGTATCTTATAGTCGACCCCGTGCCGCTTTTGTAGTCGGAAACCACGGCGATTAGTTTTCCCGAGTGGTCTACCATATACTCGTTTCTGCGCTGCATGCAGCCTTTTCGGTACTCCTCCGAAAGGCAGACCACCTCGTCGGCGTTGCTCATAAGCCTGCCGAGGGAAAATTTTTCCTTTCCCAAAAAATTGCCGCCGTGCTCCTTATATGGCTGCACCGCAATTATGGAAATCTCTTCCCCTTGGGCTTTCAGCTCCATGAGTATCTCTCCCGCCCAAAGGTCCACGCCCCGGGCAAGTCCCGTTATGAAACGGCTGTACCCCGCGCTTATGCTGTCGAGAATTTCTTTATAAAGTATGCTTTGCAGCCGCCTGACAACGGCAGACCCGCCGCTGCCGTTGAACGGCAGTTTTTCGGGGCGGTGTCCCGAAAAGCAGAGCGTTTTTTTTCTTAAATCGTCCATGTTCCAAACCTCTTATTCTTGTTTCTTACAGCAAATCCGCATTTTTGTACTTAAATCTATTATAGCACAAAATTTTCATTTTTACAATAGGTAGTTTCATTTTGTAATAAATTTGTAATAATTTTTTGCGGTACGGCTGCTAATTACATAAAATGTGCCGCTTTGACAGGGGCGTATTTTTGCATATTTAACAAAATTTTCTGAAAATAATATTTTTGCATTGCAAATAAGTTGTCATTTTGGGAAAAGTGTGGTATAATATAAAGGCGATACCGTGCAAAGAGCGGCTAACGCCTTTGCCGTACATCTGCTTGCATATTTTCCGTCATATTGCACCAAAATTTCTTGACAGGCGTTAGCCTGCCTGCGAAATTTTAGTACAATCTGACGAAAAATCTGACTGCGCATCTGTACGGCAATCTTTGCACGGTATTGCCTCAATTGCGCTGTACTTCATTAAATTAAAGCGACAACGCATATGTGTACTAAAATTAATGAAAGGTTTGATTTTTTATGAAGATGAAGAGAATTCTTGCCGCTGTTGCGGCGACTGCTATGCTTTTCGGCATGGCGGGCTGCTCCGACAGCAGCAGCGGAAACACCGACGGCACTGCGGCGGCGGGCGGAGACAACGCGGCTGCGGACGGCAAAGTGTACAACGTGGGTATCTGCCAGCTGGTTGAGCACCCCGCTTTGGACGCGGCTACAGAGGGCTTTATGGCGGCTCTTACCGAAAAGCTGGGCGACAATGTTAAGTTCGATAACCAGAACGCTCAGAACGAGGCGACAAACTGCACAACTATCTGCAACAACTTTGTCGCGTCAAACGTCGACCTTATTATGGCGAACGCCACAGGCTCGCTCCAGGCGGCGTCCTCCGCTACCGACAGTATTCCCATTGTGGGCACGTCTATCACAAATTACGCTACCGCCATGGGCGTAAACGACTGGGCTGAAATGAAAGGCAAGAACATCACCGGAACTTCCGACCTTGCCCCCATTGACGAACAGGAAGATGTAATACTCGAATATTTCCCCGATGTTAAGCAGGTTGGTATTCTTTACTGCTCCGCCGAGGCTAACTCCAAGTATCAGGCTAACCTTATGGAGGCTGCTCTCACAGCGGACGGCATCGCTTACAAGGAGTACACCGTTGCGGACTCCAACGAAATTCAGGCTGTAGCAACAACAGCCATTGCCGAGTGCGATGTTATTTATATTCCTACCGACAATACTATCGCTAATGCTACCGAAACCGTTAAAAATGTTGTTGTTCCCGCAAAAATTCCCGTAATCGCGGGCGAAGAGGGCATTTGCGCAGGCTGCGGCGTTGCGTCTCTTTCACCGACTTACTATGATATGGGATATAAAGCCGGCGAAATGGCTTATGATATTCTTGTAAACGGCAAGAACGCGGGCGATATGGACATTGAGTTCGCGCCAAAGGTTGAAAAGCTTTATAACGCTGAAATATGCGAAAGTTTGGGAATTACACCTCCCGAGGGATACAAGGCTATCGGCTCGGACGAATAATTTTGCCAAAAAATGAAATAATTCGGCAGACGGGGCGCAGGGTTCTGTACCCCGTATTGCTGTAACAAGGAGTAATTAAAATGAGTGCGCTGACAACATTTTTTAACGCGCTGCCGGGAAACGTGTCCCAAGGGCTGATATGGGGAATTCTGGCAATAGGCGTATTTATCACCTATAAAATACTTGATTTCGCCGACCTTACGGTGGACGGAACTATCGGCACGGGGGGCGCGGTGGCGGTTGTGCTTATAACAATGCACGACTGTCCCATATGGCTGGCGCTGGTCTGCGCGTTTGCGGCGGGCTGCCTTGCGGGACTTGCCACGGGTCTGCTGAACACCGCTCTGGGAATTCCCGGAATACTGGCGGGAATACTTACTCAGCTTGCGCTGTACTCGGTAAACCTTGACATTATGGGGCAGTCAAACCGCCCCGTAAGCGTGGATAAATTCCCCCTGCTGCTGTCGTCGCGGTACTCCGTGCCCGCCATGATAAAAGCGGCTGTAATCGTGGCTGTGATAATCGCAATTCTGTACTGGTTTTTCGGCACGGAGTACGGTTTCACCATACGCGCCACGGGCTGCAACCCCAACATGGCGCGGGCGCAGGGCATAAGCACGAAAAAGTCCACCGTTATTGCCCTTGTGCTTTCCAACGGTTTGGTTGGGCTTTCGGGGGGACTTCTCGCCCAGTATCAGGGCTTTGCCGACGTAAATATGGGCAGGGGCGCGATCGTTATCGGACTTGCCTCCGTCATCATCGGGGAAGTTCTCGGCTCGTTAATTTTCGGCAAGCACTTTAACTTTGTTGCAAAGCTGGCGTTTGCGGCTATCGGCGCGATAATTTACTTCCTTGTACTTCAAATCGTTATAATAGCGGGTCTGTCCACTGCCAACACGAAACTTTTCTCGGCGATAGTGGTTGTAATTTTCCTTGCCGTTCCGTACCTTATGAACAGCTCGAAAACCTCGTTCAAAAGGGCGGCAAAGAACGCCGCGGCTCAAACCCCCACGAAAGGAGACGCCTGAAATGCTTGAATTGATTGAAATAAGAAAGACGTTCAACCTCGGAACAATCAACGAGAAAAAGGCTTTGGACGGCGTTTCCCTAAAACTTGACGAGGGGGACTTCGTAACCATAATCGGCGGAAACGGCGCGGGGAAGTCCACCACGCTGAACGCCGTGGCAGGGGTGTGGCCCACAGATTCCGGCTCTGTCATAATCAGCGGAAAAAACGTCACGGGACTTCCCGAGCATAGGCGTGCAAGCTCTATCGGGCGGGTCTTTCAAGACCCTATGACGGGTACGGCGGCAACTATGGAAATTCAGGAAAACCTTGCTCTCGCGGCGCGCCGCGGTAACCCGAGGGGTCTTAAGTGGGGCATTACCAAAAAGGAGAAAGAGGAGTACCGCGAACAGCTGAAAATGCTCGACCTTGGACTGGAGGACAGAATGTCCTCAAAGGTGGGTCTGCTTTCCGGCGGACAGCGGCAGGCTCTGACGTTGCTTATGGCGGCGCTGAAAAAGCCCGAGATACTGCTTTTGGACGAGCACACCGCCGCTCTCGACCCGAAAACCGCCGCAAAGGTGCTGGAGCTTTCGGACAAAATTATCGCGGAGCATAACCTTACCGCGATGATGGTCACCCACAATATGAGCGACGCCATCAAGCACGGAAACCGCCTTATTATGATGAACGAGGGCAAAATCATTTACGACGTAAAGGGCGAGGAAAAGAAAAAGCTGACGGTTGACGCCCTGCTGAAAAAGTTCGAGGAGGCAAGCGGCAAGGCTCTCAACAACGACCGTATGCTGCTGTCTAAGGACACCGATTAAAAGGTTACAAAGCTCCCGGCGGCTGTAACCGTTTTGTAACAATTTATTAATTGAAAATTTTCCCTTTGTGTGGTAGAATTATTTTGTAAAATTTTATCATATAGAGGGGATTTTTTTATGAAAAAACTTTTGGCGATTATTTTTTCTTTGGGACTTTTGGCGGGGTGCGCCGATAACGGCGGTACTGCCGAGGTTTTGGAGACAACGGTGAGGGAGACGGAAACGGTTACGTCAGAAAGTACGTCGGTAACAACGGTTACTTCGGAAACGGCTGCGGAAACAGAAAGCGCGGCTGCGGAAAACATGCCGTCCGACAGTGCGAGAGAAACGGCGCGGGTGTTTGCGGGGCTTGTGTACGCGGAACTGGAAAACAACAAAACAGCGGCAGACCCCACCGTCCTTGCGCCTGTGGGAATTGACCGCGAAATTCCCGAAACGGGTTTCGACCCCGACGCTTTCGCCGCCGACATATTTTTTATCGACACCGATTTTGACGGCGTTCCCGAGCTGTTCGCGGGGGGACACGGCACAATGGGGAGCGGAAATTACACGGTGTACACCGCAGGCGGCGAAAGTTTCGGCAGAGGTATTTTTGCCCACTATTTGGACGCGTACTGCATTGTAAACGGCTGTATGTTCGCCGGCAGCGGCAGTACGACATACAATGGCTGGACTAAACTTTGCGATAATCTGCCGACTGTGTTCAGCAACGGGTTTTTGTCCGAGGAAAGCGCAAATAATATGACTTTGCGGTACGCCGACGGCTATGAACGGGATTTTGACGGTATAACATACGGCGAGGCAATGGATATGTACAGCGAATATCTCGGCGTCGAGTACGGCGACCTGAAACCCACGGGAAAGGACGATGAGATACCCTTTGCTTACGCGCGGGGGGTTCTCGAAGTCCCCGACCCCGAAAATTACACGGAGGAGGATATTTACGACTGCCTTGTAAAGCTGCTTGCGGAGTATGAAAAAGCCGCGGAGAACGCTCCCGAAAAGCCGCCCGTAAACGCGGAGCTTGGCGTAAACGCCGACGGCACGCTGACGGAAACCTTTGCCGAAAGAATTGCGGAGCTTATCGAGCCTATGCCGAGGGAGACCTGCTATATATTCCCCTCGCTTTGGGACTTCGACAAAAACGGCGTACCCGAAATAATTCTCACGTTTTCCCACGGCGAACAGGGCAATATCCCCTGCTATGTCTACAACGCCGAAACCCTTGAACAAGTCGGCGAATTTGAGGGTTTTTGCCGCGACGGGTTTACTCGGTTTATCAACCGATATGACGGCAGTACGGTTATTTACAGCTACTATGAGCACTCCAATTGGCAGAGGGTTGAGACGGTGGAATTTGTCCGTTTGGCGGCGAATAAACTTGTCAGCAAAGATAAAATCACCCGCAGCTGGCAGACGGGGGACAAACTTGCAAACCCCTCTATGGTCGTTTATTCGGACAACAGCGAGGATTTCAGCTATGAGAAAAAAGATTATCTCGATTACAATTTCGGCACGGTCTGCACGAGTTACGGCGATTATAATTCGGACTTGGCTGGGCTTGCGGCGACGGCTGTGGAAAGCTACAACAATTACATAACGGTCTATAATATCGCTAAGGAGGATTTTCCCGTAAACTGCGTTTTTATAGGCGGCAAAAACGAAAAGGCGGTGTATTCGGTAAGGGGCGAATGCTTTTTTAGGGACGAAAACGGCGAGACAACCCCGCTTAAAGGCAGTATGCCGTATATCAACATATACAAGCTTTCGGACGACATTATCGTGTGCCAGCCTTTGGGAAACACGCAGCCCTGCGACGTTTACATTATGACCGACGGCAAACCCGTGCTTGACGAAAAAATATCGGGACACGGTATGCTTTTAAGCCGCAGCGAGCTTTACAACGGCAGATTTGAGCTTATCGAAAGCGTTTACGATTCCTCAACGGGCGGCAGTCACACGTTTAAAACCTATCAGCTTTACCGCGATAAGGACGGATTTCACGAGTACGGCTCAATAACCGTACCTATGGAAGATTTTAACAAGTATTATGGCGAGGCGGCGGAAAAAATCCTTGACGAATTTCAGGCGGAGCAAAATATAAGCGGCTTGGAGATTTACGAGGTTATGTACCGCGGGGACTGCTGTTTTGTACTGAACTGCCAATCGCCCATTTTCTGCGAAGAGGGGGACGAAACGCCCTGCGCGTACCGTTTTTACAACTTTACGCTTAAGCCTGCGGACGGGGAGCTTTCCCTTGTTTATTGGGACAGGGGCATATACAAAACCGCCCTTATCCCCGAGATAGCGGTGTACCCCGAGGAGATGTACATTCCCGAATAAAAAAATTTTCAAAAAAGTATTGACAAACGGGAAACTTTGTGATACACTTAAGTATTACACTAAAGAAAGGATTTGATAATTATGAAGTACACATCTGCCGAGGCAGCGAAAATTCTGCGGCAGCTTAACGACGACTATGCGTCTGTACTGAATATCGAGGCGGAAAGCTGCTCTTTTGTTGCCGCCGTCAGCGAGGATATTGAAACGGCTCGCCCCGAGTACGATTTTGCGGAAACGCAGAAAAATCTTGCGGAAATTGAGGAGAAAATCCGCAAAGTAAAGCACGCGCTGAACCTGTTCAACACAACCCATACCGTCCCCGGGTTTGATATGACGGTGGACGAAATACTGGTGTATATCCCCCAGCTTACGCGAAAGAAATCCAGACTTGCGAAAATGAAAGACAGGCTGCCGAAAGTGCGGCAGGCTGCGACTTTCCGCTCGAATATGATTGAGTACAACTACGCCAATTACGACCCAAAGGCGGCGGAGGAGGAGTACATAAAAATTTCCGAAACCCTTTCAAAGGCGCAGCTTGCTCTCGATACCCTCAACAGCACCGAGACTATGGAAATCGATATTTAAAAAATTTTCCGGGGGAACGGGCTTTTTTTGCCTCCTCCATTCAGGGGGTTGCATATATAAGAATTAACGGTTAAGGTTTAATGTTTCGGTTTTCCGTTATTCTTTTTGTTATACGTTATATGTTTATGTTCAATGATAACTTATAAGAATAATTGATTTTGAAATCAAATCCGCTCCGTTCCCCGAAAGCCTTTTGCGGCGGAGGCTCGGTTTTATGCCGCAATTAAAAAATGTACCCCTTTACGGTAAATTCCGCAAAGGGGTTTTTTCAGCTTATATCCGCCATTTCGAGGTACATATTTCCGTACTGGGCGATGTAGTCCTTACGCCCCTGCAAATTGTCCCCAAGCATAAGGTCGAACATGTTGGCGGTAGCCTCAACGTCCGTTGGGGAAACCTTTATAAGCCGCCTTGTGTCGGGGTTCATTGTGGTAAGGGACATCATATCCGGGTCGTTTTCGCCCAAACCTTTTGAGCGGTCGAGCTTGTACTTCTGACCCTTTATCATTTCGAGGATTTCCGACTTCTCCTTTTCGTTGTAGGCGAAATATGTCCTGTCCTTTGTGTTTATCTCAAACAGCGGCGTTTCCGCGATATAGACGTACCCCTCGTCGATAAGGGTGGGGGTGAGGCGGTACAGCATTGCCAAAATAAGAGTGCGTATCTGGAAACCGTCCACGTCTGCGTCGGTGGCGATGATGATTTTATTCCACTTTAAATTGTCGATGTTAAAAGTGGAAAGCTCCTTGTTTGCCTTTGCCTTAACCTCAACGCCGCAGCCCAGCACCTTGATTATGTCCGTGATTATCTCGCTTTTGAAAATTTTGTCATAGTCCGCTTTTAGGCAGTTGAGGATTTTTCCCCGTACGGGAATTATAGCTTGAAATTCCGCGTTTCGGGCGGTCTTACAGGAACCGAGGGCGGAGTCTCCCTCCACAATATAGATTTCGCGGCGTGAAAGGTCTTTGGTGCGGCAGTCCACAAATTTTTGCACCATGTTGGACAGGTCTATATTTCCCGCAAGTTTCTTTTTCAGATTTTGCTTAGTCTTTTCCGCGCTTTCGCGGCTGCGCTTGTTGAGTACCACCTGTTCGGCGATTTTTAATGCGTCGTCGGGGTTTTCTATGAAGTACACTTCCAGCTGGTGCTTTAAAAAGTCCACCATAGCCTCGTAAATGAATTTATTGGTAATTGCCTTTTTGGTTTGGTTTTCGTAGGACGTGAGGGTGGAGAACGACGAGGAAATCAGTACCAAACAGTCCTGCACGTCGATAAATTTTATCTTGCTTTCGCTTTTTTGGTATTTATTGTTATTTTTCAGGTACGCGTCAATCTGGGACACAAAGGCGTTCTGCACCGCCTTGTCGGGCACGCCCCCGTGCTCCAAAAAACTTGAGTTGTGGTAATATTCCAACGCGGCGGTTTTGTTTGAGAACGCCACCGCAAAGGACAGCTTTACCTTGTACTCGGGCTTGTCCTCCCGGTCGCGCCCCTTGCGCTCGCACTGCCAAAACTGGGGCGGAGTGATAAAGCCGTCCCCCAAAATTTCGTTGATATAGTCGGAAATGCCGTTTTCGTAAATGTAGGTGTTCTCCTCAAACTTGCCCTCTTCGTTCTGATAACGGAACACAAAAGAGATGTTCGGGTTGACGATAGCCTGTTTTTTCAGGGTTTCCTCGAAGTACTCGCGGGTGACGGAAATGTCCGTGAAAACCTCCAAATCGGGTCGCCACTTCGTGCGAGTGCCCGTTTTTTTGCGGGTGGTTTCTTCCTTGTGAAGACCGCCCACGT
Organism: Ruminococcus sp.; assembly: GCA_023665505.1. GTDB lineage: Bacteria > Bacillota > Clostridia > Oscillospirales > Ruminococcaceae > RGIG8773. The sequence goes on from JAMPDU010000024.1 coordinate 27,680, forward strand.
TCTCGCCCTTTTCAAAGTGGAGGTTGTACTTAAAGCCGTCGCGGTAGACCTCAACGTCGGTGTATTCCGAGGCGTACTGGGTTGCGCACGCGCCCAGACCGTTCAGACCGAGCGAGTACTCATAATCGCCGCTTTCGTTGTTTTGGTACTTGCCCCCCGCGTAAAGCTCGCAGTAGACAAGCTCCCAGTTGTAGCAGTTTTCGTTGGGGTTGAAGTCCACGGGGCAGCCCCTGCCGAAGTCCTCAACCTCCACGGAGTTGTCCCGGTAGTAGGTGATGATGATTTTGTCGCCGTTGCCGTCCCGAGCCTCGTCGATGGAGTTGGAAATTATTTCAAAAATAGAATGCTCACAGCCCTCGATGCCGTCCGAGCCGAAGATAACGGCGGGGCGTTTTCTTACCCTGTCCGCACCGTTGAGCTTGGTAATGCTTTCGTTTCCGTAATTTTTTGCTTTTTTCGCTGACATTTTATCAATCCTTTTAAAACAGTTTCTTTATATGTATAATTATAGCATATTTAAGATTTTCTGTCAAGACGGCGAGCGGTATGCAGAGAAAGCATTTTTTGCGGCAAATAATTATTTGGCGTACACTACGGCGTTAGCAGCCCATAGTTTATAGTACCTAACCAAAAACCCTTTAGGCAAGCAAAAAGTTCGCCAGCCTTTCAAGGCTGCATGGGTCAAAAACGCCGTGAGCGGCGTTTGGGCGGAGCCCTCGTCGCCGCCCGCAGGCGGCGAAACTCCCCTTCCAAAGGAACG
>JAMPDU010000025.1 GCA_023665505.1 Ruminococcus sp.
ACCGCGTAAAACAATTATTAATTATTCATTATTAATTATTAATTAAAATCTGTGTCATTTAAAAAATTACGGAATATATTATAAAGAAAATACCAAAAGGAGGTCTCATTATGAGCCGTTTAAGCGAGGAAACCTGCCAGTATCTGGAAACCTACCGCGACATTCTGCGGAATATGATTATGGAAATGAACAACGCCGAGCTGGGGTGCAGCATTTCCCACAATTTTATTTTGCAGATGCTGCCCCACCACCAAGCCGCAATAGAGATGTCGGAAAATATCCTGAAATTCTCAAATAATTCCAATATAAGGCGAATTGCCGAAAACATAATCGACGAGCAAACCGCAAGCGTCGAGGCTCTGCGGAGCGTAGAGGACGTCACCAAAAGCCTGCTGAACTGCCGCGCCGATTTGCGCCAATATCAATGCTGCATATGCGAAATTATGCGGAAAATGTTCTGCTGTATGAAAACCGCCGCCCAAACCGACTGCGTTGACAAAAATTTCCTCTGCGAAATGATACCCCACCACCGGGGCGCGGTGCAAATGTCCTGCGAGGCGCTGAAAAACTGCCTTGCCTGCGAACTTCGCCCCATTTTGCAGGACATCGTCCGTTCCCAGAAAAAGGGAATTAACGAGATGTGCTGTCTGCTAAAATGCTTTTAAGTACTTCCTCGGAGGGAACGCAGTACATCAATTCCTCCGTTTCAACAATGTAAAACTTTACCCCGTCACAGTCGGCGACGGATATTTTATAGGTGTACACAGGGTACGGCTCTGCCGCTGTAACCTCGGTTTCGGCGTACGCCGCAGGGGTTTCAGCCACCGCAATTTCATCGGCTGATATTTTATAGGGGTACATAATACGGTACGGCTCTGCCGCCGTGACCTCAACCTCGGAGTAAGCGGCGTTGGGTTCCGTGATTTCGTACACCGCCTCGTCTTTTGTACTCTCAACAGGGTCGAAATAGTAGGCGTACACCTCCCCCGCCCCGCTTTGTGCCGCGGTAACGCCGTACCCCGATAGGTCAACGTCGTACACCGTAAATACCGCAAACGCCGCGGGCACAAGCAGCGCGGAAACGACCCTTCCCGCCGCGGAAACCCGCTTTGCCGTCATTATCGCCTTAATTCTTTCCCTGACGGAGTTTCCGCCGAAACCGCTTTGCAGCGCGCCGAAACTCCGTTTTTCCTCCATTTTTATAAGAGTGAGGGCGTACTCCTCCCGAGAGCCGCCGGTAAGAATTACCTCCTCGTCGCAGGAAAGCTCAATGTCGCGGTTCGCAAACGCCAGCATTGCCCAAGCGAACGGGTTAAACCAGTGCAGGCTTGCCGCCAGCGCCGCCAGCAGTTTTAACAGCACGTCAAACCTTTTTATATGTGTAAGCTCGTGGGCAAGCACGTACCGAACCGCCTTTTCGCCGCAATCAAAAATATTTTTCGGCAGAAGTATCACCGGGCGGAACACCCCGTAGGTTAACGGCGAGGCTATCCTGTCGCTTACTTTCACCCGTACGGCGCGTTTTGTCCCCGGTTCAAAGGGAATTTCGGCGGGTATCGCGTCCCGCACGCTAAGGCGGAATTTAATGTGTACCAAAACAAAAGCGGCAAAAATTACCAAAGCGGCGGCAAGCCATATTTCCTTAAGTACCGTAAAGCCGGCAGACCCCTCCGTTACGGCGTACGCCGTGATTTCGCCGGTTGTTTGGGTAAATTCCCCATTAATATAGGTGCGGACGGACATATCCCCGGAGAAAGCCGTGCCGTCGGAAACGGCGGGAAACGGCGTATCCACCTTAACCACAGGCAGCGAAAGGGGTACAAGCATACGCAGCGCAGCCACCGCCCACAAAGCGCGGAAAACCCGTTTCGGCAGCTTGCCGCCGAAAAAAGTCCGCGCCGTCAGTATCGCCGCCGTCAAAACCGCGCCCCAAAGGGACATTTGCAGAAAGCTAATCATTTCAGTTCCTCCACAAGTTTTTTCAGGTCTTGGATTTCCTCCGCCGAAAGCCGCTTGCTCCCCAGCAGGGACGCCGCCAAATTCCCCGCCGAGCCGCCGTACAGCTTGTCTATAAGCTCGCTTGTTTCGTACTCCTGCGCCTCTTTGCGGCTTATTTCCGCCCGGCAGAGGAAATTCGGCTCGCTGCGGCTCACAGCGCCTTTATTTACGCACTTTTTTATGACGGTGTACGTCGTGGTTTTGCTCCAGCCCGCGGTTTCCGCCAGTTCCTCGGCAATGTCGCGGGCGGTGACTTCTCCGCTGCGCCAGAGAATTTCCATAATTTTTAATTCGGAATCGAAAAGTTTTACGCACATAATTTTTCCCACTTTCTGTAAAATATTGGAATGTATCGCAATTTAGACATATTATAAATACAGTTTTTTAACCGCATTTTTTTTATTTTTGAGTTATTTTTTTCAAAAAATCGCATTTTTTGCTCAAAAATCGCAAAAAATACATCAGAAAATGTCCCATATTTAACATGGTTAAATATTAACATAATTAAACATTATGGCAAAATCATACAAAATGTAGAAATTGCAGGTAATTGTTAAAATTTATTACAAAATAATTCTATCGCAATAGAACGGAATTGTCAAGCAAAAAATAAAAAATGTAATAAAGCTGTAAACATTTTCGTCATTCTACTACAATAGAACGAATATATTTTATGTATGTTGAACAATTCGGCAAAGTTTTGGCTCGGTAATTGTAAAACATTGTTTGCGTAAATGTAAATTTTTCGTTAAATCCCCCTCGGCGTTGTCAATATTACCGTTTAAAATTGATTTAAAACTATTGACAAACCGCAAGCAGTATGGTATAATATAAAAAAATTGTATTATTTTGTTTGAAAATAACTTGAAAGGATCGTAAATCTTATGGTACACGTTAGAAAAGACAAATGTATAGGCTGTAACGCTTGTATAAGGACTTGTCCCGTTCCGAACGCAAATCGCTATGACGGAAAGGTCGTTCAGGTTAATCCCGAGGAATGTATCCAGTGCGGAGAGTGTATTCGGGGCTGCAAGCACGGCGCGCGTTACTACGACGACGACATAAAAGCCTTCTTGGAGGCTATCAAGACTAAATCGGTCTCCGTTATAGTCGCTCCCGCTATCAAGAGCGCTATGGACGGCAAATGGCGTCAGGTTCTTCAATGGCTGAAGGATAACGGCGTTCATGAGATCTATGACGGCTCTTTCGGCGCGGACATATGTACATATATGCACATCGAATATCTCAAGAAAAACCCCGGCAAGAAAATCATTTCCCAGCCCTGCGCGGCGATAATGAACTACGTCGAAAAACATAAGCCGGAGCTTATCCCCAAAATGTCCCCCGTTCAGTCCCCCCTGCTCTGCTCGGCTATTTACATCCGCAAATACCTGAAGAGCGACGACTTCCTTGTGGGGCTTACACCTTGCCTCGCAAAGGGCGACGAGTTCAGAAACACGGGCATTATCAGCCTTAACGTAACGTTCAAAAAGCTGTACGACCACATAACGAGAATGGGCGTTTCCCTGCCTTTGGGACGCAGCCCCTTTGAGTTCTCGGACGTGAGAGGCTTTGACGGCGCGTTCTACCCGATGCCGGGCGGTCTTAAGGAATGTCTCAAGGCGTACGACCCCGACCTTTCGGTTACTACCTCCGAGGGCGTTCACAAGGTTTACGAGGACTTCAACGCCTACCTCCAGACGGACAGAGCCAAGCTGCCTACGGTGTACGACGTTCTTTCCTGCGAATTCGGCTGTAACTCGGGCGTGGGCGCGAGAGACGAATTCAGCTCGTTCAGCGCGTACGACATTATGACAAGCGCGAGAAACTGGGCTACAAAAGTCAGCGCGTCGGAAAGATTCCACAAGAGAATTTTCAAGAACCTCAGACTTGAGGACTTCCTCAGAGAGTACAAAAACAGGGCGGTTTCCAAAGAGCCTACGGCTGTGGAGCTGGAGACGGTTTTCCGCAGCATGGGCAAAAACAACGACGTGGAGCGCAGCGTAAACTGCCACGCCTGCGGTTACAAGACTTGTACGGATATGGCGCGCTCGATTTTCGCGGGCAACAATACGGTACATAACTGCGCCGAGTACGAAAAGAAACAGCTGTTGAAGATGAAAGAGGCTTTGGGCAGCCAGCACGACGGTCTGCGCCGCGCGGTGGAGGAAATCCAAAGCTCGCTCCAAATTCTCAACGACAAGATTATGCCTATCTCCGACCAGGCGTCTGCGTCCGCCGCAAGCAACGAGAGCATCAGGGACGATATGAACATACTCAACACGGATATGATAAATATCCACAACAGCGCGCAGGATATTGTTTCCTCCGTTACGAAGATTGCGGCAAGCGTGGAAGAGTACGAAAAGGTGCTTGACAAGATTAAGAATATTTCCGACCAGACCAATATTCTCGCTATCAACGCGTCCATCGAGGCGGCAAGAGCCGGCGAACACGGCAAGGGTTTCTCGGTTGTCGCGGGCGAGGTAAGAAGTCTTGCGGTAAGCTCCAGCGAGACGGTTAAGGAGGCGGAATCTCACACGAACGAAATCCTTGCGAACATCAAGGGTATCCGCCAAGCCTCGAACACTATCGTAAACGAGGTTTCCGAAACTCAAACGGGCGTAAGCCGCACAAACAAGGCTATCGACGAGATGAGCGCGAACTCTTCGATTATCAGCGACAGCGTTGCGGAAGTTACTTCCGTTGTGGAGGAGCTGAACGGCGTCGCTCTCGACCTTGTTCAGAGCGCAAGCTCTTTGGAGGACATCGACGGTTTGGGCGCTTGATTTCCCTCCGGCAAAATATTTCATTAAAATTTGGGCTGTCTTTCGTTTTGATTGGCAGCCCTTGTGTTAAGGCAATAAAATAAAAGAGAAAGGCGAAAAGACAATGATTTACAGAAAATTCCAAGATATGGAGCTGTCCAACCTCGGCATGGGTACTATGCGGCTGCCGACGGCGGAGGGAAAGTACAATGAAATCGACGAAAAAGCCACGGCGGAAATGATTGAGTACGCGCTGAAAAACGGCGTGAATTACTTCGACACGGCGTGGGGCTATCACGACGGAATGTCCGAAATCGCGGTGGGAAAGGCTCTCGCGAAATACCCGCGGGAAAGCTTTTATTTGGCGACGAAGTTCCCCGGCTACGACCTTTCAAATATGGACAAGGTGGAGGAAATTTTTGAGAAACAGCTTGAAAAATGCGGGGTGGAGTACTTCGATTTTTATCTGTTCCACAACGTCTGCGAAATGAATATCGAGCAGTACCTTGACCCAAAATACGGAATTGACAAATACCTTACCGAGCAGAAAAAGAACGGCAGAATACGCCATTTGGGTCTTTCGGTGCACGGCAGCTATGACGTGCTTAAACGTTTTCTGGACGCTTACGGCGACCATATCGAATTCTGTCAGGTGCAGCTAAACTGGCTGGACTGGGATTTTCAGGAGGCTAAGCTCAAGGTTCAACTGCTGAACGAGCGGAATATCCCCGTTTGGGTCATGGAACCGCTGCGGGGCGGCAAGCTGGCAAACCTTGCCCGTGAGTACGAAAGCAGGCTTAAAGAGCTGCGCCCCGAGGAGGAAATTCCCGCATGGTCGTTCAGATATTTGCAGGGTATCGAGGGCGTGACGGTGATTTTGTCGGGAATGTCAAACCTTGAACAGGTACAGAAAAATATCGAGACTTTCAAGACCGACAAGCCCCTTAACGGTGAGGAAAGCGGCGTTTTGGCGGAACTGGCGGACAAGATGCTGAACAGCTCTCTCCCCTGCACGTCCTGCCGCTACTGCACGTCACACTGCCCGCAGGGGCTGGATATTCCGCGGCTTATCGAGCTTTACAACGAGCATAGCTTTACGGGCGGAGGCTTTATCGCGCCTATGGCTCTCAGCTCAATTCCGCAGGATAAGCAGCCGTCGGCGTGCGTTGGCTGCCGCAGCTGCGAGGCGGTCTGTCCCCAGCAGATAAAGATTTCCGAGGCTATGAAAGATTTTGTGGAGAAGTTGAAGTAAAAATAAAAAATGTCCGCAAGGCTTAACGGGTAACGGTACAGAAATACCTCACCCATGGGAGTACCTTGCCTTTATTGACAGAGTACGCCAATAAGGGTCAAGGCTCAGCCTTGCGGACATTTTTTGTAAATTTTATGAAAAACTCCCCCGCCCCTTGGGGGGCTTGACAAAGTTTAAAGTCGTAACTTTTCAAATTGGGGGGACACCGGCTGCACGGACACCGTGCTTAGCCTATGAACATCTGCGTCCAGTAGTTTCCGCTTGAAACGTAGCCGACGCCGATTTCTTTGTAAGATGAGTTGAGTATGTTTGCTCGGTGTCCCTCGGAGTTCATCCAGGCGTCCACAACAGCCTCGGGGGTGCGGTAACCCATGGCGATGTTCTCCCCTGCCGTGCCGTAGCTGATGCCGAAAGTTTTCATCATATCAAAGGGACTGCCGTATGTAGGCGAGGTGTGGCTGAAATAGCCGTTGTCTTTCATATCCTGGGACTTCGCTCTCGCCACGGCGGAAAGCTCCGTATTCAGCGTAAGCTCGCCGAGACCGTACTCTTTGCGGATTCCGTTCACGAGGGTGACAACTTCCTTTTCATAGTCGGACACGTCGGTTTTATCGGTTGTTGTACCGGTACTCGGCTTTTGCACGGTAGTACTTGGCTTTTGAGTTGTGCCGCAATTGCCGTCGGGGCAAGTCGTATCGGGCTTTTGGGTTGTGCCGCAATTGCCGTCGGGACAGGTCGTATCGGGCTTTTGGGTTGTACCGCAACTGCCGTCGGGGCAAGTCGTATCGGGTTTTTGGGCGGTACTTGAATTATTTCCCGAATTTGAATTGCAGCCGCCGATATTTATGCCGATTTTTTTAAGGAAGTCGCAAAGGCTGTTAATGCTGAAAATTCCGCAGGAGTTTGAATTTGAGTTGGACGTGCAGTTGTTGTTGGTGTTGCAGGTTCTGTTACAGCTTGCCGCTGCCGCGGGAATGGACATGCTTACGGCAATTGCCGCCGCTGCCGCGATTGCGGTAACTCGTTTCATGGTCTTTTTCATTTGTTGTTCCTCCTAATTTTTTTTCTGAAAAACACTAAATTATTGGGCGCGGCAAAGGGTTAAAAATACTTTTCAGGGGCAATTTTATCGGTTTGCGCGGAAATTCAATGCTTTTCTGTATTTTGAAAGCCGATTTCTTTGTAAGCTTTCTGTATATATTATATCTTGTATTTAGGAAAATTTCAACCCACAATATATGGTAGTATTAATGGAATTTTCCTTTTGCGGAAATAATTTCCGGAAAAATTAATCGCGTACCGTAAAATTCACAAGAATAAGGAGCTTTTGTTATGCAAAATTACGGCGAAATAAGAAAATTCATGGGAAAAAGCATTACCGAGGACGATTTGGAATATTTTGACTGCTACTGCTCTGGCGGGTTCGGGCTGATGATACCCACGGAAAGCCCCGACGCGGAGTCGCTTTACAAAAGTCCCTGCCACCCGTGCTACAGCTTATTTATATTTTTTGAGAGGGACGTTCGCGGGCTTGAATATTATTACGGCGACCTTTTTTCGCCGGGTATCGTTCACGACAACCGCACCCGTCTGCACCACTACTGCCTGCTGTTTGAAAAGGAATTTTTTGAGGAACGCTTTAAAAAGTACTCGGAGGAATTGGAGGTTTACAATTGCCGTTCGGTAAAGCTTTACGGGGACATTTTGGGGCTGCTGAACAGCTTTGCGCTGGAGTACGTCAGGGAGGAGCAGAACCGTGAGGCGGTGCTGAATTCCCTTGCGGAAATTATTGCCAATAAGGTGATACGCGGTATTCTGCGGGAAGATATTTCCGGGGCAAAGCCTGTTTCGGCGGATTATTCAGTGGCGGCGGCGCAGCTTTACATGGAGGGGCGTTACTGGGAGGATATAAACGTTACAAAACTGTCAAATCTTGGGTATGAGCTGATAGCCTGCTTTATGCGGCGGTTTAAGAAGGAGACGGGGCTTACGCCTATGGAGTACCTTTTGGGGGTGCGGCTGAGGAAAGCGTGCGATATGCTGAAAAAAGAAAGTGAGGTTTCCGCCGCCGAGATTGCCGAAAGCTGCGGCTTTGAGACGGAGGAAAAATTCCGCGTGAAGTTCGGGGAGCGTTTCGGGGTTTCTCCGGAGGGGTACAGAGAAACGCATAAAACCGTGAAAGCCGCCGCGGAAAAAGTCGAAGAGCAGCTTGTATAGGCAATTTTTTCAACACCTTTTTTTGGCGGTATTGCTCATAATGTGGAAATATATTTATTAAATGTTTACAAAAACGTGCCGCTGTACACGCTCTCATTTGTAGAATTGCAGAATTGAAAAATATTGGGGAATATGGTATAATATACTGTATAATTGCCGTAAATGCGGAATATTTCAAAAATTTGCAAGGGAGAGGTCTTATGGTTAAGGAAACCGGCAAGATAAACAGATACCTTATGATAGGCTGGCTGGCGATTGTCGCAGTGCTGACGGTGACTTACATGGGCGAACTTCGTCAGGGACACCGTGATTGGGCGTACATGTCAAAATTTCTTGCGGTGACGATAACCCCTGCGGCGGCGTGCCTGATTTACTTCATACGCGAGCCGAAAAGCGAACGGCTGCGGTATTACGCCGTGACGGGGTATCTTATGATGTACGCCTTTGTGCTGTTAAACACAAACACGGTTATGACTTACGGATACATAATCCCCATGCTGTCGCTGATTGTGCTGTACCACTCCAAAAAGCTGGTGCTGATAATGGGCAGCGTTTCAATTGCGGCGAATGTTGCCTGTGTGGTGAGATTTTTCATTATCGGCATGGTGACCCGCGACGACATAAAGGACGTTGAGATACAGCTGGGTATGATTTTATTCTGCTTTATTTTCGCGTACATCGCAACCGTGATTTACGACAAAATCGTGCGGGAAAATATGGCGTACATACAGTCCATAGACGACAAGCAGAAACAGCTTGAACGGGTGACTTTGCAGACGATTACAACAATTGCCAACATTATCGACGCAAAGGACGAATACACAAAGGGTCACTCATACCGTGTGGCGGAGTACTCCTCTGCACTTGCCCGTGAGCTGGGGTACAGCGACGAAAGAGTTGCAAACGTTAAGTATATAGGACTTCTCCACGACATCGGCAAGATAGGCATTCCCGACTCAATTCTCAACAAGCCGGGCAAGCTCACCGACAGCGAGTACGCCCTTATGCGCAAGCACGCCGAAATTGGCGGAAACATTCTCAGCGGCAACAATATGATCGACGGCATGGACGAGGGTGCGAAGTTCCACCACGAACGCTATGACGGGCGGGGCTACCCTATGGGTCTTAAGGGTGAGGAAATCCCGGAAATGGCGCGTATTATAGGCATTGCGGACGCTTACGACGCAATGACAAGCAACCGAGTGTACAGAAAACGTCTTTCAAAGGAAACGGTTGTGACTGAAATGCGCAGGTGCAGCGGTACGCAGTTTGACCCGAGGCTTGCGGAAATTTTCATAAAAATGGTGGAAGACGGCAGGTTCGACAATATGAACCCGGACGAAAGCCCCGAAAACGCCTCGGGCATGGCGGAGCAGAGCGCGGCTTTGCTGAGGAGCGTAATCGGTTTCAAGGAAAAGGATTACGACAGCGACCATGACTATCTCACGGGGGCGTTAAGCGTCAGCGCGGGAGAAAAGGTTATCGCCGAGGCTCTCGAAACCTGCGACGGCGGGGTGTTCTTTGTGGACATTACGAACATCCACGATGTAAACGAAAAGCACGGTATCGTTGCGGGAGACAGGGTAATAAAAACCACCGCCGAGGCTCTTCTTTCACGCAGGGAGATAGGAGCGGTGGTGCGCTATACGGGAAGTTCGTTCCTGTGCTTTGCGGCGGGAATTATGCGCGACAGCGACCTTGACGCGTTTATGACGGAGGTTTGCGCCGAGACAAACAGGACGCTGCGGGAAATTCCCGAGTATGAAAACAATCTCATCTGTATGGGCGGCGCGCTTTCCGCCGAGGTGGGACGGGACTTGACGACCCTGCTTAACGCCGCGGACAAGGCGTTATTCTACATAAAAGAGCTGGAGCAGAAGGGCTGTTACCTTTACAAAAAGCCCGCAAAGGAGCGGGAAAATTACACCCTCGACCTTGAGCAGCTTGTGAGGATTATCGGCAGCGGCGAGGAGTATCGAACGGACTCTCCCGAGCTTGAAAAGATGTGCGGTTTTGTGAAAAATATTTACGAGGAGAAGTCACACGAAATTCAGCTGATACTGATAACGGTTACGCCCGCACTGGGCAAGACCCCCGCCGTCGCCGACCGTGACGAGGCTATGGAGTATCTTCAGAACGCCATAGACGTTACGGCGGACGAAACCGTGATAAAGTTCCGTTTCAGCAGCGTGCAGTGCATGGTAATAATTACCGAGCCGGAAAGCGAAAGCGCGGAGCTTGTTACGGAAAAAATTCTTAACAGTTTTTACAAGTCCTATGACAAGAAAAATATGGCTTTGACTACGGAAGAGGCGAGTTTGCCGGCTTAGAGGGTAGAGGGTATATTTATATATAATTTTTGTAAATTGCGGGGCGTAAACTGCTCCGAATAAAAATTTAGGCTTGCACCGATGTGCAAGCCTTTGATTTTCAGTATTTTCTGTCTTTTACCCATTTATGTTCTTTGCCGTCATTTGCGGGACACGAACCGGGTTTGGGTCTGCCGCCGGATGCGGGGTGGTCTTGATGTATTCCGCATTTTGTGCATACCCATACTTGTCTTTGCGGACGTGGCGGTGTTGGCATGGTATCACTTCCTTTCCATAAATTTAATAATCGTCTTTTTCAGTAATATCTTTTGTTTCAATAATATTTTGGATTTTTGCGTAAATTTTAACACCGGTTCCTAATAAATTTCGTCCTATACCGCTATAAATTATTGGGTGATTTTTTTCACTTTCCAACAATTCTTGTGCCACTTTACTGCCATTTTCAGCTGCAATTGTCAGATATTCTATTGCTTTTTTCTTGTCTGCCATTACTCCAACCCCGAAATAATAGCTGCGCCCTACTTCTTCTATTGCTCCCATATCTCCCTGATCAGCAACTTTTTTATACCATTCAAATGATTTTTTAGGATTATAAAGTTTACTACTTATGCAACCATAAGTATGAGCCAGTGCTCTTTGAGCTCTTAAATGCCCTTGGTTAGCGGCTTTTTCAAACCATAAAATGGCGTTGTTTTCATCACCGTCAGATTCATAAAGGCATCCTAATTTAAATTGTGCTTTTACATCGCCTTGATTAGCAAGTTTTTCTAATCTTTCTATTTCATGTTCTCTTTCTCTCCAATTCATAATAATTACCTCAATAATTCCAATAGTATTTTATCTTCGCTGACACCTTGTTCTGCAGCTTTTTTTATATAGCTTAACGCTTTTTCGGTGTCTTTCTCCACGCCGTAACCGAAATAGTACATTACGCCCAAATTATGCAAAGCCTCCGGAAGATTTTGGTCTGCGTATTTTTTGAATATGGAAAAAGCTTTTTTATAATCGGGATTTTCGCCTATGGCATTATAATACCCTACATTAAATTCGGCAATTTTATCGCCATTGGCGGCTTTTGCCTCTAAAAATTCCAATTTAGGGTGTTTTCTTGCCTCTTCTAAAAGTTTTGACATATTTTACCTCCTTCAATGTTTATAATTATATTATAAGCTAAAAGTATATGTTTGTCAATAGCTTTCAGCTTATTTAATATAAAATTCACATTATACTATAATTGTAATGTGAGGTGTGTAAAATGCTGTATTCAATGTGCAAAAGTATGGGAGAAAGAGTGCGGAAAAGACGTGAAAAATTAGGCTACACGCGTGAGGAGCTTGCCGAAAAGCTGGATATTTCCGTGACCTTTGCCGCGGAAATAGAACTGGGAAAAAAAGGAATGTCCCTCGATACGCTGGTGAGGGTGTGCGAGCTGCTGTCCGTGTCGGCGGACTATATCCTGTGGGGCAAGGAGGAGCGGCAGGAAAACCCCATTGCCGATATGACGGCGTTCCTTGACGATACCGAAATGAAACACGCCGAGGAGCTTATGCGGGCTTACGTAAAGGCGGTTGGCGATATGAAGTACAGAAATATTAAATAAAATAGCAGTCCGCTGCGCAAATTATGCAAAATATCATAAATTACTGCCGAAATACGTGGGAAAATAGTCAAAAATGCAGGAAAATAAAAAAATCTTGCAAAATTTCAAAAAAGGTATTGACAAATACATTTTGACGGTGTATAATGTAATCATATTGAAAATGTTTAAAGCAATGGCGCTTTGACTGCGGGTGTACTGTCCGCGGTTGGGCGTCTTTTGTCTTGATTAGGGAGGAATTTTTTATGTCTGAAACTACGCAGAATGTTAAAAACGTGCAGGAATATTTCGGCTGCAACGTTTTTAATAAGGAAACTATGAAAGAAAGATTACCGAAAAATGTCTACAGGGGTTTGCTGAAAACCCAGAATTTGGGTATCGCTCTCGACCCCGACGTTGCCGAGGTTATCGCCAACGCCATGAAAGAATGGGCGGTTGAAAAGGGCGCAACCCACTATACCCACTGGTTTCACCCTATGACGGGCGTTACCGCAGAGAAACACGACTCCTTTATCTCGCCCACAAGCGACGGAAAAGTTATTATGGAATTTTCCGGAAAAGAACTTATCAAGGGCGAGCCTGACGCGTCCTCGTTCCCCTCGGGGGGACTTCGCGCCACATTCGAGGCTCGGGGCTACACCGCCTGGGACCCCACTTCCCCCGCTTTTGTTAAGGACGGCTCGCTGTACATTCCCACTGCGTTCTGCTCCTACACCGGCGAAATCTTAGATAAGAAAACTCCCCTGCTCCGCTCTATGGACGTTGTTTCCGAGCAGGCTATACGGGTGCTCCGTCTCTTCGGCAACACCACCGCTACACGGGTTACCACAACGGTCGGTCCGGAGCAGGAGTATTTCCTTGTGGACAAGAAAATTTACGATCAAAGGCGCGACCTTATTCTCACGGGCAGGACGCTTTTCGGCGCGAAAGCACCCAAGGGTCAGGAGCTGGAAGACCACTATTTCGGCAACATCAAGGACAGGGTTTCGTCCTACATGAAAGACCTTGACGAGGAGCTTTGGAAACTGGGTATTCTTGCCAAAACAAAGCACAACGAGGTTGCACCCGCTCAGCACGAGCTTGCGCCGATTTTCACAACCTCAAACGTTGCCGCAGACCAGAACGCTCTCACTATGGAGATAATGAAAAAAGTGGCTTTAAAGCACGGTCTTGTCTGCCTGCTCCACGAAAAACCTTTCGCGGGCGTGAACGGCTCGGGCAAGCACAATAACTGGTCTATCTCCACAAACGACGGTCAGAACCTCCTTGACCCGGGAGACGACCCCAAGGACAACATTCAGTTCCTGACGTTCCTGCTGGCGGTTATCAAGGCGGTAAACAACTACGCGGACTTGCTCCGTTTGTCGGTTGCCTCCGCGGGCAACGACCACAGACTGGGCGCGAACGAGGCGCCTCCCGCCATTGTGTCAATCTTTTTGGGCGACGAATTGCAGACCATTTTGGACGCTCTCGAAACGGGCAAGATGATTGCCACAAATCAGGATAAAGAGTTCGTAATCGGCGTTGAGGCTCTGCCAAACTTCCCGAAAGACACCACCGACAGAAACAGGACTTCCCCCTTCGCTTTCACGGGCAACAAGTTTGAGTTCCGCGCGCTGGGTTCGGCGGAGTCCATCGCCTGCACAAATATGATTTTGAACACGATTGTGGCGCACGTGCTGAAAGAATTTGCCGACAAGCTGGAGGGTTCTAAGGACTTTACGGCTGACCTTAACAAGCTGCTTTTGGATACGTACAAAGAAAACAAGAGGGTCATCTTCAACGGCAACGGCTATGACGAGAGCTGGGTTGAAGAGGCTGCAAGGCGGGGACTTCCCAACCTTGTTTCCACGGTGGACGCTGTGCCTCACTACACCGACGAAAAGAATGTGGCTATTTTTGAGGAATTCAAGGTGCTCACAAGGACGGAAATCGAGAGCAGAAAAGAAATTCTGCTGGAAAATTACTCCAAAATCATCAATATCGAGGCGCTCACAATGGTTGATATGGCAAGAAAGCAGATTATCCCCGCGGGTATAGAGTTTGCGAAAAATCTTGCGGATTCAATCGCTGTCAAGAAATCAATGGGCATAAGCGCGGAGGCGGAAAAGAAACTCGCGGACAAAGCCTCCTGCCTGACGAACAGTATTCTCGAGGCTACCGACGCGTTGGACAACAAGCTCCTTGACGTGAAAAACTGCGCCGACGGCGAGGCTGTCGCGCGGTTCTACCGTGACGGGGTGTTCGCGGCAATGCAGTCCCTGAGAGCGGTTGTGGACGAGCTGGAGACTATCGCTCCCGAGAAGATATGGCCGTTCCCGACCTACACCGAGCTGCTGTTCGGGGTTTGATTTGACAATATCTTATATTCGGTTCACTCACTATAAAGGCGGGTTCTCCCCCATAGCCCGCCAAATCTCCCTAAAAGACCGCCTGAGAGCAATAGTTCTCGGGCGGTTTTTTTAGAAGACAGAGGATAAAAATAAAAAAACCGCTTTGATTTCTCAAAGCGGGTCGGTTATTCGGCAGGCGCGCCATTCTCCTGCATCTCTCGGGGTTGCCCCCTGTCGGTACCTTCGGCGTGTGGTCGACGCGAAATTTTACCACCTCGAATAACCTTTTTATTATACTCACATTGTAGCATATTTATTCAGGTTTGTCAAGGGGTTTGCGGTAAATAATTTTTTTATTGCGCAAATATTTTCTCCATTTTTTGTCCTCAACCTTTAAAAAGGTTATGACGGAATTTTTAAATTCCTCGGGGTTGTCCGAGGTTTTCAACCGCAGAATTAGCTGATAATTTTTGCCGTTTTCGGAAATGCGCTTTAAGATAAAAGCGGTCTGCGGCATTTTGCTTTCAAGAATATAGTCGGGGTCTGTAATTATTTGTTCGGCGTATTTGAAGTACCGCTCAAAATCGTTTGGGTGGCGTTCTTTAATATGCTCAATCTGCTTGTCGGTGATGATAACTTCGTCTGCCGCAATATCGGGGGTAACGCATTTATATAAATCAATACTGAGCTTGCAAATGTACATATGATTACCGCCGTTCTTTCATTTCTCCGATTACATAACAACAAACGCGTTAAGCTCCCGTATGGTCATATCGACAGGCTCAATGCCCTTTTCTTTGCAGTACGCGATTATTCCGCGGTAATCATAGTCTATATTTTCCGCGCTTATCGCAGAGACGAACCCGCCCGCTTTTTCGGCAGTTTCGTCAAGCTCTCTCATTTTAATTAAATCTTCTTTCGACATATTTTTATTCTCCTTATTTTTATTATAACACTTTCAAAAAATTTGTCAATACCGATTATTTTCAAATAAAGGTTGAAATCCGCAGAAAAATGTGGTATAATTTATGTAAGAGTATTTTCGGGAGGTGAAAACAATGGGCGATACCGACAGGCAATTTACCGCAAAGCTGATAGAGGACTATTACTGTTTTTTGCGTATACGCAAGCTCGCCGAAAAAGAGGGCGCGGTTGAAACCGTAAAGGAAATCGACAATAAGATGAAAATTATCAAGCTGCAATTACAGCCTATGGAACTGCCGAAAGATTAAGTAAAGGAGGTCAATACAATGGGCGATACCGATAAGCAATTTACCGCGAGACTTATTGAGGACTACTATTGCTATTTGGACTTGCGCAAGTCCGCCCAAGACGAGGGCGCGGCTGAAACCGTGAAAAAAATCGACAAAAAACTGAAAATTATCAAGCTGCAATTGCAGCCTTTGGAACTTCCCGAAGATTAACAAATATTTAATAAAGGAGCTATTAATTATGTACAACGATATTATGGACACGATAGGTTTTGTGGCAAACGCCGACCCCGAAGTGGGCGAGGGTATGAAACAAGAACTTGCCAGACAGCGCAGAAACCTCGAGCTTATCGCAAGCGAGAACCTTGTTTCCCCGGCGGTTATGGCGGCTATGGGGTCGGTGCTGACCAACAAGTACGCCGAGGGCTACCCCGGCAAGCGTTACTACGGCGGCTGCCAATGTGTGGATATTGTGGAGAATATCGCAATCGAACGGGCAAAAAAGCTGTTCGGGGCGGGTTTCGCAAACGTACAGGCGCACTCGGGGGCGCAGGCTAACACGGCGGTGTACTTCGCCCTGCTGAACCCCGGCGACACGGTGCTGGGTATGAGCCTTGCGCATGGCGGACATCTCACCCACGGCTCGCCTGTGAACCTTTCGGGCAAGTACTTCAACTTCGTTTCATACGGTTTGGGGGACGACGAAACTATCGACTATGACAAGGTTGCGGCTCTGGCAAAGGAAAACAAGCCTAAACTGATTGTTGCGGGAGCGTCCGCGTACCCGAGGGTTATCGACTTCCCGAAACTGCGTGAGATTGCGGACAGCGTGGGGGCGTACCTTATGGTGGACATGGCGCACATTGCGGGACTTGTGGCTGCGGGAGTACACCCCACCCCGGTGCCCTACGCCCACATTACCACAACAACCACTCACAAGACCCTGCGGGGTCCTCGGGGGGGACTTATTCTCACAAACGACGAGGAGCTTGCCAAAAAGATTAACAAGGCGGTTTTCCCGGGAATTCAGGGCGGTCCTCTCATGCACGTTATCGCGGCTAAGGCGGTATGTTTCGGCGAGGCTCTCAAGCCCGAGTTTAAAGAGTACGGCAAAAAGGTGGTTGAGAACGCTCAGGCGCTTGCAAAGGGGCTTGTGAACCGCGGTTTCAACCTTGTTTCGGGGGGGACGGACAACCACCTTATGCTGGTAGACCTGCGCCCGTTCGACATCACGGGCAAGGAGCTTGAACGCCGTCTTGACGAGGTTTATATCACGGTTAACAAGAACGCCATACCAAACGACCCGCAAAGTCCCTTTATAACAAGCGGGGTACGTATCGGCACGCCTGCGGTGACGAGCCGCGGTCTGGGCGTCGGCGACATGGAAAAAATTGCCGAATATATTTATCTTACCGCAAAGGATTTCGAGGGAAAAGCCGACGAAATCCGCGAGGGGGTAAACGCTATTTGCGCGAAATACCCGTTGTACGAATAAATTAAATAACGCCTTTTGTAGGGGCGCATCCCGTATGCGCCCGCTTAAAACGCGTGGAAATGTACGTGGCGGGCGGATACAGGATCCGCCCCTACATTGCATTTATCAAAATTTTGCGGAATACGGGTTTCCCGTTTCGGTAATAACAAAATTTATAAATATTTTCAGAGGTGCTTATGGAAAACAATGGTAATATGAATATTGTCGGCGGCTTTCTTGAACCGAGGTATTTCAGGAATTTTTCCTGTATCGGTGCGGATTGTCCCGAAAACTGCTGCTTTGGCTGGGGCAGAATTGACTTCACCCCCGAGGAAGTGGCAAAGATAAAAAGCGCAGATTGTCCTGCCGACCTTAAGGAGCTTATTGATAAAACGTTTGTTCCAACGTACGAAACAAACGTTCCAGGGGGGGTAGACGGAGAGCCTATTCGCTACAACGTTAAATTCGGCGAAAACGGCTATTGCCCGCTGCAAAACGAGAAAGGCTTGTGCAGAGTACAGCTTGAATTGGGTGTGGAGTACATGTCGAAAACCTGTATGGTCTACCCGAGGCTTTATAAAAAATTGGGCAATACAATATTGTGCTTTTGCAATTTATCATGTTACCATATTATTGACGTTCTTTTCAACGACAGTCAAGCTATGTCATTGACAAGTACAACATATCCGAGACATATTCAGAATTTGGGTATTTTACCCGACGATATTATCAAAAAACATCACGAACTCAAATACCACGAGGAGCTGCTGATGTTTTTCTATAAGATGATAGCGGTTTCGGCGTGCAGTATCGAGACGGTGCTGATAATGGGTCTGCCGGTGGCGGAAAGGCTTTCGGAGCTTACGGAGAAAAAGCTGTACGGGCGCATACCCGACATACTGAAAGGGTTTTGGGAGCAAGCCGACGGGTATTTCGAGGCGGCTAAGGAGTACAAGCCAAACTATGATTTCAAGCTGCCGATTATGGCGACGCTGTACCAAAATATTATGAAAAACAGCAAAGCCATCGACAATATTGTCACCGACGGAAAAATCGACAGGGACAAGTACATCGAGGGCGAAAGGCGCGTAAACGAGGCGTTTGCGGACAGACCGTTCATATTCAAAAATATCGCGCTGAATATGCTTTTGGAGCGGGGTCTGCCTTTCGGCAATATAGAGTACAGCATTTATGAGAATTACTGCTATTTCGCCCTTTGCGTATCATTTTTGAAAACGGTGGCGGCGGCGGTTTACATGGGGGACTTCGACCCGTCCCACTACGAGCAGCAATTGAAAGGCTTGCTGCCGTTCCTGTGCCGCACTTTGCTGCAAAACAAGGAGACGGTTAAGACGTTCACAAACGTGCTGAAAGACCACGGCGCGCTTGACAAGGAGCTTATAGCGGCTTTGATAAAATAATCAAGGAGTGAAAGTTAGAAAATCTACGATTTTCTAACTGCGAGTTTTGTTTTCCTCGCTGCCGCTCGGAATTTTGCTGACGCAAAACCACAAAACATCGATAGAAAGGAGGACACATTTTCCCTAACGGGAAAATGGTCATGAAATGAGCGAAAAAATGAAAGCCCAGTTTTTAAGACAGCCCCGCTATTATAAGGACTTTTCCTGCATAGGCGGCAGCTGCCCAATGAGCTGCTGCGTGGTGTGGAACATCGAATGGAAAAAGGACGAAATCGAAAAGGTGAAAAGCGCGGACTGCTCCCGGCATTTAAGGGAGCTTTTGGACAGCTCTTTCCTGCCCTTTAACGGCAGCGAGGACAGGTTCGTTATGAAACTGGACGAGCGGAAACGGTGTCCCTTTCTCACGGAAGATAATTTCTGCGCCATTCAGCGTGAGCTGGGGGCGGAGTACCTTTCCCGCACATGTTCGATTTACCCGAGGAATTCCCGCCTTATGGGAAACGCGATTTTAAGCTACTGCAACCTTTCCTGCTATCGGGTTATGGATATGCTCTGCAACGACAGGTACAGCGCGGTGCTTGACAATTTCCGCCCAACGGTTAAAAAGTCCGAAACGGTAAATATCGACACAAATATCGACGCCATGAACCACCCGGAGCTTAAGTACCGTCAGCAGCTTTTCGAGTTTTTTTACGAAATTATCGCGGACGAATCCAGGAGCGTTGAGACTTCGATAACCCTCGGCGCGCTTGCGGCGCAGACTATAAGCAAGAACATACGTTCAGGGGGGGGCGGAACAGTTGCCTAAAATTATTCCCGCCCTCAAAAAACAGCTTTCCGACCCGGAACAGGTGCGGAAAATCGAAGAAATCAAGCCGAATTACGCCGTAAAATTAGGCTTTTTAAGCGAGCTTAACGGTACGGCGATAAAGTCCAACGTGATAGACCTGCTCACCGAAAACGGCGCGGTCAGCGCGGACAGGTACGTTCTGGGCATGAGGCATTTCAGGGAGGCGTTCGCGGAAAGACCTTTCGCGCTGCGGAATATCGCCCTCAACCTTTTTATGGAGTGCAAAATGCCGTTCAGGGACAAAAACAACACTATTTTTGAAAATTACTGCTACTACGCGGCGGCGTTCGCGTCAATAAAGCTGGTGGCGGCGGCTCTGTTTATAAACAGCGGGACTTCCGAAACCACCGTGAACCCCGAGGTTTCGGGCGAGGGCGCTGCAGCGGGGCTTGTGAGGAACATCAAGGTGGTGGTCAAAACAAAAGTCGACCCCGAGAATGATTTTAAGGCAAGCTCGGCGTACATAAGCCGCTTTTTCGCCCACGACGACTCAAAGGTCAAGACGATTTTGGACGTGTACAAAAAGCTGGACTGTATGTCTCCCGCGTACATAGCTTTAATTGTGAATTAGAGGTGTTGAAATTATGAACGCGCCTTTAGCGGACAGAATACGTCCCAAAACTTTGGACGACGTGGTGGGGCAGTCCCATATACTGGGAAAGGACAAGCCGCTGCGCCGAATTATCGAAAGCGGGCAGATACCCAACATGATTTTTTACGGCAGCTCGGGGGTTGGGAAAACCACCGTCGCCCGCATTATCGCAGAAAATACCAAAATGAAACTCCATAAGCTGAACGGCACTTCCGCCTCCATAGCCGACATTAAGGACGTTATCGCCGACGTGGGCACTTTCGACGGGCTGAACGGCATACTTCTCTATCTGGACGAAATTCAGTACCTTAACAAAAAACAGCAGCAGTCGCTTTTGGAGTACATCGAAAACGGGCAGATAACCCTTATCGCCTCAACCACGGAGAACCCCTATTTTTATGTGTACAACGCCATAATCAGCCGCTCGACGGTGTTCGAGTTCAAGCCGCTGACGGCGGAGGAGCTTGTCCCGGCGGTGAGCAGAGCGTTCCGCCTTGCCGCAGAGGAATTGGGCATGAAAATCAAGGTGGAGAAAGGCGTTGTGGAGCACATTGCGGGGGGCTGCGGCGGAGACGTGCGGAAGTCAATAAACACCGCGGAATTGTGCCTGCTTTCGGCGGCAAGCGCGGGGGGCGAGGCAATTGTAAAAAAAGAAACCGCCGAGGCTTTGACCCAGCGGAGCAATATGCGCTACGACCGGGACGGCGATTCCCACTATGATATTTTGTCGGCGCTGCACAAGTCGGTGCGCGGCTCGGACGAAAACGCCGCCTTGCACTACGCGGCGCGGCTTATCGAGGCGGGGGACATTATTTCGCTGTCAAGGCGGCTTTTGTGCATAGCCGCCGAGGACGTGGGTCTTGCCTACCCGCAGGCGATACCGATAGTCAAGGCGTGCGTTGACAGCGCGCTGCAATTGGGACTTCCCGAGGCTAAGCTCCCCCTTGCCAACGCGGTCATACTGCTTGCCACCGCGCCTAAGTCCAACTCGGCGTGTCTCGCCATAGACGCGGCTTTGGAGGACGTGCGGACAAAGGAATGCGGCGATTTCCCCCGCCATTTGCAGAATAAGCATTTTGACGGCGAGGGGGCGGCGGTTAAGGGTCAGCATTATTTGTACCCCCATAATTTCCCAAATCATTACGTGGAGCAGCAGTACCTGCCCGACCCGCTTAAGGACAGGGTTTACTACAATTACGGCGAAAACAAGACGGAACAGGCGGCTAAGGCGTATTGGGAGAGGGTTAAGGGCAAATAACAATATTCGCACAAAAAGGCTTGCGCCGAAACGCAAGCCTTTATTTTTTCTCAAAATCCTCTTTAAGCACCGCCGCCCAGTCTCGGCGTGAATGAATTATCCTCAAAACTGTAACGGAATTCGTCTCGCTGCGTACAACATAAAACGCAAGGTATTTTTTTATCATAAGCATACGTATACCGTTGGCGGAAAGAAAAGCGTCCCGCACAAGCGGACTTCGTTCGGGAAAATCAGCAAGTGAGGAAAGCTCTTTTTCAGCGGTATCGAGCAGACGGTCTGCCGCCGCTTTATTGTTAAGAGTTTCCGCAATATACAGGGCGGCTTTCAGCAAATCCGCCCGCGCGGTTTGTGTAATGTTTACCTCGTACATCAGCCCGATATTCCTTTCCGAATGTCCTTTAACGCCTCGGAAAGCGAAACCGTTCTCCCCTGCCGTTCGTCCTCGAGACCCTTTTCAATCAGGCTGTACAGCTCAAGCCTGCCGCTTAACTGCTCGTATACCTCTATACTCATCACGGCAAGGTCGCCTTTTCCGTTTTTAGTAATAAATACCGGTTCGGAATATTCGTGGCAGAATTCCGAAATTTCGTTGTAGCTGCTGCGCAAATCCGTACTGGGTCGTATTGTCGGCATAAATTTTCCCTCCATATCAATATATTCAAATTATATCACAATATCGGTACGCTGTCAAGACAAAAACAGTCCCCTTTCGGAGACTGTTAAAAGTTACGGTATAAGCCTGTTCAAATCCCTCGGGAACATAGACGCCTGTCTGATATTCTGCTGACCCAGCAGTTTCATTACCAGACGTTCAAGTCCGATGCCCAGCCCGCCGTGGGGGGGCAGACCGTACTTGTGCACCTCGAGGTAGGACTTGAAATCCTCCGGGTCAAGACCTTGCGCTTTCATCTTTTCAAGCTGTTCGTTGTAGTCGTGGATACGCTGTCCGCCTGTGGTTATCTCCAGTCCGCGGAAAAGCAGGTCGAATTTGCACGCCGTGCGGGGGTCGTCACGGTCGTTCATGGCGTAGAACGGCGGTTTTGACGACGGGAAGTGGGTCACGAAAATAAATTCCGTGCCAAAATTTTCCTTGGCGTAATTGCAGAGGAAAACCTCGTCCTCGGGTTCGAGGTCGAACTTGTTTTTCGCCTTAGTACCCTTAATAAGGGCGATTGCGTCCTCAAACTTGATTGAGGGTATCTCCCCTACCTCGGGAATGTCCGCGCCCAAAATGGTTATTTCGTGGCTGTAATTTTCTTTCAGGTACTGCATCATATACCGCAGCGCAGCCGTCTCCATATTCATAACGTCGTACATATCGTTGATGTAGCCCATTTCAAAGTCCAGACCGATATACTCGTTAAGGTGACGGGAGGTAGCGTGCCGTTCCGCGCGGTACACGGGAGCTATCTCGAAAACCCTGTCGAAAAACGCCACGGCGGTTTGCTTATAGAACTGGGGGGACTGGTTCAAAAACGCGTTCTTTTGGAAATAGTCCAAATGGAAAATATTCGCGCCCCCCTCCGCGCCTTGGGCGACGATTTTCGGGGTGTGTATCTCGGTGAATTTATTGTCAAGCATAAATCTGCGGAAAGCCTCCGCAACGCCCTCCTGGAACTTGAACGTGGCTCTCTCAAAGGGGTTGCGGAGAGCGACGCTCCTGTTGTCGAGGTTTACGTCAAGGGAGCAGCCCAAACGCCGCTTAGCAACGTGGAGGGGGTAGTCCTCCGTGGGCTTGGAAAGCAGCTTTATTGTTTTAAGGGTAAGCTCGACGCCGTTGCGTGCTCTCTCCTCTTTCTTGACGATTGCCGTCACCTTTACAAAGCAGCCCTCCCGGATTTCGTCCATAGGGTCGGCGCATTCGGTTTCGCTGTACACCGATTGTATAACGTACCGCGCCGTGCGGAGGGAAACGAACGCAAAGCCGCTCATCTGCTTTACGCTGTGCACGCAGGCGCAAAGCTCGACAGTCTCGCCGACTTTCGCCAAAGTTTCCTCAAGGTCAAATTCGTTAAGCAGATCTGTTCCGCCTATTTTTATCATTTTCAAGACAACCTTTCTTTTTTAATCTTCGCTTTCTCCATAATTACGGAACGTATTCAGCATATTTGAAAGCGACATGCAGAACAGCGCCGCTATCAGGCTGTTTTTCTTTTCCTTGTTGCTTTTTTTGCCGAACAGGCTAAGCCCCGTAAAAATAATCGCGCCCGTAAGCAGCACAATATTCAGCGAACGTACCAAATCTTTCTTATCCATAACAATTTTCCTTTCTGTAATAATTCTATAAAATAACACTTCTTGCGGCGGGCGGATATGGAATCCGCCCCTACAAATTGGTTATTATTTTAAATTAAAGCGATTTCAGTTTCTTTTCAAGCTCTTCTTTTATGACCTTCGGCGTGCAGACACCTTTCAAAGCCTTTGTGCACTGTCCCATAAGGAAACCGAATACCTTTTGGTCGCCGCCTGTGTACTGTGCCACAGCCTTTTCGTTCGCCGCAAGGACTTCCCCGATAACCTCAAGCACCTTGCCCGTGTCGTTGGTAATGAGCAGTCCCGCAGCCTTGGCGATTTCCTCGGGGTCGCCGCCCTTTTCGCACATGGTGCGGAACACGTCCTTGGCGTCGTTTTTGGAGACCTTGTCGGTATCAGCCATTTCAACCAGCTTTGCGAATTCCTCCGAGGTAAAGGGAAGATTTTCCAGCTCAATCTCGCCCAGATTGATACGCCGCATAAGCTCGCCTATGAGGAAGTTGCACACGGACTTGGGGTTGTTGTACGCCTTAACCGCCCCGTCGAAAAAGTCGGAAAGAATTTTCTTGTTGACGATAATTTTCGCGTCGGTTTCGCTTAAACCGTCCGCAAGATAACGCTCCAAACGTTTATAGGGCATTTCGGGAAGTTTCGCCCGTATCGCGTCCAAATCCTCGTCGGTGAAATTCACCTGCAAAATATCCGGCTCGGGGAAGTAGCGGTAGTCGTGAGCGTCCTCCTTGGAACGCATGGACTTGGTTTCGCCCCTGTTGTCGTCGAAACGGCGGGTTTCCTGCACAACTCTTTTGCCCATATCCAAAAGTTTGGACTGGCGGTAAATCTCAAAATCGATTGCCCGCCCGATTGCCTTTACGGAGTTAAGGTTCTTTATCTCGGCGCGGGTACCCAGCTCGGTGTCGGTGGGTTTCATTATGGAAATATTCACGTCGCAGCGGAGAGAGCCTTGCTCCATTTTACAGTCGCAGACCCCTGCGTACTGCAAAAGCAGGGAAATTTTTTCCACGAAAGCCTTTGCCTCGTCGGCAGAGCCTATGTCCGGCTCGGTAACGATTTCTATGAGGGGTATGCCGCAGCGGTTGTAGTCCGCCAGCGAAACGCCGTTAAGGTCGTCGTGGACGAGCTTGCCCGCGTCCTCCTCAAGGTGAATACGGTTTATGCGTATGTTTTTGGTTTTCTTTTCGCCGCCAACCTCGTACTCGATAGGCACAAGTCCGTTTATGCAGAGGGGCAGGTTGAGCTGCGAAATTTGGTACGCCTTTGGCAGGTCGGGGTAAAAGTAGTTCTTTCTGTCGAACACGGAAAACTTGTTTATTCCGCAGCCGAGAGCGAAACCGGCTTTTACGGCGTACTCAACGGCGGTTTGGTTGATGATTGGCAGCGTGCCCGGCATACCCGAGCAAACGGGACAGCAGCGGGTGTTCCTGTCACCGCCGAACTCGGCGGAACAGGTGCAGAAAACCTTTGATTTGGTCAAAAGCTCGGCGTGTATTTCAAGACCGATAACGGGAATATATGCAGACATTTTCGTTCCTCCTTATATATTGGCGGCTTTATAGGCAAACTGCTTTTCGTAAGCGTCCGCCGCCTGAATTACGGTTGCCTCGTCCCAGCGTTTGCCCACTATCGACATACCTATGGGCATACCGTTCTTGTCATAGCCGCAGGGCGTGGAAATTGCGGGGAGAGAGGCTATGTTAACCGTTACCGTGCAGATGTCGGCTTGGTACATCTTGGCGGGGTCGGAGATATTCTCGTTTACGCCGTACGCAACGGTGGGGGCGGTTGGGGTGAGAATAACGTCGCAGCCCTCGAAAATGCTTTCGTATTCCTCGCGGATTTTCTGTTTGAGAGCCATTGCCTTGCCGTAGTACGCGTCGTAGTAGCCGCTTGAAAGGGCGTAGTTGCCCAGCAGGATACGCCGCTTAACCTCGTCGCCGAAACCCTCGCTGCGGGAATTGCACACAAGGTCGCTGTAGCTGTCCCCAACCTCGGAGCGATGACCGTACTTAATGCCGTCGTACCGCGAAAGGTTTGAGGACGCCTCGGCTGAGGCTATAAGATAGTACGCCGCAACCGCGTATTTCAGGGACGGCATGGAGCACTCCAGGATTTCCGCGCCCAGCTGTTGGTACTGCTTGGCGGCGTTTTCCACCGCGGTACGGACTTCCGGGTCTATGCCATCGGCGTAAAATTCTTTCGGCATGGCGATTTTCATGCCCTTTACGCTCTGACCGATTTTGGCGGTAAAGTCGGGTACGTCAAGTTTCGCGCTTGTGCCGTCGTGATAATCGTACCCCGAAATTGCATTGAGAATTATCGCGCAGTCGTGGGCGTCCTTAGCGATAGGACCTATCTGGTCCAGAGAACTGGCAAAAGCTACCAAACCGTAGCGGGAGACACGTCCGTAAGTAGGCTTTAAGCCCGTTACTCCGCAGAAAGAGGCGGGCTGACGGATAGAGCCGCCTGTGTCCGAGCCGAGAGCCGCAGCGCAGAGAGAGGCTCCCACCGCAGCCGCCGAGCCCCCCGAGCTGCCCCCGGGAACGCGACCCAAATCGTAAGGATTTTTGGTCTTTTTAAAGGCGGAAGTCTGGGTTGAGCCGCCCATAGCGAATTCGTCCATAGAGGTCTTGCCCAGCATAACGATGCCCTCGGCGTTCAGCTTTTCCATAACCGTGGCGTTGTAGGGGGGAACGAAGTCCTCCAGCATTTTTGATGCGCAGGTGGTTTTAACGCCGTCTGTGCAGATGTTGTCCTTAATGGCGAGGGGTACGCCCGTAAGGGGGCTTGCCTTTCCGCTGTCGATAACGGCTTGAGCCTTTTCGGCGGCGGACTTAGCCTCCTCGGGTGTGACGGTGATGTAGCTTTCGAGCTTGCCGTCGGTATCGGCAATTCTTTTCAGGTACTCTTCCGCAAGCTCGGCTGCGGAAATCTCCTTGCCGTCCAGCATTTTGCGCATATCGCGGATTTTAAGTTCGGCGATGTTCATATTTTTCATTCCTTTCAAAACAGTCAAATTGGCAAATTGGCAGATTATTCCACAACCTTGGGCACGACAAAGCAGCTCTCGCTGTTGACGGCGTTCCGCAAAATCTTGTCGGTTGGGAACGACGGTGCGGAAACGTCCTCCCGCAGACCGCTCAGGTAGACGTTGTGGTTGTCCTTGATAGGCTCATAGGTGATGTCGATTTCCTTAACGGCGTCCATAATTTCGATAATGCTCGTCATATCTTTGGCAACCTTTTCCAGTTCCTCGTCGGTAAAGTTGAGTTTGCCAAGTTTTGACAGGTATTTTACCATTTCCAGATCCATAAATATTCCTCTTTTCGGGCAAAATTTAATAATACAGAATATATTATACCACATTTTGAGAAGGTTTGCAAGATAATTAATAATTAATAATTAATAATTAATAATTATTAACAGAACGTTCATTATTCATTAAATTGGAATATATTTCAATAATTGATAATAAAAACCCGCTGACAAATTAATGTCGGCGGGTTTATTTCATTTTACGGTAACAGAAAAATTATTCATTATTAACTATTAATTAACAAATACTCCGCCACGCTGTCCTCGTTATTGCCGCCGATTATTCCGTCCGCAATCTCTTTCAGGGCGGGGGCGGCGTTCTCTACGGCGTAGCACTCGTCCGCCGCTTTGAACATGGGTATATCGTTCTCCCCGTCGCCGAAAACCACAAGCCGTTCGCAGCCGCAGTACCCTTTCAGCTGCAAAACCGCGTTCGCCTTTGTTGCGCCTTTGGGCAGGATTTCCAGCCACTGGTCGCCGCTGTAGATGTCCCTGCTGTAGACGGTGTAGTACCGCTCTTTCAGTACCCCGTTCGCCTCCGCCATAGTCCCCGCCTCGTCAATGCAGGTGATGTAAAACGGTTCGCCGTCAAGCATGCCCCTCTCGCCCGTCAGGGGACGGTGGCGGGGGTCTCCCTTTCGGGTATTAAGGAAGTCCGCCATGCCCCGCGTCAGCCGTTCGGGTATGTAGGAAAATTTTTCCGTACCGTCGATAATCGAGTACACCAAAGGCGCAATGCCGAAGTGCCGAAGAGTACCGAAAATATCCTCCGCCTCGCCGTGGGCAAAGGTGTTTTTCACCAGCTTTTCCCCGCTTGCGTTATCCACGATAAACGCGCCGTTGTTAACAATCACGGGGACGTTGAAGTCAAGTCCCGCCGTGACCTTTCGGGCGGTTATCAGCGAACGGGCGGTGGCGTAGGAGAATATCATACCCCGCTCCGTTAGCCGTTTGATTATTTCCCTGCTTTTTTCCGAGACGTACTGTCCGCTTGTGAGCAGAGTGCCGTCGAGGTCGGTGACGTATAATGTTTTCGGCATAATCGGTACTCCTTAAAAAATAACGTATTTTGTAACGCGTTTGTAGGGGCGGATTCCATATCCGCCCGCGTGCACAGAATTTGTAACAACGGGCGGATACAGGATCCGCCCCTACAATTTAAATTACACAAATTCCGTAGGGGCGGGGTTTCCCCGCCCGCCGATGTAAATTTCCGTAACCGCGGGACAGCCTGTATTGGCAGGGATACCCGTCCCCTACAGAGGTTAGAGATTAGAGGATAGAAAT
>JAMPDU010000026.1 GCA_023665505.1 Ruminococcus sp.
TGAAATACTCTACCGCCCGCATTTATTAAATCTATTTTGAAAAGGAGTACGAAAATGAACAAAACCAAAATCGAATGGAGCAACAGCACTTGGAACCCCGTTACTGGTTGTCTGCACGGGTGCGAATACTGCTACGCGAGGAAAATCGCGAACCGTTTCGGCGGGATTAACAAAATAGTCGAGAGCGCGGCGGAGGAGGGAATTGGACTTGACGACGTGTATTTCAGAAACCCCGAATACTTCTACGAACTGGACGAGCCTGTCCGCAACAGCAAAGGCAAAGCCGAGCCGTACCCTACAAACTTTTACCCCGCATTTCATAGGTACAGACTTGACATACCGCAGAAATGGAAAGACCCGCGCACAATTTTCGTCTGCTCTATGGCTGACCTTTTCGGCGATTGGGTACCCAACAGCTGGATTGAGGAAGTTATTGAGGCTTGCAGAAACGCGCCGCAGCACAGCTATTTATTCCTCACGAAAAACGTTAAACGCTATGCCGAATACGGCGTACCGACCTCGGGGAATATGTGGTACGGCATAAGCGTCACGAAAGAAAGTCAGATGTCGGATTTTAATTCGCTCCCCGCCCTTGCCAATACGTTTGTCAGCTTTGAGCCGTTGCTGGAGGACTTGAACGTGAACGACCACAACATTATGTTCAGACAGGTTGACTGGCTTATCGTCGGCGCGGAAACTGGAAAGAAAAGCGGCAAGGTTATTCCCCGAAAAGAATGGGTTGACGGCATTGTCGCGCTTGCGGACGAATACGGGAAACCCGTTTTTATGAAAGAAAGCCTGCTCCCTATAATGGGCGAGGAAAATATGCGGCGGGAGTTTCCGTGGTAAATGTGAATATGCAAGGGTATGAACCGCCATACCCTTACCCCGTTTTAACAACCAATTCAAAAAGGAGTGATTTGCCTTGACAGCGGAGGAAATTCTTAAAGGTTTACAAGAATATAAGCGGATAAAGAAAAACGCTGAATTTGAAATTCGTTTACATCAATCGGAAGTTGATGAGGCAACAAAAAAACTAAACGAAAGTATCAAAAAGCGCGATAACGCTATATTGGAAATCAAAGAACGAAAAGTTGCTATCGAGGCAATTCCTAACAGAATATATAAAGAAATGATAAGATTATATTTTGATGAGGGTAAAACGTGGGAAGAAATATCAGAAGATGTCAACTATTCGTCCACGCAGATATATAATTATCGTCCCCTTGCTTTAAAAGAATTTCAAGAGGCTTGGGATAAAAAAAGAAAAGTGTAGTTAAATGTATTGAATAGAAGTTTTTTGGCGTTGTATCATTTGTGAAAGGTGTTTTTTATGTACGAAAGCAAGGCGGTTTATGAAAATTTACAGTACGCCCGCTTTGAGGGCGCGGGAAAGTACGGTATTCCGAAAATCAGAGGGTCTGACCGTAAGAACGTTACGGAGCTTATCGGCTTTAATTTCGCCAACACCACGCGGGACACGGCGGGAAAAGGCTGTCACTTCTTTATTGACGATTACCGCTTTGCGCGGGTGTGGAACAGTCCCGACAAGTACATACCGCAGCTTAAAAAGTTTGATTTCGTGCTGTCGCCCGATTTCTCGCTTTTTACGGATTTCCCTGTGGCTATGCAGATTTATAACCACTATCGCAAGCACTGGCTTGCCGCCTATTGGGAGAGCCTCGGGATTGAGGTTATACCCACAATCGGGTGGAGTACGGCGGAAAGTTTTGACTGGTGCTTTGACGGCGAACCTGTCGGCGGCACGGTGGCGGTGTCAAGCGTGGGAACGCAGAACGGCAAGCGGGCAAAAGAGTTTTTTTTGAACGGCTATGCCGAAATGCTTAGACGACTTTCGCCCGAAACGGTTATTTTTTACGGCAATGTTCCCGATGAGTGCAGAGGGAATATTATACAAATCAAGTCTTTTCAAGAGAAATTCAAGGAGGTTAAATGTTATGGGCGGTAGAGGAGCGAGCTCGGGGATTGGCGGGGGAAAATTAAGCAGTATGACGTCTGAACAAAAAGAGGATTTTATGGCTGCTTATAATTTATCGGGAGCGGAGTTTAAAAGCACTCACTCTATTAATCAAGCGTATGACGCGGCGATAAAAGCTCACAAGGAATATGAAAAGAGCCGTGGTATTACTTCTAATCGTGCTGACAATGTCAGAGCCGTAAAGGGTATGGAATTGATACAGCACAGCAACCAAGAAAACAGTCTGCGAAAAGGCAAGGCAGAACACGAAAAGTTAAGGCAGGAGTATCTTAATTTAATAAAAGGTCAAAAGGGTGCAAGCTATGAACGACAGCAAGTAAACCTAATGCCAATTAGCAACGAAACTTTAAAAAGTAAAATTGCAGAAATAAAGAGGAAACGTAAAAAGAAATAAATAATAAGCGTTAAGAGAGGTGGTGAAATTGGCGGCAAGAGTTACGGATAAGCAGAGGAAGAAAATCATTGCGGACTATATTCAGCTTGAAAGTTATCGAGCTGTGGCAAAATTGAACGATGTTTCAGACAGCACGGTAAAGCGCATTGTGCTTGAATGTGGCGAAATCACGCAAAAAATCGAACAGAAAAAAGAGGAAAACACCGCCGACATTCTCGCTTATATGGAACAGCAGAAAAGCGGCGTCTGCGAGGTGCTTGGCATTTGTCTTGACGAGCTTAAAAACCCCGAAAAGTACGCCAAATCTTCACCGCAGCAAATAGCCACAACAATGGCGATATTGATTGATAAATTTACGTCCGACATCGGCAAGGCGCAAGGCGTGCAGGATATTGAGGACGACCCGCTGACCGTCTCGCTGAAAGAGCTTGCAAAGGAGTTGGAAGAAAATGCCGATTAGCGAAAAACAAAAGAAAATTCTCGCGTTCCCATACACCAAATACACCGCCCTAATCGCCGACGGCGCGATAAGAACGGGCAAAACCGCCATTATGACTATAGCATTTATTGACGACGCTATGAGGCGGTACAATAACCAGCGGTTCGGGATTTGCGGCAAAACCGTTGACAGCGCGATTAAGAACATCATTGTGCCGTACATCTCCACGGCGTACGCGAAAAAGCGTTACCGCCTACAGTGGCGGCGCGCCGATAAAATTCTCGTTGTGACACGCGGGAATAAGTCCAACATTTTTGAGGTTTTCGGCGGCAAGGACGAAAGCAGTTTCGCGCTTATTCAAGGGCGAACCCTCGCGGGGGTGCTGATTGATGAGGTTGCACTCTTGCCCCGCTCTTTTGTTGAACAGGCTTGCGCCCGCTGCTCGGTGGACGGCTCGCGGCTTTGGTTTAACTGTAACCCCGGCAGTCCGCAGCATTGGTTTTACCTCGAATGGGTAAAAGAGGCAAAGGCAAAAAACGCGCTGCACTTGCATTTCACCCTCGAAGATAACCCCTCGCTTTCCGAAAGCATTTTACAGCGGTACAAATCAATGTACACGGGGGTTTTCTATCAGCGGTACATTTTAGGCGAGTGGTGCGTTGCCGAGGGGCTTGTATACGATTTCGGCGAGGAAAATATTGTTGACGAAATCCCAACGGGCGGCGAGTATTACATAAGCGTCGACTACGGCACAATGAACCCGTTTTCGGCGGGCTTGTGGTGTCTGCGGGGCGGCAAGGCGGTGCGCATAAAAGAATACTACTACGGCGGCAGAGAAAAGAACGTACAGCTCACCGACGAGCAGTATTGCGACGAGATAGAGCGGCTCGCAAAGGGTTATACAGTGCGTAAAATTATTGTTGACCCGTCGGCGGCGTCGTTCATCGCGGCTTTGCGAAAGCGGCATTTTACGGTAATGCAAGCCAAAAACGAAGTGCTTGACGGAATACGCCGAACCGCAACCTATTTGCAGAACGGCAATATAAAAATACACCGTTCCTGCGGCGATACCATTCGGGAGTTTGGTTTGTACCGCTGGGACGAAAAGGCAACGGAAGATACCGTTATCAAAGAAAACGACCACGCTATGGACGATATACGGTACTTTGTCAATACGATTTTGAGGTTTAAGGTAAAGGAGTAATATTATGCAGATACCAACCGAAATAAAAATCGGCGGAAAAATTTACGCCGTTGAGAAAACAGACGATTTGCGTTTAGGCTCTCTCAACTGTTCCGCCGAGTGCGATTACGAAAATCTTAAAATCCGCATTGTTACGCATACGCACCCAAACAAACAGCAGGCGGATTTTGTTCACGAGGTCGTACACGCCATAGCCGATAATTTGGGTTACAAAGACCACGACGAACAGGCGGTTGAGGCGTTTGCACAAGCCTTATACGCGGTTATACAGGATAATCCTAAAATGTTTTTGGAGGGATAACGTGAAAACATACCAAGACTTGCAAACAGCAATAGCGGGAACGACAAGCGACCTGCTGGGTTTTATCACATCGGCAATAAACGAGCACAAAAGCAGCGATATGTACAAGACCGCCGCCGAGGCTGACCTCTATATGCGGCAGCTCAACCCGCCGATTTATAACTTCCGCAAGCTGCTGTACACCCTTACGGGTGAGGCGTACCCCGACCCTTACGCCGCTAACCACAAGTGTGCAAGCAACTTCTTACGGCGGTTCGTGGTGCAGGAAAACCAGTACCTTTTGGGCAACGGCGTAACCTTTGAAAACGACCGCACAAAGGACAAGCTGGGCGGCGCGGACTT
Organism: Ruminococcus sp.; assembly: GCA_023665505.1. GTDB lineage: Bacteria > Bacillota > Clostridia > Oscillospirales > Ruminococcaceae > RGIG8773. The sequence continues at coordinate 4,680 of JAMPDU010000026.1, forward strand.
TGACAGGGTGCTGCAGTCTGCGGGGGAGGCGGCTCTTGTGGGGGGCGTTTCTTTCGGGCTGTACAACTTTGACAGGGTGGAGGTATTCCGCGTTACCGAATTTGTCCCCCTTTGGGACGAGGAAAACGGCAGCCTGTCCGCAGGAATACGCTTTTGGCAGATTGACAGCAGCAAGCCTATGCGGGCAACGCTGTACGAACCCGACGGCTACACCGACTACATACGCCGCAAGGGCGAGGATTTGACGGAACTCCACCCGAAACAGAATTACAAGCGCGTGGTGCGTCATTCCGAGGCGGACGGCACGGAGATTTACGACGGCGGCAATTACCCCTCGTTCCCGATAGTGCCGTTATGGGGCAACCCCGAACACCAAAGCGAGCTGACGGGCATAAAAACCCAAATCGACGCGTACGACCTCATAAAAAGCGGCTTTGCCAACGACCTTGACGACGCCTCTATGATTTATTGGACTATCAGCAATGCGGGCGGTATGGACGACCCCGACCTTGCCGAATTTATTCGCAGGCTGAAAACAATTCACGCCGCCAATACCAACGAGGGAACGAATATACAGTCCCACACGGTGGAAGTGCCGTATCAGAGCCGCGAAACCTACCTCACCCGCCTTGAAAACGATATGTACAACGATTTTATGGCGTTGAACATTCGGGGGATAGCGGCGGGGAACAACACCGCAACCGCCATAGAGGCGGCATACGAACCGCTTAACAACAAGGCAGACCGCTACGAATACTGCGTGATACAGTTTATCAAGGGCTTGCTGGAGCTGGCGGGGGTTGACGATACGCCGACGTTTAAGCGGTCAAAGCTCGTGAATATGACCGAGGAAACCAATATGGTACTGGCGGCGGCGAATTACCTCGATGATAGGACGGTTTTAGAGCACTTGCCGTTTATATCGGTGGACGAAATCGACGAAATAATTGCCCGCCGCTCGGAGGAGGAATTGTCCCGCTATGACGATACCGCCGAAAGCGTGACGGAGGAAACTGCGGACGGCGGTGGAAATAATATTGAGGGAGTGGAGTAAATGAAAGCGTTTTTTAGACGGTTTGATTATGTTGAAATTGTTGTAGCGGCATTGGCAATGGTAGTTATGGCTGTTATAGCATTCGGTTTATATGCAAACATACAAAACGCCTCTAATAAAATTGACGAGGGCGTTATTATTGACAAAAACTATAGTGCGGCATATGTTACGTACAACACTGTAAATACGGGCAAAAGCACGTCGCTTATACCCGTTAATCACCCCGAAACATACAGTTTGACAATTAAAGGGGAAAAGGACGGCGAAACTGTCGAATACCTCTTTTATGTTCCCGCAACGGAATACAATAACTACAATATTGGCGATTATTACAAAAAATAAGGGTGTGAAATAATGGCAGTAACAATTAGGTACTCAAAATATAGCGACAAATCACAAAAAACCAAACGAAAAACAGGATATTTAAACGAAATGCGCCCATACATTAACGCGCTAAGCGAACAAGATAAACGGCTTTATATTAGCTCTTATATCAAGTGTATGAGAAATGTGCGAAAAGTCGCAAAGGAGTTTTATAGCGAGGAGTTTTATAGCGATGTCCGACAAAGCACATAAGCAAACCGACAAGAAACTGGCGGCAATGGAAAAGCACGTCCGCGAAATATACGTGCAAGCCGAGGGCGATATGCGGGTGAAGTGGGAGGAGTTTATGGAGAACGCCGCAAAGCGCACCGAAACGCTACAGAAACGCTATGAGGCGGCTTTGCAAGGCGGAGACCCGAAAGAAATACAAGAGGCGAAAGAGGCGTTACAGCAGCGTTTGGAGTACGTCACTTTCCGCAGCAGTCAGTATCGGGATATGGTGGAGCAAATGGCGGCGAACTACGAACACGCCAACGAAATCGCCCTTGCTTACGTCAACGGCAAGCTCCCCGAGATTTACGCGCTTAATTACAACTATATGGGCAAGAATATCGCAGAACAGGTGGGCGGCAAGGCAACGGGCTACTCGTTTAACCTCGTGAACGCCCACACCGTCAAAGAGCTTGCCACAAAAAACAAGAGCCTTTTGCCGACAAAAAAGGTAAACGTCCCCAAAGACAAGCGTTGGAACACCAAGCAGATAAACGCGCAGGTTATGCAAGGCATTGTACAGGGGGAGAGTATTCCCAAAATTGCCAAACGTCTGCAAAATGTTACCGATATGACATCGGCGGCGGCGGTTCGCAACGCGCGGACTATGGTGACGGGGGCGCAGAACAGCGGACGGGTACAGAGCGCAGCGGAGGCTATAAACAACGGCGTAATGCTTAAAAAGTGCTGGCTTGCCACAAAGGACGAGCGCACCCGCGACTGGCATATGGACTTAAACGGCGAACAGGTGGAGAATGACGAGCCGTTTAACAACGATTACGGGGATATTATGTACCCGGGAGACCCGACGGCGCACCCCGCAAACGTCTACAATTGCCGATGTACGCTGACTTATAAGGTTACGGGGTTTAAAAAGGCGGCTGACAACGCCCCACAGACGGACGAAAATTCAGGGTTGACGGAGCAAGACGGAAGTGGTATAATTGAAAGTGGCAATAATATAAAAATAACGGCTGAAAATGCAGAAAATTTCCAACAGTTAAAGGGCTATATGATGAACGCATACAATATTTGTGTTAGTGAGAGTGTCGGTAGCCTTGATTTTGAATCGGTTAAAGAGGGCGTACAAGGAATTGAGTACATAATAAATCAATTTCCGCAGGCGAAATCTTCTTTTAAGTCGATTGGCACTAATAAAAACGGCTTAATGTGCGCGGGATATGACGGGGATATAAACTTCAATCCTGCGACTTACAAAACACGTGAGGGCGCTTTACGCGGTCACGGAATTGGCGAAGGCATAACACCAAGTGGACTTCACCCTAAAGGGAATAACTGTTTTGGTTCGGGCTGTCACGAATCAGGTCACTTACTTGAAAAAGCCTTAATTGATAAAATGAACGGCTCTGAAACAATGCTGGGAAGAATAATGTGGGAAACGGAGGCTCTTTCAAAATCAATTGTAAGCGACGCCTGTAAAACAGCGAAAAAATTGCCCGAATGTAAAGGAATGGCAAATAGTTCTTTACGAAATCAAATATCAAGATATGCGGGCGAGGCGTCAAAGTACAGTGCAAGCGAAACATTAGCCGAGGCTGTTTGTGATTATTCGCTAAATGGTGAAAATGCCGCGCCGCTGTCAAAAATAATTTGGGAAACATTGAAAAAGGAGCTGGGATAAAATGTTAATAACCGAAGAACAGATAAAAAACAACTATCCTTTGAAAGCTGTAAAATTTATGCACACTTTTGACAAATATTTGTTAAATGAAACTGATGATTATGGCATAAAAAAATGTGCGCCGAATGCGTTTGAGGCTTTTAAAGAAGTAAATGACAAAGAACCCGACCGTTTGATGTCAGAATACAGACGAAGTGTAAAAGAAATACACGCTTATTTAGACAAAGGGTTCGAGCTTTGAAAATAAAGGGGGTGTAACAATGAGCAACCAACTCACCAACCTAACCATAACCGACAACACCCAAATAGTCCGCGAGGCGTTGGAAATGGCAAAATTACAAGCCCTAACCGCCATTGGTATGACCGCCGAGGGGTACGCAAAAGAAGAAACTCCCGTTAATTTGGGTACGCTCCGAAACAGCATTACACACGCCGTTGACGGCGACAGCGTTGTTATCGGCACTAATGTTGAGTATGCCGCATTTGTGGAAGAGGGTACGGGCATTTATGCCTCGAACGGCAACGGGCGTAAAGACCCGTGGGTGTACTTTGACGAGGCAACGGGCAAATTCCGACTTACCCACGGCTCAAAGCCGCACCATATGCTCCGCAAAGCCGCAACGGAACACACCGACGAATACAAAGACCTTGTAAAGCAGGCGTTTAAGGCGGCTGAATAAACGCATTTTGTTTTTGTGCATTTTACCCTATTGACATTTACAAGCATATATGTTATCATAATTACGGACGGCAAGCCGTCTGTTCGCCCTGCGAACGTCACCCTTTGGGTGTGGATTGAAATTGTAAAAATTACATAATCTTAAAGAAAAGGCTCTGAACGATGTGTTCAGAGCCTTTTTTTATTTTATCCTTATGTTTACGCGACAGTCGGCGATATTGCCCGCCTCTATGCCTTTTTCCCACAACTCGCTTTCGAGGTCTAACGCCTCGCTGGATTTTTTTGTCCTTACTTGTATTGCGGTGTATGTTACGGCATATTTGCCGTATATTCCGCCTTTGCGGTCGGCAAATTCCCCGCTTATATCGTCCTCGCCGAGATTATATTTTTTGATAATCTCGTTAAGTTCGGTTTTGGTTATCTCCCGACCGAGCTTTACATCAAAGCCCCCGCGAGGGACACAGCCAAAACGGAGATAATCAAAGCCAAATACCGCGCGGCTTGACGGGTTGACGTGCGCTTTAATGAGCATTAACTGCTCGTCTAACGGTCGGTTTTTGTCAAACTGACCGTTTTTGTTTACCATGCGATACCATTTATCATTTATACAAACGATAAATTGGTTATATCTGCTGTCATATGCCAATTGGTCTATGACAAGCAGATAGTCGCTGTCTTTGCCGTCGTCAAAAACCTTGTCCCATTCTGCGGTTAATTCGCCGCATTCGGGCGTGGTTAAAATAGCCTCTGCCGTTGTGCCGAGCGCGTCGGCGATTTTTATCAGCGTTTCCGCCGATATGGTTTTGATGTTTCGGACACCGTTTTCAAGCTCCGAAATATACGTTTTAGTTTTTCCGCAAGCCTCGCCAAGCTCCTGCTGGGTGAGGCTTGCTTTCTTTCTCAATTCTTTAATGTTCATTTAAATTCCTCCTATTTTGGTTAGCGGCGGGCTTGTGACCGCTCTTAGCCGCATTACCCGCCCGGGTGGGCGGTCACTCTGCGTTAAACCAATCTAAATCATCATCATTTGCGCAATCAGCACAATCACGCTCACTAAGCTGTCTCTTTTCTGCGGTATATCCGCCATTTTCGCAAGCGTTTTGGGCATCTTGCATAGTGGCATACTCTCCTCTATACTCGTCAAAAGGGTCACCGTCATAATACGGGTCATTTGTAGGGTCATACCAAACTGTATATACATATTCTGTTTCAATTATTTCGCGCGGGTCTTTAAAAACCGCGCAAAGGTCGCTGATATTGTACTCTTTTGCCGCTTTTTCGGCGGCTGCTCTGCTCTTGTATACTCCGTATACCTTACCCATATTATTAATTTTGTTTGTTGCTGCAAATACTACATACATATTTTTTACTCCTTTTACGGTTTAGTTGGGTTTCCGTGTCCCTTATCTTGATTATAGTATAACATAATTATATAACTTTGTCAAGTGTTTTTGAAATAAAAGTTATATTAAAATATAACTTTGTATAAATCAACAAATTACTTTTATAAAATTGTGCATATATAACAACAGCCGTTTCCCAAATCGGGGGACGGCTTTTTTTCTTTTGCCAAAAAGTCTGTAGTTGACTGTATTGAAGTGAAGTCCCCGCCCGCCTTAAAATAGAGCCAAACGGTTAACCCGTATATCATTCTTAGGGTAGCACCCGTAACAGCGAGAAAGGAATGTAAACTATGGCAGATTTTGAAAGCATTATTAAAAACCATTGTAGCGAGGACGGCAGTATTCCCGCCGAGGCTATCGCGAAACTGACAAAGGCTATCAGCACAACTGTTGGAAATGAGTTTGTCGAAAAGACGAGATACAAAGCTAAACTGGAGGAAATCGACACACTCAAAACAGATAAGCAGACCGCTGAAGACAGTGCAACGACCGCCGAAAAGTGGAAAAACAAATATGAAACGCTTAAAAGCGAAATCGAGGCAAAGGAAACCAAATCGGCGAAAGAGACCGCATACCGCGCCCTGCTGAAATCGGCGGGAATTAGTGAAAAGCGGCTCGAAAGCGTGCTTAAGGTTTCAGACCTTGACGGCGTGGAGCTTGACAAGGACGGCAAAATCAAGAACGCCGACAAGCTGACCGAGACCGTCAAAACGGAGTGGGCGGACTTTATCGTCAAGGAAACGGAAACGGGCGCGAACACTCCCAATCCTCCAGCGAATAACGGCGGCACGTTTGAGGCTATGTCTTTGGCGGAAAAAATGGAGTTTGCAAACGCAAATCCAAACTCCGAGGAAGTTGTAAACTGGCTTAAAAATTAAGAAAGGACTGAATTTGAATGAGTATTTTTGACAGCAAGCACTTTAACGCGGAAATTTTTGGGAAATACCTTGAAACTGTTCCCCGTATAAAGCAGAACGCTTTTTTGAAAGCGGGCATACTCCGCACAAGGAGCGACTTAAAAACAATGCTGACCGAGCAGACGGGCGGCAATTACATCAGCATACCTATGACGGGACTTATCGGCGGCGAGGCTCTTAACTACGACGGCAATACCGATATTACAGCAACGGGAATTGACACATATTTGCAGTCTATGATTGTTGTCGGACGTGCCAAAGCGTGGGAGGAAAAAGATTTCTCCACAGATATTACAGGCAAGGATTTTATGGCGGATATTGCCTCACAGGTTGCGGGTTACTGGGACGATGTAGACCAAAAAATGATTATATCCATTCTGACAGGTATTTTCGATATGTCGGGCAATGATGATTTTGCCGACAAGCACACGCTTAGGGTCTCGGGCGGAGTAGTAGAAAATACCCTTAACAACGCTATTCAGCAGGCGGCGGGCGCAAATAAAAATATATTTACCCTCGCGATTATGCACAGCCAAGTAGCGACAAACCTTGAAAATATGCAGTTGCTTGATTATGTTAAGGGCACGGACGCAAACGGCATACAGCACAATATGTCAATCGCTAACTGGAACGGACGTACGGTGCTTATTGATGATGATGTTCCGACCAAAACGGTAAACGCAGAATACACCAAAAGCACGGACACCGCGGTAAGCGAAAATAAGGCTTATTACACAAGGAGCGGAACGGCAGGAAAGTACACATACACCCGTGTTGCAAGTCCTACGGGCGACCCGTCAGCCTCTAACTACTATGAAATGACTACCATAGGCAGTACGGAATATACAACATATATTCTCGGACAAAACGCTTTTGACTACTGTAACTGCGGGGCAAAAGTGCCTAACGAAACAGCAAGAGACGCAACAAAAGCGGGCGGTATTGACAAGCTGATTACACGTCAGCGTAAACTGTACGCCCCGCGCGGTATCAGCTTTATACAGCCCGATACACCCATTATTTCCCCGACAAACGAACAGCTTGAAACGGGTTCTAACTGGGGGCTTGTCAAAGCTACTGCGGACAATACGTGGTATAACCACAAGGCTATTCCCATTGCAAGAATTATAAGCAACGGCTAAAAAAGAAAGGCGGCGTAACTATGATTGACGAGATATGCACGGAGCTGAAAAACTGGTTTACCCAAAGCGGGGACAAGCATTTCGGCGCGTTTACAATTTCAGACGGTCATATTGCGCCGTCTGATTTTTTACAGCAGGGGCAGTATTACCGCGTTGTTGGCAGTGTGTTTAACGACGGCGTACACCGATACGGCGACGAAAACGACGTACTCACACCCGAAACCTTTAACGGGGCGGTGTGGGCAATGCGCGTGCCTTATGCGGTGGTACAGCTTGCCGCCGAAATTGAGTTGTGGACTGAAAAATACGGAGACAGGTCTACAAACCCGTACACCTCGGAGAGCTTTGCGGGGTACTCCTACAGCAAGGCAACGGGTTCAAGCGGCGGTTCGGTAACTTGGCAGGACGCTTTCCGCGCCCGCCTTAACAAGTGGAGGAAGATATGAGTTTACTCGATGAAACAATGGAAAAATGTGTAATGCTTGACAAAACCACCGTCCCCGACGGGTACGGCAGCACAACAAGCGTTTATGTCGAGGGCGCGGAGTTTATGGCGGCGGTAGTTTTCGACAGCTCCACACAAGCCAAAATAGCGGCTGTACAGGGCGTGCAGAACCTCTACACCGTTATTACAAAAAAGTCAATGGCGTTTGATTATCACGACGTTTTCAAGCGGTTAAGCGACGGCAAGACGTTCCGCATAACCTCCGACGGAAACGACAACAAGACCCCGAAAAGCGCGGGACTTGATATGCGGAGTACGTCGGCGGAGGAATGGAAACCGCCCGACCCTTACGCAAAGGCGGTGGAAAATGGATAAATTCCAAGCAATTCAAGCCTTTTGGGGTTCTTTCGGCGTACCCGCCTACGAAGAAAGCTCCGTACCGTCGGGGGACGGCGCGCCGAAGTTTCCGTACATAACCTACAGCGCACCTTATGACGGGTTTAATCACCCCGTTTCAATGGTTGCCAACGTGTGGACGCGTTCATCGTCGTGGGCGGCGGCTCTTAAAAAGTTTGACGAAATCGAAAAGGACATCAATTCGGGCAAATACATCTTATGCGACGGCGGGGCAATTCTTGTCCGTTTCGGTTCGCCGAAAATGAATAGGCTGGGCGACGATGCCGACGATATGGTACGCCGTCTGCTTATAAACATCGAGGCGGAATACATCATTACCAAAAATTAACAAGGAGGAATTTTTATGAAGTTTAAACAGATACCTATAAACACCTTTGAGACCCAACAGCTTAACGCAGGAATTTTTCTCAAAAACTTTGACCCTAAGACGGGCAAATTTCAGAAAGCCGACATAATGGGTGCAACAACAGGCGGCGCACAGTTTTCCGCTGCACCGACTTTTTCCGATTTGGGCGAGGATATAGACAATTGCCCCAAAAACACAATGGAGCTGATGAACCTCGACCAGTGGGAAATCAGTATGTCGGGCACGTTCGTTACGCTTAGCAAGGACAACGTTAAGAGAAGTCTCGGCGCGGCGTTTATTGACACAGAGGACGAAACCCACATTGTACTTCGCAGAAGTCTTGAAATGGAAGATTTTACGGACATATGGTGGGTAGGAGATTACGGCAAGGAGGAGGGCTATCTCGCGATACACCTTTACAACTGCCTTAATACAAACGGCTTTACGCTCCAGTCCACGGACAACGGCAAGGGTCAATTTGCATTTACCTTTACTTGCCATTTCTCGCAAAAGGACGTTGACAAGCTGCCTTGTGACATTTACGTTGTGGAAAGCTCCGAAACCTCGGGCGCGACAGATGAGGAAACAGAAAGCGGCGAACCCACAGGGCAGAGCGGTACATACTCAACGGGAAAATTTGATAATTTAACGGAGGAATAAGCTATGAAAAAAATTTCGGAGTACATAGGCGAGGAGGCTCTCGACCTGTTGGCTGACCTTATCGAACCCGCTGCGGAAATTTTCGGCGATAAGGACATCGCCAAAGCCTCCCGCAAGGGCGGGGGCAGAACAGCGGCAATAAAGCTTGCGGTAAAGAACCACAAAAAGGCTATTATTGAGATACTTGCCCGCCTTGACGGCGTACCTGTTGAGGAGTACAAGTGCAACGTGCTTTCGCTCCCTCAAAAGATACTGGAAATCCTTAACGATAAGGAGCTTTTGGATTTTTTTATAGCGTCGGGTCAGCAGAGTACCGAAACATCTGGCACATCTGCTACGGAGACTACCGAGGAAAGCGGCAGCTAAAGCCGTTTATACAGTACGTAAACGCACGGTTTGAAGAATACCGTCGGCAGGAATTATACAGAATGTATACCACCGACACCGCCTATTATCAAGGCGAGCAGAAACGGCTTACCGTGCGTTATACGGACATTGTAAACGGCGATGTTAAGAAAAAGGACGAACGGACGGGAGACGAAATAGCCGAGGATTTGTATAACCGTCTTGTACTTTCACAGATAGGGGGTGAGTAGGTGGATTTGTTTGATTTGTTCGCGCGGATTTCGCTTGATACAAGCGGGTATGAGCAAGGGCTTAAACAGGCGGAAAGCAGCGCAAATTCCATAATTCAAAGCTCGGACAGCGTTGTTAATTCTTTTGAAACTCAACAGAACCGTCTCAACCTGCTTGCCGTTGCGTATGATGAGGCTGTAGCAAGCGTTGATAAAATCGCGGCTGAATTTAACAAGTCCGCCGACGAAAGCGGTTTAGCCTCTCAAAGCACCCTTGAACTGGCAAGAGCTTTGGATAATGCCGAAAAGTCTGTTGTCACAGCGGCAAGCAATTTAGAAGCTTTTGAAAAAAGGCTCGAAGAAGAAAACAAAGTAGCGCAAGAGGCGGGACAGACACACAGCGGCGACCTTAACCCCAAAATCAAGGAAACAGGCGAGGAAGCCGAAAAGGCGGGGGACAAGGTTTCGGGTTTCAGCGGCAAACTAAACGCTATTGCAACAGCAGCCAAAGTTGGAGCGGCTGCTGTAGCGGCGGTTGGTACTGCTGCTGTTGCGGCGGGTACGGCTATTGTAAAAACAACGTCGGAAACGGCGGCATATGCCGATAACATCGACAAGGCAAGCCAAAAGCTGGGCGTTTCCGCTGAATTTTATCAAGAGTGGGAGGCGGTTTTACAGCACAGCGGCACGTCGATGAGCAGTATGACCGCAACGTTTAAAACCCTTGCAAACGCGGCGCAGGATATGTCGGCAGACCAACAGGCGGCTTTTGAAAAGCTGGGTATATCCATTAACGACGTGGCAAACCTCTCCACGGAGGATTTGTTTGAGCAGGTTATAAGCGGCTTGCAAAATATGGAAGAGGGTACGGAACGTACAGCAATTGCAACCGACTTGCTGGGGCGCGGCGCAATGGAAATGGGTGCGCTGCTTAATACCTCTGCGGAAGATACGCAGAAAATGATTGATACCGTCCACGATTTGGGCGGCGTTATGAGCGACGAGGCAATTAAGGCGGGCGCGGCTTTTCAAGATAGCCTGCAAGACTTGCAAACCTCGCTTAACGGCTTGAAAAACAACCTTGCCGCCGAATTTCTCCCGTCAATGGTGGAGGTTATGGACGGCTTGGCGGCTGTTTTCAGCGGCGACAGCAGCGGCATTGAAAAGGCAAAAGAGGGTATCCGGAATTTTATCGACGAATTAAGCGAGCAATTGCCCCAAGTGGCGGATTTCGGCGGTGAAATCATTACCGCACTGCTGGAGGGCATAAGCGACAATTTAGGCGATATTACGGGCGTTGCCGTTGATATTATTGGCGAGCTTGTAACGGAGCTTATTTCTCTTGCCCCGACACTTGTTGACAGCGCGGTGGAGATAATTAATCAGCTTTTCGGTTTTTTGGAAGAAAACGCGTATATTATTGCCGACGGCGCGGTGTCTATCATAACATCGCTTACAAACGGCATATCGGACTTGCTCCCCGACCTCATTCCCGCAGCTGTTGAAATCGTTATGCAAGTGGTAAAGGGCATTACGGACAACACGGGCGAACTTGTGTCGGCGGCATTACAGCTTATTATTTCCCTCGGAACGGGTCTTATATCGGCTCTCCCGCAGCTTATGGAGGCGGCTGTAGAACTGCCTATGTCTATTGCGGAAAGCCTTATAAACTTTGACTGGGCAAGCGTTGCGGAGCAAACGATGAACGGCATTGTAGACGCTTTTGACAACGCAGGAAAGCATTTCCAGGTATGGCTTGACAACACGTTCAGCGGCGGAACTGTTTACGGCGGCGACATTGCCAATGTTGACAGCGTGGACTGGATTGCGGACACACGCAAAAACATAGACAGTATGTTTGCCGAAACAAACGCGGCAAGGGAAAACCTTGAAAAAGCAAACCAAGAGCTTGTAGGCACGGCGTCCAAAGGCTTAAGCACAATGGCTGACGAAATAGCCAAACGCGGCAAGGAAAGCGAAAAAGCTGCCAAAGAAAACACAAAACTTCTTACAGCCGCCTTTGAGAGCGGCGGCGACGAAGTAAGCGATGAAATCAAAAAATCCACCGCAAAAGAAAAGTCCGCGCTTGCGCTTGCTATGGAGGCTATGGAACGCTCTTACAAGCAGCGGCAGATTACCGAGGAACAGTACCAAAAGCAGCGGTTGGAGTACCTCAACGCCCACCAAGATTTGGAAAGCGACGAATGGACTAAATATTATGATAGTGTACAGACCTACTATGAAAAGCTCACGGAGACGGAAAGACAGGCGGCGGAAAAGGCAATACAGGAAACGCAAAAGACCTTTAAATCAATGCTTGACGAGTACGACAAACAGCTTGAAAACATTCAAGGCAAAATAGACAGTTTTTCCCAAAAGCTGACGGGAGCTTACAAGGACTTTTACAGCTTTGACACCGACGAAGAGGGCAACATAACGGGCGCGTACGTTACCGACAAAATGACACAAGCGGCAAAGCAGCTTGAAGATTACTATAACCAGCTTACGGAGTTTTCCGAGCGGGGTATCGGTACGGATATGATTAGTCAGCTTGCAAACGTTTCCGAAGAAGAAGGGCTTGCAATGCTTGAATACTGGAACGGGCTTTCGGACGAACAGCTGAAAAACCTACAGGCGCACTATGACAAGGTTGCGGAAATGTCAAACAAGGTCAGCGAGCTTGTTTACGCCGACGAAAGCAAACAGGCGATAAACGGCATTGCGGACAGCCTTAAGGACGCGGTTGAGAACGACGAACAATTCAAGGCTTTGGGTGAAATAATGCTCAAAAGCATTGAGGAGGGACTTGCCAACGGCGACATTGACGTGACGGGCACGGCGTACAGAATTTCAAGCGAGCTGACCGACGCGTTTAACAGCTACTTCAACGGCGGCGCGGCGGCTGCGGGTTATACTTCGTCGGGGTCTTATCAAGGGCAAAGCGCAACCCCAACGGTAACGACAGCCCCCGTCAGCGAGGTTAGCGCATACAGTGGCACGCAGACGGCGGCAACTCCTGCGGAAACGGCTGAACCCGATGTGTATGTAACGATACAAATTGACAATTTTTACAACAACACGGAGCAGGACATTGAAGTCCTCGCAGACAGAATTTTAATCGCGATACAAGATAAAATCAACCGAAAGAAAGGGGCGTTCACGTGAGTTACGGAGATTACAAGCTGCACAGCTTTACTTATCACGGCTTGAACTCCCTCGATTTCGGCGTTTACATCAAGCGAAACGGCAAGGGACCGTACAACAGCGGGGCGCGTAACGTTACGGTAATATCTGTTCCCGGGCGGAACGGCGATATTATCATTGACAACGGCAATTATGAGAATGTGAAAATTACCTATAATTGCCGCGCCCTGCCTAAGCCCGCAAAATACGCGAGTTTCGCGGAGCAGACGGACGCTATTAAGGCGTGGCTGTACTATGACGTGGGAAATTATTTGCGGCTTACGGACACTTACGACCCGAAACATTACCGTATGGCGGCGTTTACGTCGGCGTTGGAGTTTTCGGAAAGCGAAAAGGGCGCGCTTGATTTTACGGTGACGTTTAATTGCAAGCCCGATAAATACGCGGTTTAAGGGGGAATTTGTTTGAAACCGATTTTAAGCAAAAACAACGGATTTACCCGCATAGGCGTACTTGACGAAACGCTTTCCTGCACGGTTACGGAGGAAAGAAACGGCGAGTATACGGCAAGTTTTACATATCCCTACACAGGCTCGTTATATTCGCAGCTTGTTTATGACAACCTCATAAATGTAAAGGCAAACCAAAAAAGCGAGGATTTGCAGAAATTCCGCATAGTAAGCGTAAGCAAGCCTATTAACGGCATTGTTACCTGCGGCTGCGAGCACATTTCCTACGAGCTTAACAAAAACCCCGTTATGGTGGCACGCTCTTTCGGGGGAGAGGACGGTAAAATACTGGCGGACGCGGGAATGATGTTGAATTACATATTTGCAAACGCGGCGGTTGGTACGCCTTTTTACGGCGTAAGCGATATAACAGAGGAAAAAAAGTGCGAGCTTGATTTTATAAGCGTTCGCGAGGCAATACTCAAAGTTCAGCAGTATTTCGGCGGCGAGCTGGAGTGGGACAACCAAAAGGTAATTTTGCACAGGTTTCGGGGCATTGACAGCGGTTTGGTAATTTCTTACGGTAACAATTTGCTTGACTACACGCAGAAAATAGACGTTTCAAGCGTGTACACGGCAATTGCGCCGTATGCGAGACTTACCGACGAAAACGGCGACAAAAAGGCGTATTTTCTCCCCGAAAAGTATCTGACGTATTACAATGCGGACGATTACACCTATATAAGAGCGCAGGCGGTGGACTTTTCCGACGAATTTACCGAGGAAGAGTTGGAAAGTTTTACCGACGACAAAGGAATTTTAAGCGACGGCAATGTTATAAGCTCCCTGCGGAATAAGGCTCAAAAGTACATGAATGACAATTTTTATGCGGATATTATACAAAACGTTACCCTCTCTTATGTGGATTTGCGGAAAGCCAAAGAGTTTGAGACAATTCAGACCATGAACGACTTGGGCTTGTGCGATTACGTAACGCTTAGGGACAGCCGAATGGGCGTTGACTACAGGGCAAAAGTCGTTATGACTAAATTCAACGTTTTGACGGAGATGTACGACAGCATAGAGATAGGACGTCCCCGGGACAACCTTATTGAGGCGTTGGCAAGTATTGTCAATCTTGACGAAAACAAAGACACTATCGGCGAAACGGTGGAGAAAATCGAACAGAACCTCGACGAATATTTCTCCGAAATAAAAGTCACGGACAATAAAATCGTGTTTAAGTCGGGAAATATAAAAAATATCGAGGGGGTATACAATTCGTATACATATAAAATCTCCCGCGACAGCGATATTCAAGAGCTTGGCAAGCGGGGCAGAATAGTAAGCATTATCGACCCCAAAAACCGCAAAACCAAAATTGTAAGGGAGGAATAATATGGACGGTTTAGACCACAAAAGCGTTGCTATAGGCTATGCGTTGGGTTATGACGACGGACTTAACGAGCTTTTTACCGGCGGTTCGGGAGGAGGTGATGTTTATCAAGTCAGCGGCGGCGAGGACGGTATAACCGTCACAATGGTGCAGAACCGCGGGGAAAATCAGGTGCTTGCCGCGGAATATTTTGAGTTTAAATCAAAAGAGTACAAAACCATAACCTCGCTGTCTTCGGGCAGTACAACGGTTACAAAGACTTGGAGCAAGCGGGCAATTACCGAGGTTTTGCGGGACGGGGCGGCGGTTTGGCGGCTTACTCTTGACAGCACGGGCAATGTTACCGCGGTGCTTGATGGTGCGGGGAACGACGTGCTGGGCGGCGTTACGGGTACGGACGGCAATTCCGTCACGACGGACACCCCCGAGGGCATTGCGCTGGGCTGGGTTTTGGCGTACAACAAGGAGCAGAGCGACGCGCAGCAGAAAAGCATTGACGCGTACAAGGACGGCGTTGCCGACTGCGATGACGTTAACAAAAAAGAGGGCGTTGGCGGCGGTTCG
Source organism: Ruminococcus sp. (assembly GCA_023665505.1). GTDB lineage: Bacteria > Bacillota > Clostridia > Oscillospirales > Ruminococcaceae > RGIG8773. Next base: position 20,107 of record JAMPDU010000026.1, read on the forward strand.
GGGGACGGCGGGGACGGCGGCGGAGACGGCTCGGGCGGTGGTGATGACGGTTCGGGGGACGGTTCGGGCGGCGATGGTACAGGCGGCGGAATTCCCGAGAAAAATTTTCAGGCGTACAAGAGTTTGCCGCTTAATGATGACGGGTCTGTACCTATTCCAAAGGGCAGCGGGGCAGCTACAGTATTATCCTCTCCTGCATCTACCCGCGTAGAAGTGACTAAATGCGACGTTGTTATTGTTGACGCGCGTCAAAAAAGTACAGTTTGGATTGGTAGGTTCACTAACGACGGACGTTACCCCGTTCATGAAATATATACAGACGGCAAGTTTTGGTACTCATACGGAACAGGCACCGGTTGGTATGATTATGGTTTTAAGGTTGTTGACGGGAAACTTGTCTACAGATTAGACAACACAGATTGGAGGCTGACTTTTCAAGGCGACGTTTACTATGTTTATTAAGGAGGCTTTTTTATGGAATTGATTAAATCAAACGCAAAAGAAATTGCCCTTACGGGCGAGGAGGTTCACGTTAAATTCGCAAGCGCGTACCCTTATTTTTGGGTGCGGAACGACGGGAATGGGGCGGTTTTGATGTCGCTGTCCCCCGGTATATCCGAGGGCGGGGACGGGGTTGTTAAAGTTCTTGCGGGGAGCTCTGCGGGGACTATGCACGGAAACTTCGCGCACGACAGTTTGTATTTGTCGGGCGCGGGTACGGTGCAGGTTATGGCGACTATGTCGGCGCATAACCCTTTTAAGTGTGCCGGGAAAGGGGGTGAGGGAAATTATGATTACGGCGTGAATTTTAGTACGCATAATATGCTTGCGGATTATGAGGTAAACAGCAGTGTATGCAGCCGAGCGGTGGACGGCGAGAAAGTTGTTTATACTATAAAATCTAATTTGGGGATTGCTTGGTACTTGGTTGCGTCGATGATAACTGTCAAGCGTGATAAAATGTACAAAATGACGGTTAATAGCTGGGACGGTTACGGGCGTTTGATGATTTCGCCGGAAACAATAAATCCGCAATATAGCGGAGGAGCAATTCCGAGAACAGTCGGTAATTTTTTACACGATGAACGCCTGTTTGACTGCGAAAATCAAACAACAAAATATTTTTATAATATACCCAGACGTGACGGTCAAATTGACCCGTATAACGTCAGTATATGGTTCTGCTCGGACGACTTTCGCGACGGCGGGAACGGTACGAACGAGTTCAGCTTTGAAATAGGGCTTTATGAGGAAATTTAAGGAGGGATTTTTATGCAAATTACGGAAAATTTTTTGACCCCAAACAAGTACAGCCGTCCGCAGATTAAACTTGAAAAAGTGACGAAAATCGCGGTGCATTATGTGGGCAGCCCGGGCAGTTCCGCCATTGCCAACCGCAATTATTTTGAAAATCAGAAAAACGGCGGGAAATACGTGTCGTCGCATTTTATTGTCGGTTTGAACGGCGAGATTATTCAGTGTATTCCGCTGGACGAATGGAGCTACTGCACCAACGAGGCGAATGGGTACAGCATTTCAATCGAGTGCTGCCACCCGGACAGCACCGGGAAATTCAACGCCGCTACAGAAAATTCTCTCGCGGAATTGTGCGCGTTTTTGCTGAAAAAATTCGGGCTGACTTCTGAGGATATTATTCGGCATTATGACGTGACCGGAAAACAGTGTCCGCTGTATTGGTCGCCGACGAAGTATCAGTCTGCGGAAGTTGCCAACGCGAGATTTAAGGCGTTTAAGGACAAGGTTGCCGGGCTTTTGGCGGCGGACAAGCCGGACGCGTCCGCAAAATATTATGTGCAGGTGGGGGCGTTTGCCACTAAAAGCTATGCGGAGACGTTTCTAAAAGACGTTAAAAAGACGTACCCCGACGCTTTTATCAAAAAAGTTGGGGAGCTGTATTATGTGCAGGTCGGGGCGTTCGCAAGCAAAGCCAACGCGGAGGCGTATTTGGTGCAGGTTAAGAAAAAGTACCCCGACGCGTTTGTTAAGGTGTTTTAAGGAGGAATTGCTATGAAAAAAATTGACTGGAAAAGAAAATTGTCGTCCCGGAAATTTTGGGCGGCGGTGTCGGGCGTTGTAATCAGCGTTATGATTATTTTCGGCGCGGACAGCGGCTCACAGGAGAAAATCGCGGGGGCGATAACGTCGGCGGGGGTGCTTGTGACGTACATACTCGCCGAAAGCGGCACAGACAAGGCGGCTCTCGAAAACGAGGACAAGGAGGAATAGGATATGAGTACCGAAATCATTATCGCGTTAATCTCACTTATAGGCACGCTGGGCGGCTCTCTCGGCGGTATTTTGGTATCGAGCAAGCTGTCAAACTACAGAATTGACCAGCTTGAAAAAAAAATCGAAAAACTCAACGAAACGCTGAACAAGATAGCCGAAATCGAGACACACCTTAAAGTCCTTGACCTGCGGGTTGACAGCCTTGAAAGCGACGTGGAGAAACACCACCCCGTGGGCTCTTGACAAAAATCGCCTTATAAGGTATAATAAGGGTACAAAAATCTTATTGAGGTGATATTATGAAAGAGAATACACAGGAAAACAAATCGGCAAACGAAGTCAAGGAGGAAGTCGCGACTATTCCGTTTTACGCTTACGATATGGAGCAGGCGCGTACAGAACGCAGAGAAAAGCGGCTTATTATCGCGCTTGTCATAGCCGTTGCGCTTATTTTTATAAGCAATATGGCTTGGCTGTTTGCTTGGTGTCAGTATGATTATGTTGACACGTCGGTTTCACTTGACAGCGGCGAGGGCGGTTTTGCAAATTTTATAGGAAATGACGGTGATATAAATAATGGCAAAGATTACGGTAAGGACACGGTCGCGGACGAGAGTACGCAAGGGCAGCAAGGGAACTAAGAAAAGGAAGAAAAAGGGGAGGTAAGCAATGAAACACAGCTTTGACCTCTCCCGCTCGGAGCTTTCGGCGGTTATTGACGAATGGATTTTGAACGAACGCAACAGGAACATCTTAAAGCGGCGGCTGTTGGACGGCATTTGCTACGAACCGCTTGCGGAAGAATTTGACTTGTCGGTAACGCAGGTCAAGAGCATAATTTACAAAAACCAAAACATACTTTTAAAGCATATGTGAAAAGTCCCCCTGTTTTATGGGGGACTTTTTTATTTTTCGCCGTGTTCGCGCATATCAGCCTCCAGCAGGTCGATTATAAGCGCGGTTAGGCTTTTGCCTTGCTTTTGGGCGTGGGCTTTATACTTGTCTTTACTGCCTTTGGGAATGTTTAAGTGTATAAAGTCCCTTTTTTCTTTGATGTATTTCATTGTCCGTGCTTTTGCTTTTTCGTCGTACATTTTAACACCTACTTTCATAGTTTAAGTATATCACAATTTAATATATGTATCTATATGCAAAATGCACAAATATAGAACCATATATTTGTAAATGTTTTTCGTAAAAAAGCCTTGACGTATAGATACATATATGGTATAATATAAGTACAGTAAAGGAAAAAATTAAACCAAAAAGGAGTAATAAATATGCTGACCTAACGGCAAGACGGGGAGAAAGTGAGAAAACTATGTATATAACCCACTATAAAATCATAAAGGCTTTCGAGCCTGCGGAGGGCGGTTACTACTACCCTGTAGCCGATTGGGACTTCTATTACAAAGTCCCGCAAGGCGGGAACGCCGCCGATGTTTTGGACGAGATTTTCGCCGATTTGCAAGAAAACGACTACACAAAGACGGAAAACGGCATATATAGCGACAACGATTATTACGTTATCGAAAACATTTTGGGAGAAAATGTTCTCCCGTACAGAACGTATTGCTAATGCTAAAAGATAGAAATAAAACTAATCTATATTCCCGCAAGGCTAACCCCCTTGCGGGGATTTTTTTATGCCCGAAAACCGTACGAAATACAGCCGAAACACGAACGAAAAACGGCTCTTTTCCGCATTGTAAAGCCGTTTGTCAGATGTTATTATTTTATAAAAGAAAGATTAACGCGGGAGGTTTTGAATTGAGGTACTCAAAAGAAATCACGGTCAGACAGATAATGTTTAAATACAGAATAAGCAGAAAGCAAGCGGAAATTATGTACAGCGAATTTGAGCGGTCAAACGATACCGACGTACTGGAACACGTCGTTTTTAAGCCCGACGGCGTATTTGACAGAGAACCCGCCGCGTTAAGCTATTAAGTTATGTGGATAAAGTACAACGCCAATCCGATAAACAACCGCGTGGGGGACTGTACGGTGCGGGCAATCAGTACGGCGTTAAATCAGTCTTGGGAAGAAACCGATGTCGGGCTGTTTCTCCAAAGCTTTATGGATTATGATATGCCCTCCGCAAATGCCGAGTGGGGGAAGTACCTCAAACGCAAAGGTTTTTCACGACACCTTGTTCCCGACGATTTGTGCTATGAGTACACGGTTTCCGACTTTTGCCGCGACAATCCCGACGGAGTTTATATTCTCGCCCTGTCAGACCACGTTGTAGCCGTCAAAAACGGCGATTATTACGACACTTGGGACAGCGGGGACGAGATACCTATATATTATTGGTGTAAAAAGGAGAATGTTCAATGAATTTTAACAATCCATACGGCGGCTTTTTACAGCCCAATTTAAACCAGTACAATCCTAACTACCAGTCCCAAAACGCTAATTTGCCTGCCGGCGGGAGCTTTATATGGGTGAATTCCCGAAAAGAGGCGGAGGAATACCCGTTGGGTGCAAACGGAGCGCAAATGATGATGAACCGAAACGAAAAAGTGTTCTACTTAAAAGCGTGCGACGGTTTCGGAATGGTTCTGTATTTTAAGGAATTTCCATACTGCGAAAAAACCGACACAAACCGCCCCGAAAACGCGGCGGTTGAGGAAAAAGGCAACCTCGTTGAATATGTAAGTCGCGAGGAGTTCGAGGCGTTAAAGGCGGAATTTGAGGCTCTCAAACCCGCCAAAAAATCAAAAGTAACGGAGGATAACGCGAAATGAGTAATAACCCTATTTTTCAGCAGTTTAACGGTTTGCAGGGGCAAAACGTAAACCCCGCTTTATACAAGGCACAGCTTACGAATAAGCTCAACGAAATGCGGTCGGGCGGAGTGAACCCCGATAAAATCATAAGTCAAGGCATTTCGGACGGTAAAATAAATCAGCAGCAAGTGGACTTTGCTTATAACATTGCAAAAAACATTGCCAAAAATATTTTTGGCGTTTAAAAAGTAAATTAAACGGCGATCGCGTTTAATATAAAATTTACAAGGAAAGAGGTATTTTTATGTCAATGACTTCCAGTGAAATGACACCTGCCGACATCTTCGCAGTAACCTGCGGCGGCAGAAACAACAATGGAGGCGGATTTTTAGGTGACGGTATCGTGGGACTTATCGCCCTTATAATTATCGGCGGTATGTTCGGTTTCGGCGGCTTTGGAATGGGCGGCGGTATGGGCGGTATTATGCCTTGGCTGCTTATGTCGGGCGGCTTTAACGGTTTCGGCGGTAATGGCGGCGGTGCGCTTACAAGAGGCGAGTTGTGCCAGGATATGAATTTCAGCGACCTTGAAAGTGCGGTCGGCAGACTGTCGGACAATCAGGCATTGCAGTTTACACAGCTTAACAATGGCTTGTGCAATCTCGGCTATCAGAACGCGCAGCTTATTAACGGCATAGGAGCGCAGATTTCAAGCGAGTTCAGAAGTACCGACAATGCGCTTAGCAACCTTGGTTTCAATATGCAGCAAGGACAAAACGTCATAGTCGGAGCAGTCAAGGACAACACTGTGCAGGGAATTATGAACACTAATGCGGTTCAGCAGCAAATCGCGCAGTGTTGCTGCGACAGCGAAAAAACCGCTATGCAGAACCGTTTTGCGGCGCAGCAGGATACTTGCGCGACCCTCCAGGCAATTGACAAGTTGGGCGACAGGATTGAGGCAAGACTTAACGCGCAGGAAAGCGCGGTAAAGGACGCTCGTATTCAGGAGCAGGATAGAATTATCAACAGCTTGAACCTTATGCAGTCACAAGCAAATCAAACAAACGAAATCCGCACGTCTATTATGAACGAACTGCGTAATTGCCCTGTTGGTACATACAATGTTCCTAATCCTAACTGTTGCTATGGACCTTGGGGCGGTATGAACTGGACGGGATTTGTTAATAACAACAGCAATAGTTGCAATAGCTGCGGTTTATAATTATTTTGTTGACCCCAACAAAATAGGATTTTACGTCATTTTCGCGGGTTCGCGAAAATACTTTCCCCGCTATGGGTGACTTTTTCGGAGCGGCGGGAAACTGCCGCTTTTGATTTTTGAGGAGGGATAATCTCATGAATATCGAAGTATTAAAAACAAAATTGCTTGAAACCCTTGACAGTATCGACAAAGATAAATTAAGTCTGCCGGACATAAAGCTTTATGCGGACATACTGAAAACCGTTTCCGAAATTCAGAGTAAAAATTACTTTGAATGTTTGGCAAGCGAACTTTGCGGCGGTTTTAAAGTTAAGCAAGCGACGATAGGCGAAATGAAAGGCGGTGACGGTAATGTCGTGTAAAAACGTTTGCAGGCTTTGCGACCGTCTCGCAATCAGCACGGCGGTCACGTTCACGGGCGGCAACCTTGTGATAAACTTGCCCGCCAACTCTTACAGGGACGGCGAAAAGGTGTGTATTGTCGTTGCGCAGGCTATTCCAGCGACCACGACGATAAACGCGCCCGTTTATATCACAATCGGCGGCGGAACTACTCTCTACCCGTTGACAAGCAGGTGCTGCGCCCAAATCACGGCAAGCGGCATAAGGACGCGGACGCGCTACAGCACGAACGTTGTCACAACCGCAACGGGCGGCTCGTTCCGTCTGCTTGGACGCGCCTCTTGTGCGCCTAACAACAATTTAACGGCTATTGGCGGAGATACAACGACCGATACTCCCGCCGAAACCTAACGAAAGGAGTAAAATTATGGAAAATTTGTACGGACTTAAGGACACCCTTATGGATAGTCTTGACAATACCGAGACTGTCAGAACGGGCAAACTTAAAATAGCTGAACTGGAGGCTCTTAACTACATTACCGACACAATCAAGAATATAGACAAAATTTGTATGCTTGAGGAGGAATGCGGTTATAGTGAGGCGGGCGGCTGGGACGCGCACATTAACGGCACGTACGGCAACAGCCGCAGGAGCGGACGCGGTTACAGCGGTAACAATGAGAGCTACAACGACGGCAGCAGCTACGCAAACCGCGGTAAGCACCTTGTACGCAGTCATTACAGCCGCGCCGACGGCAAGGGCGAGGTTATGAAACACCTTGAAAAAGCTATGGATAACGCCGAAAGCTCCAAAGAGCGCGACGCTATCGAAAGAGCAATGAAAATTGTTGAAAACGAGTGATGATATGATACCCAAAAAAGAACTGCTGAAATCTATTGCCGAGTGCGAGGAAAATGTTAATACTTTCCAACGGGTTGAAAAACTGGCGGCTTTGTACATAATTTACGAACATCAGTACGGCGAAAAGCAAGCCTATGCGCCCATACCCACCGAAACGGAAACAGTTGTCGAGGTAAACGGCGACAGCAATTTCCAAAAAGTGGTTAACGGCAAGGACGCGGGGAAAGTTTGGGAAATTATGTCAGAACTTATGGAAAGCGTTCAGCTTATCCAGCCGCGCTTGTATGACGCGGTTATTCGGAAAATCAAGGAGTTATGAAAATAGCCGTCTTCATTTTGGGGACGGTTATTTTTGACCCACATTTTGACCCACATCTAAACGATTTTTTGTGTAATTTTATGTACTTTTTCGATACTTTTTAAATTTTCAAAAGCAAAATAAAACCCCCGCAAACCGTGTTAAATACGGTATTTGCGGGGTTTGCGATTTGGAGCTGGAAACGTGACTCGAACACGCGACCTGCGCATTACGAATGAACAGGTAAAATCCGTAAAACCCTTTGTGTAAAAG
>JAMPDU010000027.1 GCA_023665505.1 Ruminococcus sp.
TTTTGTTGTCCCCCTCTCCCTTTATGGTGTCTGACCTCCGGGACTTTGTGAACGATTAACAGTTTATTCCAAAGGCACGAAATTCAAAAACAAACCAACATTTAACAAAGAAAAAATAAATTCCCGAAAGGAAAAAATAACTATGAGCATTTTCGACATCTTCAACCAACTGGAAAAATCAAAACCCGCTCCCGCAGGAAAACCCGAATTTATCATCGCAGGACTTGGCAACCCCGGGGACAAATACCGAAACACCCGCCACAACGCGGGGTTTATGGCGGTGGATAAACTTGCGGAGAAGTGCGGCGTGCAGATGAAAAAAATACGCTTTAAGTCCCTGACGGCGGAAACGGCGGTGGGGGGCGTACCATGCCTGCTGATGAAACCAACCACCTTTATGAACAACAGCGGCGAGGCGATTGTTGAGGCTATGAATTTCTACAAAATTCCCGCCGAAAATGTGATAATATGCTATGACGACATCAGCCTTGAGCCGTCCAAAATCCGCATACGGCGGAAAGGCTCGGACGGGGGGCATAACGGTATGAAATCCATTATCTATCTGACGGGGTTTGACACGTTCCCCCGAATAAAAATCGGCGTGGGGGCAAAGCCCCATAAGGATTACAACCTCGCGGACTGGGTTCTTTCTCACTTCACCGACGAGGAAATGAAACTTATGGACGAGGGCACGGAGAAAGCCGTCTCCTCGCTGGAGCTTATGGTTCGGGGGAAAACCGACGAGGCTATGAACAAATTCAATTCGTAAAGGATAAGCGCAATGTCTGATTTATTTATTAAAGCTATTGAAAAATTTACGCCCTATAAGGATATGCTCGAGACCGTGAGCAAGGGTCAGACCCCTCTTTCGGTATCGGGCGTTTCGGGGGTGCATAAGGCGCATTTTGCCTGCGGTTTGGCGGACTTTCTCCGCAAGCCCATGCTTATTATCACCGACGACGAGGCGTCGGCTAAGCGCCTTTCCGACGATATTAATTCTCTTTCGGGGGGAAATTTGTCCACCGTTTACCCTGCAAAGGATATTACCTTTACAGCGGTGGAGGGAGTTTCCCGTGAGTACGAGCATACCCGTTTGGGGGTGCTGTCGCGGCTGTCCGCGGGGGAAAACCTTATAGTGTGCGCCTCCGCCGAGGCGGCAATGCAGGCTGCAATTCCCAAAGAAATTCTTGCGGAACGTACCGTAACTTTGCAGACGGGGGGTACTGTCAATATCGAGGAACTCGTCCGAAAGCTGACGGCGGCGGGCTATTCACGGTGCGAAAAGGTTGAGGGGGCAAGCCAGTTTTCGGTGCGGGGTTCTATCGTGGACGTTTTCCCCGTGCAGGAGCAAATGCCCGTCCGTATGGAGCTTTGGGGGGACGACATTGACACCCTCGCCTACTTCGACCCCGAAACCCAGCGGCGCACCGACACGGTGGAAAAAATAAATATTTCCCCGGCAATGGAGACGTTGTTTGAAAGTCCCGAGGTACTCGTTGCAAGGCTGGAAAAACTTGCCAAAGCCGCCCGGGGCAAGAGAATGGACTTGATACGCGCCAATTTGCAGCGGGATATTGACCGCGTTCAAAACGGTCTTACATTGGGAAATATTGACAAGTACCTGCCCGTTGCATACGAAAAAATCGGTACGGTTTTCGACTTTCTCCCCGATGGCTCTCCCGTGATTTTCAGCGAGTATTTCAATGCCCTTGAAAAGTCCCGAGGGGTAATGTCCCACCACGCCGAGGACTTGAAAATCCTCCTTGAGGCAGGTGAGCTCTGCAAAGGGCTGGAGGGGTACGTTTTCGATTTTCAGGAAGTGTACCGTCAGGCGGAAAAATTCCCGCTAATTCACTTTGACACCTTTTTGCGGGGGACGGATTTGCGTTTCAAGAAACTGATTTCCGTAAGCGCAAACCAAACCGCTCCTTGGGGCGGGGAAATTCGGCAGCTTATCGAGGACTTGCACAGCTTTCGGGAGAGAAATTACTCGGTGATAGTTATGGCGGGGTCGGAGAAAACCCTGCCCATAATCGCCGACGATTTGCGGGAAGAGGGCATAGACTGCGGTTTCGCAAGCGAAAATTCGGAACTGAAAAAAGGTACCGTCCTGCTGATGACGGGCAGCGTAAGCGCGGGGTACGACTACCCCGACGCGGGGACGGCTCTTATCACCCAGGCGCAGGCGATGAATTCCAAAAAGAAATTCCGCAAGGCGAAAAAGGGGGAAGAGATAAAATCCCTGTCCGACATTGTCCCGGGGGACTTGGTGGTTCACGCCCTCCACGGCATTGGAAAATTTGTGGGCATTCGCAAGCTGGAAATGGAAGGTATTACCAAAGATTACATTACCATTCAGTACGCGGGCACGGACGTGCTGTACGTACCCGTAAGCCAGCTGGATATGGTGTCGAAGTACATCGGTCCTCGGGACAACGGGGCGGTTAAGCTGAATAAGCTGTCCACAATGGAGTGGCAGAAAACCCGCGCCCGCGTGAAAAAAGCCGTCAAGGATATGGCTGACGAGCTTATTAAACTGTACGCCAAAAGAAGTCGGACAAAGGGCTACGCCTTTGACGTTGACGACGATTTTCAGCGCGATTTTGAGGCGCGTTTCCCCTATTCCGAGACGGACGACCAGCTGCGCTCAACGCAGGAAATCAAAGAGGATATGCAGAAACCCGTCCCCATGGACAGACTTCTCTGCGGGGACGTGGGTTTCGGCAAAACGGAAGTGGCGTTCCGCGCCGCGTTTAAGTGCATGGAGGAGGGAAAGCAGTGCGCAATTTTAGCGCCCACAACGGTGCTTGCATGGCAGCATTATCAGACGGCGTTAAAGCGGTTTGAGCACTTTCCCATGAAGATAGAGCTGCTGTCCCGTTTCCGTTCCAAAAAGGAGCAGGAGCAAATTCTCAAAGAGTTAAAGCGGGGCAATATTGATATGATAATCGGTACGCACCGCCTTGTGCAGAAAGACGTTGTTTTCAAAGACTTAGGCTTAGCCGTTATCGACGAGGAACAGCGTTTCGGGGTCGCCCATAAAGAAAAATTCAAGGAGACTTTTGCAGGGGTGGACGTTCTCACGCTGTCCGCCACACCTATACCCCGTACCCTTAATATGGCTATGAGCGGAATTCGGGACATGAGCGTTATCGAAGAGCCGCCTATAGACCGCCACCCGGTACAGACCTATGTTATCGAGCACAACATGAGCGTTATCGTGCAGGCGATTACAAAGGAACTGCGGCGGGGCGGGCAGGTATACTACATTCACAACCGTATCGAGAGCATAGACCTGTGCGCAGCGAAGTTGCAGGAAGTCCTCCCCGAGGCGAGAATCGGCATCGCCCACGGGCAAATCACCGAGGAGCAGCTTTCCGAAATATGGCGGCAGCTTATCGAGCACGAGATTGACATTTTGGTCTGCACCACCCTTATCGAAACGGGGGTGGACGTACCAAACGTCAACACTCTTATTATAGAGGACTCCGACCGTCTGGGACTTTCCCAGCTTTATCAGCTGCGGGGGCGGGTTGGACGTTCGAGCAGGCGGGCTTTTGCGTACTTCACTTTCCGTCGGGGCAAGGCTTTGAGCGAGGTTGCCGCGAGACGTTTGGACGCCATTCGGGAATTTACACAATTTGGCAGCGGTTTTCGTATTGCCCTCCGCGACCTTGAAATCCGGGGAGCGGGTTCGCTTTTGGGCGGCAAGCAGCACGGTCATATGGAGGCTGTGGGCTACGATATGTACCTGCAATTGCTGAACGAGGCTATCGCCGAGGAAAAGGGGGAAGTCCTGCCGCAAAAGCCCGAGGACTGCTTAATCGACATACAGATAGAGGCGCACATTCCCGACGACTATATCGAGAGTTTGGCGGGGCGGCTTGACGTGTACCGAAAAATAGCCTCCCTGCGTACAAACGAGGACAGCATGGATTTGCTTGACGAGCTTATAGACCGTTACGGCGACCCGCCCAAGGCGATACAGGGGCTTATCAGCGTTGCGCTTATAAGGAATATGGCAAGCGATTTGACGATTACCGAAATTTCCCAGAAAAACGGCATAATGTTTTTCTACCTTAAGACTGCGGCTATGGAGCAGATACAGGCTCTGACTGCGGCGTACAAGGGGCGGGTGACGGTAAACGGCGGGGAAAAGGCGTACATCGCCGTAAAAATGACGGACGACAAGCCCATTGAGCTTATGCAGGGGGTTATTGACGTTATGGCTAACACAAAACAATGTAACGTAGGGGGTTTTTGAATTTTAGAGACTATGTTATAAACTGTAAAATACAACATGAACGAGAGGAACAACCAAAGGAAGAGGGCGGGGGCTCATTGTAAACTATGGGACGCACGCCCGCCCCCGCCCTCTCCCTATGGTTTTTCCTCGAAATGCCGTTTGCGGCATTTTGCGCTCATCTTTTTCCTTTCTCTCACCCACCCCTGCTACGCTATTTGCTGTCAAAATTTGGTTAGATGTGATAATGTAGGGCGGGGGCTTGCTCCCGCCTTTTAATATTTACCGTTTTTGAACATATTTTGTAGGGGACGGGTTTCCCGTCCCGCCGTCACATACCAACGGGCGGGGAGACCCCGCCCCTACAAAAGCTATGCAAACATTTTGGGATATTTTTTGCAAAAAACCATTGTAATTTTTTTAAAGATGTGTTATACTATAAATATAATTAAGTTTTTATGACATTTTTTGTCAAATGTCAAAAATTTTTTAGGAGTTGATTTTTTTATGAAAGCTTTCGGTGCATTTATGCTTGCCATTACCTCCGCAGCCGCGGGTGCTGCCGCCGCCGCGTACGCCATGAAAAAGCGTGAGGAAATCGAGCAGTATGATTACGATTTCGACGACGACGATGAGACATACTTCGACGAATGCGACTGCTGCGGCGACGAGGACGATATGTCCGAGCTTGACAGCCTCGATTCCGACGTCGATACCGCCGCGGAGACCTCCGATAAAGAGGATTTCTGAATCACAAAGCAAGAGGACGGGACATTTCTGCGCCCGTCCTTTTTATTTGTAGGGGCGGATCCTGTATCCGCCCGCGTGTTCTGAAATCGTTACGGCGGGCGCATACAGGATGCGCCCCTACAGTTGTTACCAAAAAATTGAGGAAATTTGCAATGAAAAAATTTTGTACTGTACTATTAATAATAATGTGTATGACTTTGCCGGGCGGGTGCGCCCAAAAGGAAAATAATCTCCCGGGGCGTGAGCGGGTGGAGGCTTTCCGCGCCGAGGCTAAGGCTTGGCGCAGCGGCAGGTATCTGCTGACAAACCTTGAAACGGGGGAAACCGACCAGGCGTTCTCGTTTATGTACGGCGGCGACGGCTCGCAGAGCTATCTTTACGAAATTTCCGACGGCGGGGAGTATTACGCCGAGTACAGCGACGGGAATTTGCTGTACGTCCTTGACGGCGGCGTTGGGGCGGTGATAAGCGAGGGCGGCGAGGGGTATGTCCGCTACACCGAGGAAGAGCCGCACCCCTACTCAACGGGGGACTTGCTGTTTTACGTCAGCCCGTTTATCAAGTCGGGGGCGGAGGCTGCCGCCAATGACGGCACGTCCTACGTATACTATTATAATGTGGATAAAATTAACGAGAGCCTTGGCACGACCCTTACGGAATTTTACACGTCCTACGTTTTTGACGGCGAGGGGGATTTCCTTTATTTTGAGCAGCATAGTACCAATTCCGAGGGGAGCTATGCTTACAGAATTGAGGTAATTGATACCGACGCTGTTACGGAGATTGAAAACCCTGTTGTGCAATAGGGGATATAAAACAGAGGTTAGAGGTAAGAGGTTAGAATTTCCGAAACTTTTATTATCGGCGGGATTTCGGTGTTTTATTCATATTTTGGGCAAAATTGTTAAATGTGCATAAAAATATTTCAAAAACAGGCGAAAATTTCTACGGGAAAATTTTTGTAACCCCTTGCAATTGCAGGGGGTTAATGTTATAATAATACTTGCGCGACGTAACGCGTACTGTAAAAAAATGTTTTTGCGAGGATGCGGAAGGTTGCTTGCGGTCTGCAAGGGAATTTCCGCGGAGTATGTTCGGTCACGAACCGGGCGGCTGTGATAGTGAACGCTGTGTGCGCTTAAACCGTGGACATTTTTAATGCCCATAGGTAAGCATTGTGTTTGTATCGGCTCGGGAAACGCTTTTGTTTTTCGGGTTTTTTAATATGGCAGACAGGAAACGCACGGGGACGTGTAACGTTTATTATCGCAAACTCGTCACCAAAACAACAAGTAATTTCGGGAGGCGATTTTTAAAATGGCAGTAAATGAGAAAATCAGAATCAGAATCAAAGGTTACGACCATGCGGTAGTTGACGCTGCCGCGGCTAAAATTGTGGACGCCGCCAAAAGGAGCGGCGCAAGGGTAAGCGGTCCTATCCCCCTGCCCACCGACAAGGAGATTATCACAATTCTCCGGGCGGTACACAAGTATAAGGACAGCCGCGAGCAGTTTGAAATGCGCACTCACAAGAGGCTTATCGACGTTATAAGACCGTCAGACAAGTCCGTTGAGGCATTGCAGGGTCTTGAACTTCCTGCGGGCGTGGACGTTGTAATGGAAATCAAGTAGCGGGGAGCCCCCGCGGGCAGTGTCCCCCCACGGTTGGGTACAATGTACTTTAACTGCTGAATAGCCCCCCAAGGGGCGGGTGAGATACGGCGCGACGGCGAGGTGAGTAAGGACTACAAATTCTAGCCTCTTGCTTCTAACCTCTAGCTTCTAGTTATCATTTCCGAAAGACGTTCCCCGTAGAGTAATGTTGCCGAAAGGCAACCAATAACTATAAGGAGGAAAAAGTATGATCAAAGCAATCATCGGAAAGAAAATCGGTATGACGCAGATTTTCGATGAGACAACAAACAAGGTTATTCCCTTGACTGTTGTGGAGGCGGGTCCTTGCGTTGTGGTTCAAAAGAAAACCGTTGAGAACGACGGCTACAGCGCGGTGCAGCTCGGTTTCGGCGACATGAGGGAAAAACTGGCAAACAAACCCATTAAGGGTCATTTCGCAAAGGCGGACGTCGCGGTTAAGAGAACTCTTAAGGAGTTTAAACTGGACGGCGCGGATACCATGGAAGTCGGCGCGGTGCTTAAAGCCGATACTTTCGAGGTGGGAGACATCGTTGACGTTTCCGGCACTTCAAAGGGCAAGGGCTTTCAGGGTACTATTAAGAGAAACAACAACTCCAGGCTGAAAGAAACCCACGGTTCGGGTCCTGTGCACAGGCACGCCGGCTCTATGGGAGCTTGCTCGTCGCCGTCCCGTATTTATAAGGGCAAGGCTCTTCCGGGACACATGGGCAGCGAGAAAGTTACCGTGCAAAATCTGGAAGTTGTAAGAGTTGACGCGGAAAATAATCTTATCGCGGTCAGAGGAGCAATTCCCGGTCCAAAGAACGGAATTGTCACCATCTGCGACTGCGTTAAGAAAAAGGCTTAATGGAAGGAGGACGCAGTAATGCCTAATATTAAAGTTTTGGATATGACAGGTAAGCAGGTTTCCGACATTGAGCTTTCGGACGCTGTTTTCGGCATTAAGCCGAATAAGTCCGCCATGCACACTATGGTGGTTAATTACCTCGCTAATCAGAGACAGGGTACACAGTCCACCCTCACCCGCACTGAGGTAAGGGGCGGCGGCAGAAAGCCCTGGAGACAAAAGGGTACGGGTCACGCAAGACAGGGTTCGACCCGCGCTCCCCAGTGGACTCACGGCGGCGTGGCGCTCGGTCCAAAGCCAAGAAGTTACCGTTTTTCGGTAAACAAAAAGCTGAAGAGACTTGCTATGAAATCCGCGCTTTCCACAAAGGTGCTGGACAACAATATGATAGTTCTCGACAGCATTTCCATGGACGAGTACAAGACAAAGACAATGATCGCCATGCTTAAAGCCGTCGAGGCAGAGGGCAGCAAGGCTCTCATTGTAATGCCCGAGGTAAACAGTTTCGTGATAAAGAGCGCGGCTAACATTCCCGGGGTGAAAACCGCTCTTGTAAACACTATCAATGTATACGACATTCTTAATTATGATAAGTTTATCATCGTTAAGGACGCGGTTGCCAAAATCGAGGAGGTGTACGCATAATGATCGCGCAGGATATTGTGATAAAGCCTATCCTTACCGAAAAGAGTATGGAGGGTCTTCAGGAAAGCAAGTACACCTTTAAGGTCGCGAAAGGCGCAAACAAAATAGAGATTGCCAAAGCGGTTGAGGAGCTTTTCGGAGTTAAGGTTGCTAAGGTAAACACCATGAACGTCAGAGGACGTTCCAGGAGAATGGGTATGAACAGAGGCTACACACCCGACTGGAAAAAGGCTATCGTTACTTTAGCCGAGGGTTCCAAGACTATCGAGTTCTTTGACGGTATGATGTAAGGCGGGGAGCCCCCGCGGGCATTGTCCCCCCACGGTTAGGTGCTATATACCTAAACTGCTGAATAGCCCCCCAAGGGGCGGGGAACAAATCAGCGGCGGCGAAAAAGAGTATGGGGTAACAATTCTATCCTCTACCCTCTATCATCTAAAAGTACGCTATGGGAGAGCAACTCCCGAAAAGTACAAAAGAAATTTCTAAAAGGAGATGACCGTAATGGCTATTAAATCATACAAGCCGACGACGCCCTCGAGACGTCAGATGACTGTTACCGATTACAGCGGACTTTCCAAAGTCGCACCCGAGAAAAGCCTTCTCGCGCCTTTGAAAAAGACCGCCGGCAGAAACAGCTACGGCAGAATTACCGTTCGTCACAGAGGCGGCGGAAACAGGAGAAAGTACAGAATTATAGATTTCAAGAGAGATAAGCAGGGCATGAACGCCACCGTGCTTACCCTTGAATACGACCCCAACAGGAGCGCGTTTATCGCACTCGTGCAGTACGAGGACGGGGAGAAGAGATATATTATCGCTCCCAACGGTCTTGCGGTTGGAGACGTTGTTACAAGCGGCTCTCACGCGGACATCAAGCCCGGCAACGCCCTTGCGCTGACGGATATTCCCGTGGGTACGTTTATTCACAACATCGAGCTTTACCCCGGCAAGGGCGCGCAGCTTGTGCGTTCGGCGGGTAATATGGCTCAGCTTATGGGCAAGGAGGGCGCGTACGTTTTGGTAAGACTTCCCTCCGGCGAGATGAGGAAGATACCCTCAAACTGTATGGCGTCTATCGGTCAGGTTTCAAATATCGACCACGAGAACGTAAGCTTGGGCAAAGCGGGCAGAACCCGTCATATGGGTATCAGACCCACAGTCCGCGGCTCTGTCATGAACCCCTGCGACCACCCTCACGGCGGCGGCGAGGGCAAGTCTCCCGTGGGACGTCCCGGACCTGTTACCCCTTGGGGCAAGCCCGCTTTGGGTTACAAAACAAGAAAGACCCACAACCGTACAGACAAGTTTATTGTTAAACGCCGCAACGGCAAGTAAGCAGGCTGAGTTGGGTAATGTTGCGTAACGTCAGTTACGTTTCACCAATGTTAATAATCGGCGAAAGCCGACTCATTGAAATCATAAAGAGAATTTCGCAAAAGAAATTCCGCCAAAAAGAGGAGGGGCGGAGGACTTCTGTCCTCTATCCTCTGACCTCTATTTTCTGAAAGGAGGAAACCAATGAGCAGAAGTATCAAGAAAGGACCGTACGTGCAGGAAGTCCTTTTGAAAAGAGTTATCGCTATGAACGAGGCGGGAGAGAAAAAGGTTCTTAAAACATGGAGCAGAGCCTCGACCATCTTCCCCGACTTCGTGGGTCATACATTCGCCGTTCACGACGGCAGAAAGCACGTTCCCGTATACGTTACGGAGGACATGGTAGGTCACAAGCTGGGCGAATTCGCTCCCACAAGGACTTACAAGGGTCACGCAGGCTCCAAAGTATCCAATAACGGAAAGAAATAAGGCAGAGAGGAGAATTTTAAATGGAAGCAAGAGCATATCTTAAAAATGCCCGCATCGCTCCGAGAAAGGTTCAGATAGTCCTCGACCTCATAAGAGGAAAGGACGTTGAGACCGCCATGGCGATTTTGCGGCACACACCCAAATCTGCCTGCGAGTATCTGGAAAAGCTTTTGAAGTCCGCGGTTGCGAACGCTGAGAATAATTTCGGAATGGACGCAGATAATCTGTACGTTTCGGAATGTTTCGTTTGCCCCGGTCCTATCATGAAAAGAATTATGCCCAGAGCGCAAGGCAGGGCGTTCCGTATCCTCAAGAGGACTTCCCATGTCACTCTTGCGGTAAAGGAAAAAGAATAAGCCGAAGAGGAGGTAAACTAAATGGGACAAAAGGTTAATCCGCACGGTATGCGTGTGGGCGTTATCAAGGATTGGGATTCCCGCTGGTTTGCAAATAAAGCAGCTTTCGGCGACACCCTGGTCGAGGACTATAACGTCCGCAAATATATCAAGAAAAACCTGTACGCGGCGGGCGTGCCCCGCATTGAAATCGAAAGGTTCGCGGACAAGGTGAGAATTCACGTTCACTGCGCTAAGCCCGGTATTGTTATCGGTCGGGGCGGCGAGAATATCGAAAAGCTCCGTTTGGACGTTGAGAAGATGATGAAAAAATCGGTGGCGATGAATATCGTCGAGGTGAAGTCCCCCGATATGGATTCGCAGCTTGTCGCCGAGAGCATCGCGGCGCAGCTTGAAAACCGCGTTTCCTACAGAAGAGCTATGAAACAGGCTATCGGACGTGCCATGAAACTCGGCGCGAAGGGTATCAAGGTTATGGTCAGCGGACGTATAGGCGGCGCTGAAATCGCCCGTTCCGAAAGCTATCACGAGGGTACAATTCCCCTCCAGACCATACGCGCGGACATCGACTACGGTTTTGCCGAGGCGGCTACGACCTACGGCAGAATAGGCGTTAAGGTTTGGATTTATAAGGGTGAAATTCTCAAGGGCGACGCCGCCAAGGCGAGAGTTATGACCGAGAGAACCGAAAAGAAACCCCGCAGAAATAACGACGACCGCAGAGGCGGACGGGGAGAGCGCAGAGAACGCGCGCCCAAAAGAGAGGGAGGTAATCAGTAATGCTGCTTCCGAAGAGAGTTAAGTACAGAAGAGTACACAGAGGACGTCTTACGGGCAAGGCTTACCGGGGGAACAAGGTTTCCAACGGCGAGTTCGGCTTGCAGGCGCTGGAGCCGGCTTGGATAACCTCCAACCAAATCGAGGCTGCCCGTATCGCCATGACACGTTATATCAAGAGAGGCGGTCAGGTGTGGATAAAGATATTCCCCGACAAGCCTATCACCGAGAAACCCGCCGAGACCCGAATGGGTTCCGGAAAAGGTTCTCCCGAGTACTGGGTTGCGGTTGTTAAGCCCGGAAGAGTTCTTTTTGAAATCGCGGGCGTAAGCGAGGAAACCGCGAGAGAGGCTATGCGTCTGGCGATGCACAAGCTGCCCATTAAATGTAAATTTGTAGTACGTGAGGAACAGGAGGCGAGCGAATAATGAAAGCTGCGGAAGTAAGAGATATGACTGCTGTTGAGCTTGACACTAAGCTTGCCGATCTGAAAAAAGAGCTTTTCGCTCTTCGTTTTCAGCACGCTATAAATCAGCTCGACAACCCGACGCGGCTCAAGGCTGTTAAAAAGGATATTGCCCGTGTAATGACTATCATGAACGAGCGTTCCAAGTCTGAGCAGTAAGTGAAGGGAGGAAACAAAAATGGCTGAAAGAAATCTGAGAAAAACAAGAGTTGGCAAGGTAGTTTCCAACAAGATGGACAAAACAATTGTTGTCGCCATTGTTGACAATGTTCAGCACCCGCTGTACAAGAAAATCATCAAGAGAACCATTAAACTTAAGGCTCACGATGAAAACAACACTTGCAGAATAGGCGACAGAGTTGAAATTATGGAGACGCGCCCCATATCGAAAGATAAGAGATGGCGTCTTGTAAAGGTTATCGAGCAGGCTAAGTAAGGGCGGCTCAAAGGAGTGCAAACGGCAGCGGTGCGGCTTTTCAAAGAAACGCACGGCTGCGGGGAAGCACCGCAAGAAGCAAGAGTTTAAGAAGCAAGATGCAAGAGTTGTTGCTGCTATGGAAAAGCTTGTTTCACTCACAAATTTTCAAGGCGGAAAAACAGGGCTGACAAAGGGGCGTTCTTGCCTCTTGCCTCTGAATTTCTTGCCTCTAAAAGGAGGATTTCGCTATGATTCAGATGCAGACATATCTGAAAGTGGCTGACAACACAGGCGCGAAAGAGCTTATGTGTATCAGAGTTCTGGGCGGTACGCGCAGAAGATACGCGAACATCGGCGATGTTGTTGTTGCGTCGGTCAAGAAAGCAACACCAGGCGGCGTTGTTAAGAAAGGCGACGTCGTTAAGGCAGTTATAGTCCGTTCCGCTAAGGGTTTAAGGCGGGAGGACGGAACTTATATCCGTTTCGACGAGAACGCTGCCGTAATTATCAAGGAAGACAAGAACCCAAGGGGAACACGTATTTTCGGACCTGTTGCCCGCGAGCTGAGAGACAAGGATTATATGAAAATTCTGTCCCTTGCTCCCGAGGTTCTGTAAGGAGGCGCGGCAGATGAATAAATTACACGTTAAAACAGGCGATACCGTGGTTATCCTTTCCGGCAAGGACAAGGGCAAGCAGGGCAAGGTGCTGGAGGTATCTCCAAAAGAGGGCAAGGTAATCGTTGAGGGTCTTAACATCGTTACAAAGCACGTTAAACCCAGACAGATGGGTCAGCAGGGCGGCATCGTTAAGTGCGAGGCTCCCCTCTACGCGTCAAAGGTAATGGCTGTATGCCCCAAGTGCGGCAAGCCCACGAGACTTGCTCATAAAATCGAGGACGACGGCACAAAGACAAGGGTCTGCAAGCACGCGGACTGCGGCAAGTCTTATTAAGGAAAGGAGTAATTGATATGGCATCCAATATGAAAGAACTTTATGTCAGCACAGTGGCTCCTGCTTTAATGAAAAAATTCGGCTACAAGAGCGTTATGCAGATACCCAAGGTTGACAAGGTTGTTATCAACGTAGGCGCGGGCGAGGCTAAGGACAACGCCAAGGTTATCGACGCGATTATGTCCGATTTGGCGGCTATTACGGGACAGAAACCCGTTGTGTGCCGCGCAAAGAAATCCGTGGCGAACTTTAAGCTCCGTGAGGGAATGCCTATCGGCGTTAAGGTAACTCTCCGCAGCGAGAGAATGTACGAATTCCTCGACAGGCTTTTCAATGTGGCGTTCCCCCGTGTCCGCGACTTCAGAGGAATAAACGGCAACTCTTTCGACGGAAGAGGAAACTATTCCACGGGTATCAAGGAGCAGCTTATTTTCCCCGAGATTGAGTACGATAAAATCGACAAGGTTCGCGGTATGGACATAAATATTATCACTACCGCAAACACCGACGAAGAGGCTAAGGCACTGCTTGAGCTTATGGGCGCGCCTTTCGCCAAGTAAGAGGGGGGATAATTAAAAATGGCTAAAACATCTATGAAAGTTAAGCAGCAGAGAAATCCCAAGTACAGCACAAGAGCTTACAACAGATGCAAAATCTGCGGCAGACCCCACGCTTATATGAGAAAATTCGGCATTTGCCGTATCTGTTTCAGAGAGCTTGCCCACAAGGGTCAAATCCCCGGTGTTAAAAAAGCAAGCTGGTAAGTTAGAGGATAGAGGTTGGAAGTCAGAGGTTAGAATAAAAGAACCGTTACGGGTCGGGTTGAACCTTTGCTTTGACCGAACTCTTATGAAAAGGCTTATGTCGGCTTTTAAAGAATTTTTCGAGGAGGATCAACTGTTATGCAAATTACAGATACAATTGCGGATATACTGACGAGAATACGAAACGCCAATTCCGCAAAGCACGCGACTGTTGACGTTCCTGCTTCCAATATGAAGAAGGCTATCACCCAGATACTGGTTGACGAGGGGTACCTCAAGAGCTATCAGATTATCGACGACGGAAAGCAGGGTATCATCAGGATTACACTGAAATACGGCGAGAACAAGTCTCAGGTTATTACGGGGCTGCGCAGAGTTTCTAAGCCGGGTCTCAGAATTTATTCAAGCTGCGAGGATATGCCCAAGGTTATGAAGGGTCTCGGTATAGCTATCGTTTCCACTTCAAAGGGCGTTATGACCGACAAGAAAGCAAGAGAGCTGCACGTCGGCGGAGAAGTCCTCGCGTTCGTATGGTAAGGAGGAACACGTAAATGTCAAGAATAGGCAAAAAGCCCATTACTGTTCCCGCCGGCGTCGACGTTAAAATCGACGGCTCTGCCGTTACGGTAAAGGGACCTAAGGGCACACTCACAAACACATTCAACGGCGATATGATTATCAAGCAGGAGGGTACGGAAATTATCGTTGAACGTCCCTCGGAGGAAAAGGTACACAAGTCCCTCCACGGCTTGACGAGAACTCTTATCAACAATATGGTTGAGGGCGTTACAAACGGCTACTCAAAGTCTTTGGACATCGAGGGCGTGGGCTACCGTGCTCAAAAGCAGGGCAAGAACCTTGTTATGAACCTCGGTTACTCCCATCAAGTAATCGTTCCCGAGACGGAGGGCATCACAATCGACGTTCCCGCCCCCAACAAAATCGTTATCAACGGCATCGACAAGCAGAAAGTAGGTCAGTTCGCCGCTGAGGTAAGAGAAAAAAGACCCCCCGAGCCTTACAAGGGCAAGGGTATCCGCTACACGGGCGAGAGAATTATCCGCAAAGAGGGTAAAGCGGGTAAGGGTAAAAAATAATTCCCTAAGAAAAATCCTAACTGATGGAATGGGACAGTTTGAAAGACAACTACTATTCCTGTTATGAAAAGGAGTTGAAATCAATGGTTAAGCAGATAAACAGAAAAGCGGCAAGAGCTAAAAGACAGCTCCGCGTTCGCTCGAAGATAAGCGGTACGGCGGCTTGCCCGAGACTTAACGTTTTCCGCAGCGCTAAGCACATCTACGCGCAGATCATCGACGACGAGGCGGGCGTAACCCTTTGCGCGGCGTCTTCCCTCGAAAAGGGCTTTGACGGCAGCGGCGGAAACAAAGAGGGCGCGTTCAAGGTGGGCGAGCTTATTGCGTCAAAGGCTGCGGAAAAAGGTATCAAGGACGTGGTTTTCGACCGCGCGGGTTTCCTTTATCACGGCAGAGTGGCTGAGCTTGCCGAGGGCGCAAGAAAAGGCGGCTTAAATTTCTAAGCCGGGCAGAAACGCGTTTAGGGGAAGTTACACCAAAGTAAAAGAACCTATTTATTAACAATCAGCCGCAGAGCAACGGCAGAAAGAGAAACAAGAGTTTACAAATTCTTACCTCTTGCCTCTAACCTCTTCGTATTGTATCTGACATAGGCTGACAAAGTAACTCTAAAAGGAGGAATAATTTTGGCAAACGCTAAAATAGACGCGTCCAATATGGAGCTTACCGAAAAAGTGGTTGCTATCAACAGAGTTTCCAAAACCGTTAAGGGCGGACGTATCTTCAAGTTCGCGGCTCTCGTGGTTGTGGGCGACGGCAACGGCACGGTAGGTTTCGGCATGGGTAAATCGGGAGAAGTTCCCGACGCTATCCGCAAGGGTATCGAGGACGCTAAGAAAAATCTTATAAAGGTTTCCCTTAAGGGAACGACTATCCCCCACGAGATAATCGGAAAATTCGGCGCGGGAAGAGTGCTTATGAAACCCGCAGCTCCCGGTACGGGCGTTATCGCGGGCGGACCCGTCCGCGCGGTTATCGAAATGGCGGGCATTAAGGACATCAGGACAAAGTCGCTGCGTTCAAACAACGCCTGCAACGTGGTGAGAGCCACCATTCAGGGGCTGTCGCAGTGCCGCAGCGCAAAGGAAGTTGCCGAGATAAGAGGCAAATCAATCAAAGAAATTCTGGGTTAAGGAGGACGGGTACAATGGCTAAGAAAATAAAGCTTGTCAGAAGTCTTAACAGCGTTAAGAAAGACCAGTACGCAACGGCTGTTTCCCTCGGACTCCGCAAAATCGGGGATATAACCGAACAGCCCGACAACGACGCTACTAAGGGCAAAATAAACAAAATCGCACACCTCATAGAGGTTACAGAGGCGTAAGCCGAAAGGAGGCGCAAAAGCTATGAAAATTCACGAATTATCCCCTGCCGCAGGGTCTGTAAGAGACGTCAAGAGAATAGGCAGAGGTCACGGCTCGGGCAACGGCAAAACCGCGGGCAAGGGTCACAAGGGTCAGAACGCCCGCTCGGGCGGAGGAGTAAGACCCGGTTTCGAGGGCGGTCAGATGCCTCTTGCGAGACGTATACCGAAGAGAGGCTTTAACAACGTTTTCGCGGCTAAGCCCGAGGTTATCAACGTTTCCGACCTTGCAAAGTTCAAGGAGGGCACGGTTGTGGATACGGAGCTGCTCAAGGCGGCGGGTATCGTCAAGAAAACGGACAACGGCGTTAAGGTTCTCGGCAAGGGCGAGCTTAACGTAAATCTTACTGTAAAGGCTGCCGCTTTTTCGGCGTCCGCTAAGGAGAAAATCGAGAAGGCAGGCGGAAAGGCAGAGGTGATGTAATGTGTTTTCAACCTTCAGAAACGCTTGGAAGGTTCCGGAATTAAGAAAGAAAATTCTTTACACATTACTGATAATACTCGTCTTTAGGATAGGCTGTCACGTTCCCGTTCCGTTTATGGATCCGGACGCGGTGAGCAGCATGTTCGCGGAGGGAAACTTCCTCAGCTACATGAATTTGCTCAGCGGCGGCGCGCTTTCGCAGGGTACGCTGTTCGCGCTGTCAATTCAGCCGTATATCAACGCGTCTATCATCGTTCAGCTTTTGACCTACGCGCTCCCGCCGCTGGAGAACCTCCAGAAAGAGGGCGAGTCGGGGAGAAAGAAACTTCAGAAGATAACGAGCCTTGTGGCGCTGCTTATCTCGCTGGTGATGTCTTACGCGTACTTCATTACGCTCAGAAATCAGGGCGCGCTGACGTACACAAGCGGTTTTCCCGGGGTTTTCACGGGCATAACGATAGTTCTTGCCTTTACCGCGGGCGCGAGCATTGTGGTGTGGCTTGGCAACAGAATCAATGAAAACGGTATCGGAAACGGCATTTCCATGATACTCTTCGCGGGTATCGTTTCGAGAGGACCGGGCGCGATACAGAATATGTTCGAGCAGATAAAGGCGGACACAAAATATGTTTTTGTAGTGCCGGCAGTCCTTATCGTGTTCGTGCTGATGATCGGCTTTATCGTTTTCATGAACGAATCCGAAAGACGTATTCCCATTCAGTATGCAAAACGAGTTGTGGGCAGAAAGCAGTACGGCGGACAGAGCACGCACATTCCAATCAAAATAGCCATGAGCGGCGTAATGCCTATCATCTTCGCTATGGCGATAATGTCGCTGCCGTCAACGCTGTCGATGTTTATCAAGCCCGCGGCTGTTCCGGAAACCTTTTGGCAGAAATTTTATGCGGGTTTCCTCCATTTTTTCAGCTATACCAGTCCATGGTACGCTATTCTTTATTTCCTGCTGATTATTGCGTTTAACTATTTTTATGTTTCAATGCAGTACAATCCGATAGAGATCGCAAACGGTCTCCGTCAGAATAACGGCGGAATACCGGGCATACGTCCCGGCAAACCCACCAGCGATTTCATCAAGAGGGTTCTCGGCAAGATAACTCTTGTGGGAGCGTTTTTCCTCGGTGTAATCGCCATATTCCCTATTCTCACCAACCTTGCTTTCCCCGATTTGGGAATAGCGATGGGCGGTACGTCAATACTCATTATAGTAAGCGTGGTTCTTGAAACTGTCAGAACTTTGGAGTCCCAAATGATGATGAGGCACCATAAGGGCTTTTTGGAGTGATGAATTTCGTAGGGGACGGGTTTCCCGTCCCGCGGGCGGGGAGACCCCGCCCCTACAAAGAAAAAATTTCTAAAAGGAGGAAATTATATGAACTTGATTTTATTAGGAGCGCCGGGCGCGGGTAAAGGTACTCAGGCGGAGGTTATCAGCGAAAAGCTGGGAATACCCCAAATCTCAACGGGAAATATTCTCCGCGAGGCTGTCAAAAACGGCACGGAAATGGGCGTAAAGGCTAAGGGCTTTATGGAAAGCGGCGCGCTCGTTCCCGACGAGGTGGTTATCGGTATTCTGAAAGACCGTATCGCCGAGGACGACTGCAAAAACGGCTTTATCCTCGACGGTTTCCCCAGAACCGTACCACAGGCGGAGGCTCTTGAAAAAATGGGAGTTAATATCGACAAGGTAGTTTCCATCGACGTTCCCGACGAGACTATTCAGGGCAGACTTTCCGGCAGACGTGTCTGCGAGAAGTGCGGCGCGTCCTACCATATTGAGTTCAATCCTCCCAAAACCGAGGGCGTTTGCGACAAGTGCGGCGGCGCGGCTGTTCAGCGCAAGGACGACGCTCCCGAGACGGTTATCGAAAGACTTCGCACATACCATGAGCAGACCGCGCCCCTTGCGGATTTCTACGACAAGAGAGGCAAGCTGTCAAGAGTTCAGGGTCAGGAGGAAGTAAAGGAGACTTCGGCAAAGGTGCTGAAGGCGATCGGAGCATAATTCCTACGACTACAGGAAAAGTGTGTGAAAAATGATCAATGTTAAATCAAAATCAGAGCTGGAGAAGATGCGCAAAATCGGTATAATTACCGCCAACGCGCTGCACTTCGGCGGACAGTCCATTAAGGACGGCATGACAACTTTTGAGCTTGACAAAATCATTCACGACTATATCGTCCGGCACGGCGCGAAAGCTATGCTTAAGGGGTACGGCGGTTTCCCCGCCTCCTGCTGCATAAGCCTTAACGAACAGCTTATACACGGTATTCCCTCCAAAAGGGTAAGAATTCGGGAGGGCGATATTATAAGCGTGGACGTAAGCGCGGAAAAGGACGGCTTTCACGGAGACACGGCGTATACCTTCGCCTGCGGGAAGATTTCCAAGGAGGCGGAAATGCTGCTGAAAGTCACCAACGAGAGCCTTTACAAGGGCATTGAACAAGCTGTCCCCGGGAACAGGATCGGCGACATCGGTCACGCGGTGCAGGAATACTGCGAGGGGTACGGTTTCAGCGTATGCAGACAGTATATCGGTCACGGAATAGGGCGAAAGCTCCACGAAGACCCGGAAGTGCCGAATTTCGGCAAGGCGGGGCGCGGTCCGAGACTGGTGGCGGGAATGACGATTTGTATCGAGCCGATGATAAACGCCGTGGGCGAGGAAGTTAGAGTTCTCAAAGACGGCTGGACGGTGGTTACAAAATCGGGTTCGCTTGCGGCGCACTTCGAGCATACGGTGGCGGTAACGCCCGACGGTCCGGTGATTATGACAAAGCCAACACTGTGAGAGGTGGCAGGTTATGGAAGTAACGCGGGGAATGATAGTCAAATCAAAGGCGGGACACGACAAGGGACGTTTCATGGTTATAACGGCGTTGGAGGGCGATTTTGCTTTTCTTGCGGACGGCAAGGAGAGGAAACTCGAAAAGCCGAAAAAAAAGCGGTTAAAGCATTTGGCGGCAACGAAAACGGTTATAGCGATGAGCAATCTTACAGACAAGGGGCTGAGACGCCGTCTCCGCGAATTTGCGGAAAAGGGCAGTCCCGAAACCGAAAATTCCTAACGAGGAGGCATTTGCTTGTCTAAGGAAGATGTAATTGAGATTGAGGGTACGGTCATAGAGGCTCTGCCAAACGCAATGTTCCAGGTGGAACTTGCCAACGGACATAAAATTCTTGCTCACGTTTCCGGAAAGCTCCGAATGAATTATATCAGAATAGTTCCGGGGGATAAGGTAACGGTGGAGATGTCGCCATACGATCTCTCCAAAGGCAGAATAACATGGCGGGCAAAATAATCTGTTGCACAAAATTTCGGAAAGGTGGCAATTATTATGAAAGTAAGACCTTCGGTAAAACCGATGTGCGAAAAGTGCAAAATCATCAAAAGAAAAGGCAAGGTAATGGTTATCTGCGAAAACCCCAAGCACAAACAAAGGCAAGGCTAACCCTGCAAAGCAGGGGGAGGGGCGAGGGCGACCCGCGCAGCGGCAGCCCGAGATTTCTAACCTCTTGCCTCTAACCTCTCCTGTGAACAGGTAACAGTTTACAGCAGAGCAACCAAAAGCACAGATAATCAAGATTAAACAAACAAAGTAAAATCTAATACGGAGGTGTATTGTTAATGGCACGTATTGCCGGCGTTGACCTTCCCAAGAATAAGAGAGTTGAGATAGGACTTACTTATATATACGGAATAGGTCGCAAATCAGCGGACGTAATCCTGGCGAATACAGGCGTAAACCCCGACACAAGGGTAAAGGACCTGACGGAGGACGACGTAGCTAAACTTCGTGAGTATATCGACCATAACTTTATGGTGGAGGGCGATTTGAGGAGAAACGTCGCTCTGAATATAAAGAGACTGGTTGAAATCGGCTGCTACAGAGGTATCAGACACAGAAAGGGTCTGCCCGTAAGAGGACAGAGAACCAAAACAAACGCAAGAACACGCAAGGGTCCCGTAAAGACAATTGCGAATAAGAAAAAGTAAGGAGGGAATGAACGAATGGCTCAGGTAAAGGGTAAAAAGACGGTCGTAAGACGCCGTCGGGAACGCAAGAATATTGAAAACGGAGCGGTTCATATCCAGTCCACTTTCAATAATACCATCGTAACTATTACGGATACGCAGGGCAACGCAATTTCATGGGCGTCGGCGGGCGGTCTCGGTTTCAGAGGGTCTAAGAAATCCACTCCGTTCGCGGCACAGTCCGCCGCCGAAACAGCGGCAAGAGCGGCTATGGAGCACGGTCTGAAAACCGTCGAGGTTTACGTAAAAGGACCGGGCGCGGGACGTGAGGCTGCGATAAGAGCTTTGCAGACGGTGGGTCTGGAAGTTAAGCTTATCAAAGACGTTACGCCTATTCCCCACAACGGATGCCGTCCTCCCAAGAGAAGACGCGTCTAATTTACAGGAGGTGTTAATACTATGGCTTTAAATAAAGAACCAATTCTTAAGAGATGCAGATATTTGGGAATAAGCCCTATGGTAATGGGTATTTCCAAGGAGTCCAACAGAAACCCCGGCGCGAATAACAGGAAAAAGGTGTCGGAGTACGGCATGCAGCTTAAGGAAAAACAGAAACTGAAATTCATCTACGGAGTGCTTGAAAAGCCTTTCGCGCACTACTTCGAGATTGCCGAGAAAATGGAGGGCAAGACGGGCGATAACCTTATCACCATTCTTGAGTCGAGACTTGACAATGTGGTGTACAGAATGGGTCTGTCCCTCACAAGGCGCGAGGCGAGACAGCTTGTAACCCACAGGCACTTTACCGTAAACGGCAAGCGCATAAACATTCCGTCCTACAGAGTTAAGGCGGGGGACGTTATCGCTCTTTACGAGGGCAGCAGGAGCAGCGTGAAATTCAAGGACGTTGTTGAGCAGACCGCAAGCAGAACTGTTCCTCTTTGGCTGGAATCGGACAAGGCAAACTTCGCGGCGAAAGTCGTTCGTATGCCCAATACCGAGGATCTCGACTACGAGACGCAGACTCACCTTATCGTCGAGCTGTATTCCAAGTAATGAGCTTGCTGCGTTTCACCCGCGATACGTACGCGTTTCAAAGGTGAAACAGTATTATACGTTATCCGCAATACGAAACAGGAGGGTTATATTATGCTTGAACCAATTCAGAAGGCGGAAATTGATACCGTCGAGCTTAAAAGCAACGGCACCTACGGCAAGTTTACGGTTGCCCCGCTGGAGCGCGGCTACGGACACACTTTGGGCAACAGTCTCAGACGCGTTCTGCTCTCCTCGCTCCCCGGCGTTGCAGTAACATCTGTAAAGATAGACGGTATACACCACGAGCTGTCAACAGTCCCGGGAGTTAAAGAGGACGTAACGGAAATCGTTCTTAACCTTAAGGGTCTTACGGCAAAGCTGCACGGCGAGGGACCTAAGACCGTCTATGTGGAGGCGGAGGACGAGTGCGAGGTCACCGCGGGAGATATAAAAACGGATTCCGAGGTGGATATTCTTGTTCCCGAGATGCACATAGCAACTCTCGGCAAGGACGCTAAGCTCTATATGGAAATTACCATTGACAAGGGCAGGGGATATGTACCTGCCGAGAAAAACAAGCAGCTCTCAAACTTCGGTATTGACGTAATTGCGGTAGATTCAATCTATACCCCCGTGTTAAAGGTGAACTACTCCGTGGAGGATACCCGTCTGGGTCAGGTGACGGACTACGACAAGCTTGTGCTTGAGGTCTGGACGGACGGCGTGGTTTCCGCGAAGGAGGCTGTTTCACAGGCAGCCAATCTCCTCATTGAGCATCTGAAACCGTTTACAGAGCTTTCCGACGAGTCCGCTATTACCGAAATAATGATAGAAAAGGACGACAAGGGTAAAGAAAAAATCCTTGAGATGACCATTGAGGAACTTGACTTGTCGGTGCGTTCGTTCAACTGCTTGAAACGCGCCGGAATAAACACGGTTGACGACCTTATTCAGAAGTCCGAAGAGGAAATGATGAAAGTCAGAAACCTGGGTAAGAAATCTTTCGACGAGGTTAAGGAAAAGCTCCAGACGCTGGGCTTTGACTTAAGCGCGGAGGAGGAGTAATCGCTGCCGCGATTTACCGCACACAATTCGCGCAATTTTTAAATATTGATATGTAAGGAGTGAATATAAATGCCGGGAACCAGAAAATTAGGCCGCGCAAGCGACCACAGAAAAGCTATGCTCAGAGCGATGGTAACCTATCTTCTCGAAAACGGAAAGATTGAAACAACCGTTACCAGAGCCAAGGAAGTCCGTTCTATGGCTGAAAAGATGATAACCACAGCCAAAACCAACGACCTCCACTCGAAGAGGCAGGTTCTTGCTTATGTTACAAAGGAGGACGTCGTTAAGAAACTTTTCGACGAGATAGCTCCCAAGTACGCCGACAGAAACGGCGGTTACACAAGGATTGTAAAAATCGGTCCGAGAAGAGGAGACGCCGCGGAAATGGCGATAATTTCTCTTGTGGACTGACTTGCTGACTAAAAAATTACCGCGGGGAAATTTTTCCCTGCGGTTTATTTTTTCCTTACGGGATTGTCCGTTACACCCACAAGGAAGTCCACGCTTGTGTCGTAGAAGTCCGCCAAAGCCGCCATGGAGGCAAGGGAGGGGATAAGCTCCCCACGCTCGTAGCGGGAGTAGGTCTGCTGGCGGAGACCGAGGTATTCGGCAAGCTGCCGCTGGGTAAGGTGGCTGTCCTCCCGGAGGGTGCGGAGGCGGGTGGGTAGTTTTGACATTTTGCAGTTCTCCTTTCGGCATTTATATTATAACACCAAAATGGGGGCAGTTCAATTAATAATTAATAATTAATAATTAATAATTATTTTATGCAATTTAATTACAGAGGTACAAAGAACACGTGTAAAAAATTGTTAATTATTAATTATTAAATATTAACTAATTTCCCCTTGACATAACGGCATAATAATGGTATAATAAAATGATAATTTCTGCCGATAAATCGGCATAACAGGAGGTAAAATCGTGAGAAAGGTCAAAAAGCCTGTCTTTTTTATCGTTTTTGCGCTGATAATTATTTTTGCGGCAACGGTAATTTTCGGCATTTCAAGCTATTACGGCGATATTGAGACAGTTTACGTCAAGGGCGCGCGGAATATCCGTTTCGGTATAGACATCAAGGGCGGCGTTGACGTTACATTCACTCCCCCCGAGGGGATAGACGCGGAGAACGACCAGCTTGACGCCGCCAAAGAGGTAATCGTTCAGCGTATGATGAAATTGGGTATTACCGATTACGAAAGCTATATCGACTACAACAACGACCGAATTATCGTCCGTTTCCCATGGAAAGAGGGCGAGGCGAACTTCGACCCGGAGGCTGCCGTTAAGGAGCTGGGCGAAACTGCCGAGCTGACTTTCCGTGAGGGCTACGAGGTGGACGAGCTGGGCGCGCCTACGGGCGTAACAGCCGAGAATGTCATTCTTGTCGGCTCTGACGTGCAGAAAGCTGACGCGGTGTACACTCAGGACAGCAGCAACAACCTCGAATGGCTTGTGAGCCTTACCCTTACAAGCGAGGGCGCGGAGAAATTCGCCGCCGCCACCGAAAAGCTCTATGCCGAGGGCGGCGTTATCTCCATTTGGATGGACGACACCTGTTTCTCCTACCCGAGAGTTTCGGCGGTTATCACCGACGGCAGAGCAACCATTTCGGGCAGCTTTGACGCGGAAAGCGCAAAGTCCCTCGCCGACAAGATTAACTCGGGCGCATTGCCCTTTAAGCTGGTGACCGCAAGTTTTTCCACAATCTCCCCAAGTCTCGGCACGGGCGCGCTTGAGGCTATGG
Source organism: Ruminococcus sp. (assembly GCA_023665505.1). GTDB lineage: Bacteria > Bacillota > Clostridia > Oscillospirales > Ruminococcaceae > RGIG8773. The sequence continues at coordinate 24,415 of JAMPDU010000027.1, forward strand.
TTATCGCGGGACTTATCGCGTTCGCGTTCATAGCGGTGTTTATGATAGCTTTGTACCGCCTCCCCGGCGCGGTGGCGGTGGTTTCCCTCATCGGACAGGTTGCGGGTACGCTGGCGTTTATTTCGGGCTATTTCAGCTTTATGAACGGCTCTATACTGACAATCCCCGGCATCGCGGGTATTATTCTTGCGGTAGGTATGGGCGTTGACGCGAATATCATAACATCCGAGCGTATCAAGGAGGAACTCGCCAACGGCAAAACGCTGGACGGCTCTATCGAGTCGGGCTTTAAGCGGGCGTTCTCCGCGATTTTGGACGGCAACGTCACAATGATTTTGGTTGCCATAATCCTTATGGGCGCGTTCGGTACGCCGGACAGCGTTTTCGCAAAGCTGCTCCACTTTGTGTTCTTTATGTTCGGGCCGTCCACCGCGGGTACTATCTACTCGTTCGGCTTTACCTTGCTGACGGGCGTTGCCCTGAACCTCTTTTTCGGAGTGTTCTGTTCAAGGCTTATGCTTGCGTCCCTGTCGAAATTCAAGGCAATGAGAAACCCCAAGCTTTACGGAGGAGGCGCTGCAAATGAATAAGTACAAATTCGACTTTGTGGGCAACAAGAAAACGTTTTTTATAATCTCGGCGGTTGTAATTGCCGTGTCTATACTGTCCACCTTTATTTTCGGCGCGAACCTTGACATTCAGTTTAAGGGCGGTACTATTTTGACCTACGTCTACGACGGCGACCTGGACCAGGCGCAGTTTGAAAGCGACGCAACAGCCGCTCTCGACGGCATAGGGGTAACGTCCACCGTGGGCGAGGATTTTTCCACGGGCAGGAATAACATTCAGCTTTCCCTCATTTCAAACAGCGGGCTGACCTCCGACAAGCAGTTCGAGCTGACAAACACTCTTACGGAAAAGTACGCCGCCAACAACATCGAGCTTATCGAGTCCTCGGACGTGTCGCCCTCCTCGGGTAAAGAGTTCTTTCTGAAGTGTTTGGTTGCGGTGCTTCTGTCCTTTATCGTGCTGGTAATCTATATCGCCATACGCTTTAAAAATATCGGCGGCTGGCTTGCGGGCGTGTGCGCAATCGCCGCGCTGCTCCACGACTGTATTATTGTGTACGGCACGTTCATAATCTGCCATATGTCAATAAATGCCAATTTTATGGCGGTTGTGCTGACAATTTTGGGCTATTCCATTAACAACACAATCGTAATTTACGACCGTATCCGGGAGAACGAGACCCTGTACAGGAAGTCCAAAACCCGCAACGAAATCGTAAATATGAGCATTAACCAGTCCCTGACGCGCTCCATAAATACGTCCATTACAACAATTGTTGCAATGCTGGCGGTAACAATCGTGGCGGCGATTTACGGGGTGACCTCGATAATTTCCTTCTCCCTGCCTATGATGATAGGCATGATCGCGGGCGCGTACTCTTCGGTATGCTTTACCTGTCCGCTTTGGCTTACGCTGGAGGATAAATTCCGCAAGGGCGGCAAGGCTAAAAAGGCTAAGGCGTAAAAAATTTCGGCGGACTTAACTGTCCGCCGTTTTTGCAAAAATTTCGTATGTTTACACAAAATTTATTTTAAAATTTTATGCAAATCCACCATTGACTTTTTACGAAAGGACATACCAAAATGAACAAACACAAAATACTTCTAATCGTGGGACTGCTGATTTTAGCCGCGGGTGTGGGCGCGATTGCCTTGGGTTTCCAAACCGCGGGGGGCGAGGAAAATTCCCTGACCTACGAAAAAACCGTAACCGCCCGTATAACAAACACCCGCGCCGCCGAGTCCCGGGTGGGCGGGCAGGATATGGACGGCAGGGGGCACTCCATAGGCAGCGTCGACCGTACCTATTATGTGGAATTTCTTGTGACGGACGGGGATAATTCCTACACCGAGGAGCAAGCCGTGCCGAAAAGCGTTTACGACGAGTACAGCGCGCTCGAAAAAAATACGGATATGGAGTTTAAGCTCTACCGCAACCCCGACGGCTCGGCGTATTTAAGTCTGAACAGCGTTTCCGCCGCCGCCGAGGAGTACCGTGACAGCGGGCAGGTAACCGGGGCGATAGCCCTGCAAATGCTTATAGGACTGGCTGTAGCCGCCGTTGGGTGGGTGCTGCTGTCAAGAGGCTTGGACGGAATTAAAAAGGACAAAAATTCGTAAGGGACGGGTTTCCCGTCCCGCAAATTTGCCGAGAAAGGAAGATTTTCCCAATGAAAGCGGGCGTGTCAACGGCTTGTTTCTACCCTATGGACGTGGAAAAGGCGTTTCGTCAAATTGCCGAAAACGGCGTTAAAACCGCCGAAATTTTTGTTAATTCTCACTGCGAGCTTTCGGACCCCTACCGCGCCGAAATGCTGGCGGTACAGCGTGAGTACGGCGTTGACGTGGTTTCGGTGCACCCGTTTACCTGCGGCATCGAGCCGATGATGCTCTTCACCGACTATGAGCGGCGGGTTGCGGATATGCTGGACTATTACAAAAATTTTTTCGAGTTTATGAACCTTTTCGGGGCGAAATATTTCGTGCTCCACGGCAACAAGGATTTGAACCCGTTCCCCGACGAGGGGTACTTCGAGCGCTTTCTCCGCTTGCAGGAAACCGCCGAGGAGTTCGGGGTGTGCGCCGTGCAGGAGAACGTTTCCCGCTGCACCGGGGGGAAAATCGACTTTCTCAAGAAAATGAAAGCCGCACTGGGGGACAAAGCCGCCTTTGTCCTTGACGCGAAACAGGCGCACCGTGCGGGTACTGACCCTATAGAAATGGTCCGCGCCCTCGGGGGGAATATCAAGCACGTCCACTACTCGGATTTCGGCGAGGCGGGGGACTGCCTTAAATTCGGCTTTGGGGAGTACGACAACAAGTCCCTTTTTGAGGAACTGGCAAAAAGCGGCTTTGGGGGAAGTCTGATAATCGAGCTGTACAGGGGCGGTTACGAAAACGCCGCCGACCTTGCGGAAAATTGTGCCGTCCTTAATAAATTTTTGAAAGAAAACGGGTTTAATCTGTAGGGGCGGGGTCTCCCCGCCCGCCGTGTTGTTAATTTGTAAC